>JAYUKI010000697.1:0-13139 GCA_043764595.1 Myxococcales bacterium | reverse complement strand
GAAATCGCAGGTCTCCGTCGCTACTTTGCCCTGGGAGGAACGTTGTTCGTGGACGACGCGGGCGTCTCCGACACGGGCGAGCCGAGCGCATTCGGGCGAGCCGCGCGCCGCGAGATGGCCCGCGTGCTACCAGACTCCGCGCCTATCCCACTGGGACCGGAGCACGTCGTGTTTCGTTCCTTCTACCTCCTTCGTCGTGCCGAAGGTCGCGTTCTCGGGCCGAAAAACTTGGACGCAATCGTACGAGGGGGCCAAGCTCAAGTCCTTTTTTCTTCGCACGACGTGGGTGGAGCGCTCGCGCGGGGCGCCACGGGCTCTTGGGAGCATCCGGTCGTGCCCAACGGCGACGGGCAGCGCGAGCACGCGATCCGCCTCGCCGTGAACATCGCGATGTACGTCCTCTGCTCGAATTACAAAGACGACCAAGTGCACGCGGCCTTTCTGATGCGTCGACGAGCCCTCGCAGGCAGCGCCCCATGACGGGCACCACGGTCACTCGCTTTGGCCTTGCCCAAGATCTTCCCGCGTGGGCGCCCCCGGTCGCGGTCGCACTCACGGTGGCGTCGCTCGTGCTGCTCGCCATCGAGCTTCGGCGGAGCGACCGCTCGCGACGTGGGCTCGTGGCCGTGACGTCCGCAGTGGCCTCGATGGCCCTTCTTTTGGCCGTGCTTCGACCCGTTCGTGTTGCGGCCAGTGAGAGCGTCGTGGGTCCGCGTGTCGTAGTGCTGGCCGACCACTCGCGCTCGCAAAACCTACGCGACGGCACCGAAACGCGCGCCGCGAAGCGTGACCGTGCGATCGATGCCATTCGAAAGAGCACGCCTTCCGCGCGCATCACGGTGCTCAGCTTCGGTGCCGGGAAGCCTTCGCCTCTCGTGCCCGGAGCCATCCCCTCGGAGGGCCACTCGGACCTGCGAAAGGCGAGCTCGACACTCGCGGAGTCGGCCGAGGAGCGCCCAGAATCGCTCGTGGTCGTATCGGACGGACGCCTCGACGATCCCCCGGAGGATGCGCCCGAAGCCTCGCTCGCGGAGCTCTTTCCCGGGACAAAAGTGCACACCGTCGCGACGACCCGCACGGTGCCAAAAGACGCGAGCGTGCGCAACGTCTCGGCGGCAGGCGCCGTCGCCCATGTGCCTCTTCCCCTGCGGGTGGAGATTGGATGCGACGGACTTTCGTGCGGTGAGCTCACCGTGATCGCGCGCGAGCTCCGCGAAGACGGCCCGCCTGCCCTCCTCGCGTCCGGAGTTGCCTCGGTGAAGGACGGCAAGGCGCACCTCGACCTGACCATCACCTTCGAGCGCGCAGGACCTCGCGTCCTCGAGGTCTCGGTGGCTTCGCCGGAAGGGGACGAGATCCCCGAGAACGACAAGCGGTTTCTGACCTTCAACGTGGCCCGCGAGCGCATTCGCGTGTTGCACGTCGCGGGGAGGCCCACGAACGACGTGCGTGCGCTCCGGCAGTGGCTGAAGGGAGACGCTTCGGTCGACCTCGTCGCATTCTTCATTTTGCGCACGCCGACGGACAACCCGAACGCCCCGAACGACGAGCTCGCACTCATTCCCTTCCCAGTCGACGAGCTCTTCAGCGAGCATCTCCCATCGTTCGACGCAGTGGTCCTCCAAGACTTCGACGCGCAGCCCTACGGCATGGAAAAGCACCTCCCAGCGCTTGCGAAGTACGTGCGCGCAGGAGGTGGGCTCGTCATGGTGGGTGGCCCGAACTCGTTCGTCGCCGGCGGCTATGCGGACACGCCCCTCGCCGACGTGCTCCCCGTCACGCTCGATGGCACCCACGGCGCCACGGCCGCCGATACCGCGAAGGTCGTCCCGGTCTACACCGACGAAGGGCGCGACGCGCCGCTCTTGGCGCCGCTCCGGAAGCTCCTCGGGGACGAGCTCCCCGAGATGCCTGGAGCCAACGTGCTCGGCGACGTGAGGCCAACGGGCCTTGCCCTCCTTCGCCACCCGGGACGCAGCACGAAAAGCGGCGCTCGCATGCCGATTCTCGCCATCGGTGAACAAGGAAACGGACGCAGCATCGCCCTCGGCATCGACGGCGCGTGGCTCCTCCAATTTTCGGAATCCGGGGCCCGAACCTCGGGGCGCGGATATGGTGCCATGTGGGATGGTCTGCTCGGATGGCTCATGCGGGATCCGCGCTTCGAGCCCGCCCAACTCGAGCTCGCCAGCGACTGCGTTGCGGGAGCCCCAGCCACGTTGCGCATCCACACTCCGGGCGGAATCGTGGGCGCCGTAAAGCTCGAGCTTGCCAAGCTTGGCGCCGACGAGAAGCCCGTCGTCGTGCCCGTCCCAAAATCGGAGCCGGGGGCAAGAACGCTCGAGATCGTCCTGCCGGCTCTTCCGTCCGGCGGATACACGGCGCGCGCCCGCATCGGTCAAGCTCCCGCGACACGGCGGGATTTTGCATGCGAAGCGGGTGGAGACGAATGGGCAGACGGGCGTCCGGATCCGGCCCGCCTGGAGCGACTGGCAAAAGCCACCCAGGGTTCCTTTTTCTGGGCAGATTCCAAGATCGACTTGCCACTCCCCAAGCCCACCGTCGTGGCCTCCGAGCGCCACGTCGCCCCGCTCGCTCCTCCTTGGGCCTTCGCGCTCCTGGCCGCCATGACCCTCGGCGGAAGCTTCCTCGTGCGGAGGCGGAGCGGTCTCGCCTGAACGAGGCCCATCGCCGAGCGCTTTGAGCGCCTCGAGATTGCTGGGCGGGAACGGCCGGGAAAGCTATCGTTGGCGGGTGAAGATCGGTCGTGTGCTCGTGCTCGGTTTGCTGGGGCTCTTCTCGGCGGTCACGCCACGTGATGCGACGGCCCTCGTGTGGCCGGACGTCCCGGAGCGCGTGGAGAAATCCCTCCGCTCGGCTGACGCCACGACCCGGCGCGCCGCGGCACGTGAGCTGTCGACGCTCGGAAAAGAACGCGCCGAGCCTCTCGTTCTGCGGACGCTGGAAGACCCCGATCTCGAGGTCCGACTTGCCGCGGCACAAGCCGCCGTCACCTTGCGGCTCGCCGCCGCCACCGACGCCGTCTTGCCATGGCTCGGAGATCGCGAACCGAGGGCACGCCTCGCCGCGTGCGAGCTCGCCAAGATTTCGCCTTCGCCACGCGCCATCCCGCAGCTCGCGCGCGCCCTCGGCGACGCCGATCCGTTGGTGCGTGCGGCAGCCGCCGACGCGCTCGGCTCGCATGGTAGCGCCGACGCCGTTGCTCCACTTCTCGGCAAGCTCGACGACCCGAGCCCCCCCGTACGTGTCCAGGTCGCTCGCGCGCTTGCGCGGCTGGGCGATGCGCGCGCGGTCGTCCCACTGGTCGGCAAAGTGCAGGATTCGGTGCCCGAGGTGAGGCAAGCCGTCGTTCGAAGCCTCGGGCTTCTGGGCGATTCCCGTGCCGTGCAAGCTCTCGTCATCGCCCTGCGAGACGTAAACCAAGAGGTTCGCATCGAGTCGCTTGGCTCACTCGGACAGCTCCGCGGAGACGGCGGCGTGGACGCGATCGCATCGCTCCTCGCAGACCGAACCGCCACGGTGCGCCAAGCCGCCTTTGCCGCCCTCGGCAAGATGGGAACAAAGAATGCCGTCGGCGCCCTCGTCGCGCGGCTCGGCGTGGGCGAGGACGCCGTAGTCACCCTCGATCGCACCCCGGTTCGCGATGCCCTCATCGCAACTGGACCTTCGGCGGAGACTCTTCTTGTCCCCCTCCTCGAGCGCGCCCCGAGCCAAGCCGCGGCCACGAGCGCTGCCGTCGTGCTGGGTGCCCTCAAAACCAAGTCCGCCGAGCGTGCCATCGTGACGGCCTTGCGCCGCGGAACCCTACCGCTTCCTGCGGCGCTGCACGCGCTGGCTGGCTGCGGCACGAGCGCATCGGTCGCAGTGGTCCTCGAGTTCGTCGCCGACGAAAACCCCCTCGCGCGAGCAGAGGCCATCAAGACCGCAGCGCTGCTCCTCGATCCATCTCAACCCGATGGACGTGCGGTGGAACCCCTAGCCGCGGCATTGCGCGAAGGTCGACTGCTTCCGCCGGAGCGTGTCGCCGTGGTGGAGCTCCTCGGTCGGACGGGTGCTCCACGTGCGGCTGCAGTCCTCGCTCCACTCGCAGCAAACAAGGACATGACCCTGCGTATGGCCGCCATCGATGCCATCGGCGCCGTCGGGCCCGCCGCGACCCAGGAGCGCCTGCCACCAGGGGCAAAGAGCATCGAAGACGTGCTCCTCGAAGCGCTCGAGGACAAGGCACGCGAGGTGCGCCTCCGCGGCGCGATGGCCCTCTCTCGGGTGGGCGGAGAACGGACCCGAGACGCGCTCCTGACCAAGCTGGAAGGAAGCGAAGAGTCGGATCGATTCGCTCTCTTTCATGCGATTGGCGGAATCCTCGAGCGTGTGCCCACCGAAGCCGCCGTAGGCCGCCTCGGGAAGGCGCTCGGCCTCGCGGCAGGCCCCGAACGCGACGCACTCGTCGAAGTGCTGTCGCGCACACAGCTCCCTTCGGCGATCGATCTCTTGGTTGCGCATGCCAAGGCCTCGCACCCCGTAGAAGACCGGCGCGCGTCGGTGGCAGCACTCGCCAAGCGCGCGGCCATCTCCCGCGTCGCCTACGATATCCTCGTCGGTGCACTCCAGGACAGCGACGCCAGCGTGCGCGCCGAAGCGGCTTGGTCCCTCGGCACGGCTGGAAATCCCCAAGCCATCGACCTACTCGCCAAGCTCACGAGCTCGACGGACGGCGACGTCGCGACGAACGCCACGGCCTCGGTGGCGCGACTCTTGACCCTCGAAGGCAAGGCACGTCCCGATCGTGCCGCAGCGCTCTTGTGCCCACGTCTAACCGACACCCGAAGCCACGTGCGAACCAATGCGCTCGCGGGGCTGAACGAAGCGTCCGCGGTCTGTGTCGACCCCACTCGCACTCGAAAAATCCTCGCCGAGGACCCATCGGACGACGCTCGCGCCGAGGCGGCCTCGGTCGTGGGCCGAGGAACCACGGCGGACGACCTCGCCGCACTCGACCGGTGCCGGACGCAGGACCGCAGCGGCGGAGTCGCCACCCGCTGCAAAGAGGCCCAAGACACGAAAGGCGCCATGTCACCCGAGCTGCGCGGGCAAAAGGCGCTTCCCGTCACAGTATACGTGGCCCTCGAAACGAGCCAAGTCACGCGACCGCAAGTGCCCTACGCGCTTCGCTACGCCCAAGGCTACGTGCGGACGGGCATCGCCGACCGCCGAGGCGCTGTCATCGATCCGGCGGCGCGCGGGCCCTTCCTCGAGCTCCGAAAACCGAGCGGCACCCGTTGAGCTCTGCGAAGAAACGACGCCGGCGGCTCGCAACCCCCGAGGCGCTCGACAACATTCTCGACCGCTCCGGAGAGAACCGCTTCGCTCGCCAAAAGCCCCCTATTCCGCGCGAAACGTGGGTTCGGGCGGTGGGCCTCCGCATCGCCGATCGCACGCTGCCGCTCAAGCTCGAAAACGGCGAGCTGCTCGTGATGGTCGCGACGAGTGTCTGGTCGAACGAGCTCGCGATGCTCACGAACGACGTGCTGACGCGGCTCGTCGCACTCGGCGTTCCCGCGGTCCGCCTTCGCTTTCGCGTCGGACAAGTCGAGGTCGATCGCCCGCCGGAGCGGCGCGCGCGTCGAAAAGTGCCGCCCGCAGTGAGGCTGCCGGCATCGCTCGACGCAGCGGTCAGCGCCCTCGAAGATCACGAGCTCATGAACGAGATCCGCAGCGCCGCCGAGGCGAACCTGGCTTGGCAAAAAGGTCGCGAGCGTGGGCCTAGCCGCGGAGAGACCGCGCCCGTCGCTCCAACCCTTCCAGACGCTGGAGCAAGAAGCGATCGGCCGGCCCCAAGCTCGACGAGCGCTCCTGAATCTGGACCACGTAGTCGCGAAGGCGCGCCACGTCGACCGCAGTGACCTTGTTCATCGCGTTGTAGAGCTCGTCGATGACGGCGGCGGGCGGCGGGCGATTTTGCGCCGCGTAGAGCTCGATCACGTAGTCGGCCCAGCCACCTTTTCCGGTGGACGTCGCGAGCCGTGCCGAGAACTTCGCCGCCTGGTCGACGAGCGACACCGGCAAGGGGCGCCCCGAGCGGCAGGCCTCGATCACGTCCGCGAGCACCGAGGCGAGCAGTCTCTCTGCCTCGCCGGCTCGACCGAGTGCGAGCGCTTTTTCGGCAACACTTCCGAGGAGCTTGAACTGATCGACCCGCCGCACCATGCTCGGCTCGGCATCGTCGAAGCGAGGCATTTGGATGCCGGAGCTCGGTGTCATGCGCGACACGGTGTTCTTGGTCGCAGGCGACCTCGTGGAGGGCCCACCTTCGCGGGTCGCAAGGAGCGTGAGCTCTTGGGAGCCGATGAGGACGCGATCGCCGACGGAGAGCTCTAGGGTGCCTTGGACGCGCGTACCGTTGACGATTACGCCGTTGCGACTTCCCAGATCTTCGACGCTCACCAGCATGTCGCCTACGTGGAAGATGGCGTGCCTTCGCGAGACCAGCGGATCGTCGAGCGAGAGCTGGCACGTGGCGCTCCGGCCCACTGCGAACTCTCCCTCCACGAGCTCCACGTCGTGATGGAGATACCGGAGCCGAAACTTCACTCGGCCCCCCGCGCGGGAGCATCGAACTTCGACGCGCCCATCCACACGCCTCCAAGGAGTGCGACGCGCCGTCGAACAGCTCGTGGGCAGACGTGGGAAGGACAACGCTCGGGCATGAATTCCCAAGGGAGGTTTACCCCTTCTCGGCAAGAACCGGCAAGAGACCAACGCGCTCCCGCTGGGCTCCCCCGAAACCTACGGGGGGAAAGGCCACATTCCCGCCCGTTGATTTGCTCCCACCAACGCATCCGGACCACCTGCGTTGCGAGCATGCGATTGTTGCTTAAGAGAACCAGGCGCTGCAGGTTCCTCGGAGCGCGCCTTGGTGCCGAGCCATGAGGCTTCGCTCTTTGCTTTGAGGCGCGCGGATGGCGACCCGCGAAACACCGAAGATGCTCAGGAAAGCTTGCCCACGTGGGTCTGCGCGAATGGATCGTCGGGGAGCTTCTGGGTGAGCGATTCGAGGCGGGTGAGCACGGAGGACTCGTCGGCACTGAGCTCGACTCGACGGTTCTTGTGGTGGTCGATCAACGACTGGATTGGGCCTTCGAGCTCGGTAAAGCGCCCGTAAAGCTGCTGAAACCAGCCCAACACCTCGGGGGTTGGCACGAACGACATCCGCTCGTAGACCTCGGCGGACCAGAGCGCCCACGCCGGATCCCTGGACAAGAAGCTCGTGCGAAGGGCGCTGACGACAAGGAGGGAGAGCTGCTTCCCGTCGATGGTCTCGTGTCGGGCCAGCGATTCGTCGAGCTGCGCCTTGGCGCGCGTAAGGATGCGGCTCGCATCCTCGAGGCGAGTCATGGCGAGCGCGCGTTCGAGGACTTGCACTTGGAGCTCGAAGGTCCAAGCAGCCTCGCTCTTCACCTCGAGTTGGGTCTCTTCGTCCGCGACCACGGTTCCGCAGTTCGGACAGGCCCCAGCTTCTCTTGGGTAGGGCATGCGGCACACGTGGCAATGCTGCAAAAACCCTGTAGTTCTCGAGGGTTCCGGCGGGCGGGCTTCGACGCGCGTGAACACGAGCTCTTGGGTGCCGATGCGAACCCGATCCCCGTGACGGAGGTCTTGGGAGCCCTTGATTCCCGCACCGTTGACCTTCACGCCATTTCGACTGCCGAGGTCGAAGACGGTGACCCGATCCCCCTCCACCTCGATGCGGGCATGCTGCCGGGACACGAGGGGATCCTCGATGGTGACGTGGCAATCGTAGCTGCGTCCAATCAGCGTGGTTCCGCGCGGCAGATCGAATTCTTGCAGCAGCAATCGCAGACGGTACCTCGCCACGAGACCTCCACAACGCCCCCGAGCCGATGCGGCCCTCCGGAAAAACTACACTAGCATCGCTTGCCGGCGGGGCGCCGACAAGAGCAAAAAACCGCCGGACCTGCGCAAAGTCTGTTCCGACGTGAGGGTGTCCGCATGGTGATAGCGGGCGCCGATCGCGACGGCGCTCACGGAGCAGGCGCCACTATCTTTTTGGCCCCGTCGGGCGGAGAGAATCCCGTGGTGACCTTGATGGTAGCTTTTGGAGCCACCTTGGCCACCACGGGCTCGATGAGCCGCTCGCGGGTCATTTGGACACCGGGGCAACCGGCACACGTCCCGGTGAGGTGAACGTGGACGAGGTCGGCGGAAGCGCTGACCAAGTACATGTGACCGCCGTCTGCCTGGACGAGCGGCGCGACGAGATCGCGACACTGCGCCACTAGTTTTTCTTCCACAACGTCAGGCTAACAGCATCCGTGCCCAGATGCGAAGCGCCAATCGCGCTACTTCTTCGGGGCTTTTTTCGGATCCTTTTTCGGATCCGGCTTCGCCTGCGTGGCCGAACCGGGCGCGTTCGGATCGGTGCGGTTGTCGCCCTTGGTCACGGCCGCGATGGTCGGATCGATTTCGAGCGGATTCGCCTCTTTGGTGGAGCGCAAGCTCACGAGGTTGTTCAGCGTCGAGAGGTCCTCGAGGACGACGCCGGCGACGCCTTCCCCCGAGCGATCGACGAGACGCATGTGCGAGCTCTGATCACGCCAATCGACCAATGTGAGCATCCTGCCTGCGGCGGGATCGGGAGCAACGATGCGGCCCTGGACGCCCAGCTTTCCATTCATGCTGTTCACCGCGTCCGCGAACGTCTTTCCGAACGGGCCCGTCTCGGCGAGCGGGACGGCGTCGTAGATCTTCCACAGGCGCCCCTGGATGAAGAAAAAGTAGCGGGTCTTGCCGTTGCGCTGGAACTGAAGGAGCGCTTCCTTGTTGCGGTAGGTGTACTCGGACTTGAGGCCCGTCGCGTCGTAGCCCGTCGGATTCCCTTCGAACTCGACCCACGTGCGCTCGAAGGCGCGCATGGCGCCGTCACGCTCTTGCTCGATGGCTTTCATCTGGGGCCCGACGGAGGCCTTCGCGAGCTTGGCGTCGTATTCCTTCCAGAGCACTCCGCCGACCGCAGTGTGGGCCTTGACGACCTCTTCTTTGTTCATCCCCCAGCGGATTCCGCCGTCGAGGAGCGTGGCGACTCCCGGAGCATTGGGGGCTTCGCCAGGGACGGAGCCCTTCGCTCCGCCGCCTGTCGGACCGCCGCCGCCTTTTCCTCCCGGCATGGCAGGACCGGGCACATGGATGCCACTGCCAGCGTTGCCACTGCTCGAGCCCGATGAGGCCGTCGAGCTCCCTTCGGCGGGCGTTTCGGTGGCGGCCTCGTCCGGAGCCGCGGGCGGCTTCGGAGGCGTGCATGCGGCGACAGAAGCCCCCAGCATGGCGCCGAGACCAAGAACCAAAGTCATCTGCAATCGCTTCATCGCACCATCTCCTCGGAGCGAACGCTATCACTCGACGGGCTGAGCTGGAAGCCCAAGCCGGAGGGAGCACGCGTGGCAAGGACGCTATTTTTGCAGGCTCCAAAGTCAACGAACGGCGGCAGGCGAGACGTCGTTTTTGCTTCCGACTCCCGCGCCGTCGGCTACTGTTCCCGCCAATGCCACCTGGCCTCGAACCGTCCGTGCAAGGGCGCACGACTGCCGCCGTTCCCCAAAACGTCGCTCCGTCCTGGCTCCGAGTGAAACGCCTGCTCCAGTACAAAGCGGCCATAGGGCTCCTCTTCGTCGCCGTTGCAGGCGTCGGATGTGGGCCGTCGAAACCTGCCGCGAGGCCCCTTTCGGCCTACAGCGGTCACGTGACGGCGCTTTTCGACGATTCCATCGAGCCAAGTGCGGCCGGTGTCACCGGCGACCGACGCCTTTACCAGCCGAAGTACGACCCACTCTTTCGGGAGCGCGCCCAAACCGCCGACGCCGTCGTGCGCGTGAAGGTCGTCACCATCGTGGCCAAAGGCGAAGCGAAGGGCACGAGCTTCGTCATTGGGTGCAAAACCGAAAAGAAGCTCGCAGGTGCCCACCCGCCGGGCGAAACCTTCGAGCTCCACGTCGGCGCCGATGCCCCGTCCGCAGGCATCTTGAGGAATCTCGACTCGGCCATCGTGGGCAAACGCTTCATTGCCTTCGTTCGCTCTTTCGTCCGCCCCGACGCCGACAGCGAGCTTCACTTCTACCTCGCCCCAGACACCAAAGACGTGAGCGATTCGGCCACCGACGCGACCACGATTCTGGAAGGCCCGGAGAAGCGCTGACAGCCCCTTGTCCCTTGGCGCCCGTGTCTGCGAAGGCCGCGCGCCGCATTTTTTGCGTTTCGTGGTCTGACCTCTCCCGCTCGCCGAGCTTCCGGGCTAGAGAGGCGATGTGGCCATCGAAATCAAGAGTCCTCGTGAAGTCGAAGAGCTCCGTGTTGCCTGCCAGATGGCAGCCGAAACCCTGATTCTCGTCGGGGAAAGGCTCCGCGTCGGAATGACGACGGACGACATCAACGAAATCGTCCACGAGGACACCATGCGGCGCGGCGCATACCCGGCGCCACTCAAGTACCGCGGCTTCCCGAAGAGCGTGTGCACGTCGGTCAACGACGTGGTTTGCCACGGAATTCCTGGCAAAGAAGTGCTCCGGGAAGGCGACATCGTCAACGTCGACGTCACGACGCTCTACAAGGGCTTCTACGGCGACACGTCGGCCACCTTTTACATCGGCACTCCGAGCGCCGAAGCTCGGCAAGTGACCGAGGTCGCCCGAAAGTGCCTCGAGCTCGGCATCGCCGAGGTGCGCGAGGGGGCGCGGTTCGGCGACATCGGCGCGGCCATCCAAGAATACGCCGAGGCGCAAGGGTGCAGCGTCGTTCGGGACTTCGTCGGTCACGGAATCGGCCGCAAGTTCCACGAAGATCCGCAGGTCAAGCACTACGGAAAGCGCGGCACGGGCGAGCGAATGAAGGCCGGCATGACGTTCACGATCGAGCCGATGGTGAACGTTGGACGCTTCGAGGTGAAGGTCGATCCGAAAGACAAGTGGACCGCCCGCACGATCGACGGAAAGCTGTCGGCTCAGTTCGAGCACACCCTCGTCGTCACGAAGGACGGAGTGGACATCCTAACGAAGCGACCGAAGCCACTCCGTCTTTCCGAGAACGTGGCTCTCGTTTTTGCCTGAGCGAAACGGCATTCCCGCACGGAGAAAGCCCGCGCCATGGGGTGCGGGCTTTTCATCGTAGGCGCTACTGGCACGTCTCGACGAATCGGTGCCCGCAGGCTCAGCGTGCGACTTTGGCTGCCATGAGCTCTCGGGCCGCTTTCTTGGCGGCATCGCCGACTTTGACGCCACCGATCATGCGGGCCACTTCGGTCACCCGCTCGGCCTCGTTGAGCTTTCGCACTCGGCTCACCGTGCGATCGTGCTCTTCGGTCTTGTCGACCACGAAGTGCACGTCGGCGAGCGCCGCGATCTGCGGCAGGTGCGTGATGCAGAGGACCTGGCGGTGCCGTGCGACCTCGGCGATGCTCCGTCCAATGACCTCGGCGACACCACCGCTCACGCCGGCGTCGACTTCGTCGAACACGTAGAGGCCCGCCGGGCCCTTCTCGGCCAGGACTTTCTTGACCGCGAGAAGCGCGCGCGAGAGCTCGCCACCGCTCGCGATTTTTCGGAGAGGCTTCGGGTCTTCGCCCTTGTTCGGCGCGATCAAAAACTCGGCGCGATCCACGCCGCTGGCGGTGAGGCGTGCGCCGTCCACGACGAGTGGATCGCCCTGGCCGGGCTGGATTGGGGTCACGTCGACCGAGACGCGTGCGCGTCCCATTCCGAGCTGCGATAGCTCTCGGCCGACGGCGTCCGCGAGCTTCTCGGCGGCTGCGCGGCGCTTCTTCGATAGGGCGCGAGCGAGCTTGGCGATCTCGGCGAGACGGGCGTCGCGGTCCACCTCGAGGGACACGAGACGTCCTTGCGCCGACGCCATGGCGAGGAGCTCGCGACCGAGCTCTTCGCGGTGCGCCAAGAGCTCTTGGGTTCCAGGGCCGTGCTTCCGTAAGAGCTTCTGCAAGCGAAAGCTTCGGTCCTCGAGCTCGACGAGACGCTCGGGGTTTTCCTCGACGGTCTCGGCGTAGCGCGAGATCTGACGGGCCGCGTCCGAAAGCTCGAGCAGCGCGGCTTCGACCGATCGGGCCACGGGTGCGAGCGTCGTGTCGAGCGTGGCCGCTTGCTCGAGGTCCGAAACGATGCGCGCGAGAGCGTCGCAGATGGTGCTGTCCCCGTCGTAGAGACGGTCGGCCGCTCCACGCGTGGCGTGAACGAGCTTCTCGGCGTGACGCAGGCGTCCGCGCTCCGACTCGAGGGTGTGCTCCTCGCCCAGGGTCGGCCCGAGATCGTCGATCTCGCGGACTTGAAACGCGAGAAAGTCCTCGCGCTCGCTGCGCGAACGCTCGGCCGTTCGGGTGGCCTCGATGGCGCGTACGACCTCGGCGAGCGACAAAAACTGAACGGCGAGCGCCTCACGCGCCTCGGAGAGGTGCCCGAACGCATCGAGGTAGGCGAGGTGACTGGCCGGATCGGTCAGGCTCACGCTCTCGTGCTGGGACGAGATGTCGCACAAGTCGCGGCCGAGCTCGGCGAGCTGCGCCGCAGTGGAAAGACGGCCATTCAAGAACGCCCGGCTCCGGCCTTCCGCGGCGACCACGCGACGGACGACGACTTCTCCGTCGCAAGGAATTCCAGCTTCTTCGAGCTTCGCCATCGCGGCGGACCCCGGGAGCACCTCGAACCGAGCCTCGACTTCGGCTTCTTTTTCGCCTTTGCGAACCAGATCGGGGCTCGCACGGCCCCCGAGCACGAGGCCCAGGGCGTCGACGATCATCGACTTTCCGGCGCCCGTTTCGCCCGTAAGTACGTGAAAGCCTTCACCGAGCTCCACAGAGAGGCGTTCGATGAGCACGAGATTCTGCACCGAGAGCTCGAGCAACATGCGACCCGTGAGCTACACCCCCGACGCTCCCCTTGTCGACCGGATTGATGAGAGGAGGCTTCTGGACCGCCCAACGCCAGGGCGCCGCCGAAAAACCCTTGATATTCCTTGTGTTTTTGGCGTTTTTCTTGACCAAATGTCGGCAAATTGTCTAGGGTTCTGTCGGCCCAAGAGGGGGCGAGGAGCGCTCGTCGGCA
>JAYUKI010000696.1:0-13182 GCA_043764595.1 Myxococcales bacterium | reverse complement strand
ACGGCTTTCATGGGGGGCACGACGACCTTCTTCGGCTCTTGGCGCCTGTCTTCGATCATGAGGCCATCACGCATCACGATGACACGCGACACGTATTCGGCAATGTCCGGCTCGTGCGTGACGAGCGCGACGGTGATGCCCGTCTCGCCGAGCTCCTGGAAGAGGGCCATCACTTCGAGGCTCGTGCGCGAGTCCAGATTTCCGGTGGGCTCGTCCGCGAGAATGACCTTCGGCTCCCCCACGAGGGCTCGCGCGATGGCGACGCGCTGTTGCTGTCCGCCGGAGAGCTGGTTCGGCACGTGGTCGAGGCGCTTCCCGAGGCCCACGCGCTCCAAAGCGCGCGTGGCACGGGCCTTACGTTCGCGGCTTCCCACTCCCTGGTAGAGCAGTGGAAGCTCCACATTCTCCAGCGCGGACGTCCGCGACAACAAATTGAAGCTTTGGAAAACGAAGCCCAAGGTACGATTCCGCACTTCGGCAAGTGCGTTTTTGTCGAGCCGGGATACCTCGAGACCTGCGAGCCAATATTCGCCGCTCGTCGGTTTGTCGAGGCATCCCAAGATGTTCATCAAGGTGCTCTTTCCGCTTCCGGAAGACCCCATGATGGCCAAAAATTCACCCTTTTGGACGGTGAGCGACACTCCCGCGAGAGCGCGCACGACGACGTCGCCCGTCGTGTAGACCTTCGTGAGGTTCTCGACCCGAATTTGAGGGATGTTGGGCTCGTCCATCGTGCGGCCTAAAACGGCGACCGGCGGCTTCCACCACCGCCACCGCCGCCAGTGCCGGGCGAACCCCCCATTCCGGGCACGGTCGTGGGAGTCACCTTTTGTCCCAGCGCGACCGCGTCGAGAATGACTTTGTCGCCTTCTTTGAGCTCGCCCGCGAGAATCTCGGTGTTGGTGCCGTCGGACAGCCCGGTGCGCACGTCCACCGACTCGGGCTCGCCATTGCGGAGAACATACACCTTTCGCGCGACCCGCGAGCGCCCCTCTCCACCCGAGGCGAAGCTGCCGCCGTCGCGTCCACCACGTCCGGAATGCCACCCGGAGTCGCCTCCGTCCGCAGCGACACCAACGTCTCCGTGGCGCCGCCTGCGGCC
Source organism: Myxococcales bacterium (assembly GCA_043764595.1). Taxonomy (GTDB): domain Bacteria; phylum Myxococcota_A; class Polyangia; order Polyangiales; family Polyangiaceae; genus JAAFHV01. The sequence continues at coordinate 12,080 of JAYUKI010000696.1, read as the reverse complement.
TTCGCCGCCATCGCCTTCGGGCCCGTAGGCCGAGGCCCAAGGCGAGGGCATGGAAGCATCCGAAGCGCCTGCGTCCGGCTCGCGGGCGGGCTTGAAGCGCAACGCCGCATTCGGCACCACGAGGGCGTCGTCACGTTCCTGGTAGACGATCGAAATGTTCGCCGTCATGCCGGGCCGAAGGCGCAAGTCCGAGTTGTCCACGGCGAGCACGGCGTCGTACGTGACGACGTTCTGCACGGTCTGCGGAGCAAAGCGAATCATGGCAATTTCGCCGGAGAACTTGCTGCCCGGGTAAGCGTCCACGGTGAACTGCGCCCGCATGCCCGGCTCCATGCGGCCCACGTCGCCTTCGGCCACGAAGGTGTCGAGCTGCATCTTGCGAAGATCTTCGGCAATCGTGAAAAGCACTGGTGCGGAGAGGGAAGCGGCCACGGTTTGGCCCACGTCCACGTTGCGCGAGATCACGATGCCGTCGATCGGAGAGACGATCTTCGTATAGGAGAGATTGACCTGCGCGAGGTTCAGCGCCGCGACAGTTTGCGCGACGGCAGCCTTCGAAACGTCGATCTGCGTCTTGGCGACCTTTGCGGCGGTCTCGGCGGCGTCCACCTCGGTTTGGGCCGCGAGCGACTGTGCCGCAAGTGCCTTGCTGCGCGCGTAGATCCGGTCCGCTTCGACCAGCTGCACTTCCGCCCGGGTGACTTGGGCTTTGGCCGACATGAAGTTGGCATTCGCTTGTTCGAGCGCAGCTTGAAAGAGCTGCGGATCGATGCGCGCGATGAGCTGTCCCTTTTTCACGGGCGAGTTCCAGTCGACCATGATCTCCTGGAGCCGACCGGAGACCTGGCTTCCCACCTGCACCGTGACGCGCGCGGACAGCGTCCCACTTGCCGTCACCTGAGCGACGAGCTTCTTTCGTTCGACGGGCGCGGTCTTGTATTCGATCTCGGGAGCCCCGGGCGAGCTCACGTAGCGGTAGATGCCATACGCGACGCCCAGCGCGCAAACGAGACCGAAGAGCGCCGCGAGGAGCCGTTTCATTCGGGGCGGTTATACTCCCAAGGGTGGGAAGCGGTACGCCGAACCGACGAGACGGATCCTGGAGCGCAAAGTGTTCGCGAGCGCGTCGCAAGCGAAAACAAGGGACGTGCGGCGTGTGCCAACGCTCGTCCATTTGGAGCGTCGGGCACCTCGGACGACGTCATCGGCCTCGAGAACATTCCGAGATCGAACCTGAGCGCGTTCGCGTGCTCCTCCGGGGAAGTCCCCGCAGCGCGTGCGTTCGACGAAATCCTCGAGGCAGCCATGGCGCTCGGGGGAGCGCGGAGGCGCATCAAACGAGCGCAGGTCACCATTGCCGGAGAGCATGGGATCGGCTCGTTCGAACAGCGCTAGATGACAAAGATGGTGGGGGCCAGCGAGCAGGTTCTCATGCGCGGCGCAAAGGCCGTGTTCGATCCGAAGGGAATCCTGAACCCCGGGAAAGCGATTTGCCCGTGCGGACGGCAAAGTGCGTGAGCGTCCGTGCATCCCATCATCCTGGCGCCTCGCGCGCCTTCGTGCGGCGTGCCCCGACTTCGCGCGCCCACTCCCAGGCCAAGAGCCCGAGCCTTGCGGTCACCACGCCCGGAACGATGACGACCACGATGAAGCGAAGGACCACGAGCGCCACCACGTAGAGCAAGAGCCCTACGCTGACGTGGTCGCCAGCGGCCAAGAGGGCATTGGCCATTTTCTCCGAAGCGGCCAGATGGGCCATTCCCACATAGAGAGTTACGAGCCCGAGCACCGAGCCGAGCTCGACGCGACGACCGCTTTTCATCGAAAACCTCCATTCTCGAGCAATAGTGCCGTTTCTCGAAGGCCTTCGACCGACGTCGAGGCAGTGGTGGATATGGGTGGGGCGAGGCTCTCGGGGCTGCGCGCCGTGAGCATGGCGAGCACGATGGCGTCGCCGATGGGACCCCCCGTGGCATAGGTGCGAGCGCCGTTCGAATCGACCGGAACGCCGAACAAGTGGAGGAGGGCGTAGAGACCCCGGAACGTCTCACGATCTTGGAACGCTCGGCTGGGACCAATGGCAAATCCGCTCGCAGAGACTCCGAGGCCCAAGACCACCGGGCCCGAGTCGATGTCGCCCTTGCCTGGGTGCGCGACGGCGTGCTCGCGCATCGCGCCGAAGCCCGCGTGCTCCGTGTAGAGTGCATTCTTGCCCGATTCGTAGAGCGACCGCGCGAGCGTCGGGTCCGCGAACGACAAGAAGTACGACGCCAAGAACGTGCCCGAGCCGCGGCCCACGTCGCGCGCCTGCCCGTTCGTCTGGGTGATCTGGACGAGAAGCCCGTCGTCCTGGCGCACGAGGCCATTCACGCGCTCCCGAAACGCCCGGATGACCTTGCCGTGGTCTTTTCCGGTGGCCCGCTGGTGGAGCCCCAAAGAGCCAATGGCGCTCGCGTTGTCGACGGGGAACGTTTGGCCTGGAAACGTCTCGACGAAGCCCGTCGTCGCCGAAAATCGCCTATCGAGCGCTGCGCTGATTCGGTCGTTCAATGCGGCATAGGGATTTTTGGGCTCGAGCACGCGACGCAGCCCGAGGACGAGGTTCATGTACCCGAGAAAGGCCACGTGCCCGTGGCTGCCGTCCAGATTCACGAGGGCATCTTCGCCCCATGTAGACGTGTCGTAGTGGCGCGACTTCTCTTTGAGCATTCCCTCGATGCAGCGGTCCATGTCGCGCAAGAGCTCGGGCTCGCGCTCGGGGTGGGCGAGGGCCAGCTGACCAAAGCCCATTCCGGCCATCATGTAGGTTCCGAAGAGCCACTCGCTGTCGAAGTGGTCCGAGCCGGTTCGGAAGGGTTGGTTCACGAGCTCGTCCTTGGTCGTTTCACGAAGGCCGCGCGCGAGCTTTTCTTCGAGTGCGCGATCCCCTTCGTACCAGAGGTCTGCCTCCCACCCGGCGATGCGATGCGGGACCGTGAACGTGGCGAGGCCGCCAAGGACGACGGCGACGGCGAGCTTTCGAAGGAACGTGGCCATGAAAGAAGGATGCACTTTGGCGGGGAAATCGGCTCGCACGCCACCGGCCGTCCGAGACCGCTCGGCCGCGTCCCCCGACCGTTCGGGTTTCGGAGGCCGAAGCCCGGCGAAAAATGGCCGATTGGTCCTTGTTCGGAGGGCTTTGGCTTGCGAGGGTGAACCCATGCCTTTTGATCCGAACGCGCCGGCCTCTCTCAGCTCGGGAATCTTCGGGCTCCCCCACACGGCAGCCGAAGCCAAGCTCCTGCTCTTGCCCGTGCCGTGGGAAGCCACGACCTCGTACGGCGGCGGCACCTCCGAAGGGCCCGAGGCCATCTTCGAGGCGAGCAAACAGGTGGACCTCTTCGATCTCGACGTCGAAAAGCCCTACGAGCCCGGCATCTTCTTTTTGGACGCCCCCGCGGGAGTCCAGGAATGGAACGACGAGGGCAAAGCGCTCGCGCAGAAGATCATCGAAAAGGGGGGCGAACTTGACGGCGATCCGGAGCTCGTTCGAGCGCTCGCCCGCGTGAACGAGCTCTCGGGCCTCGTGAACAAGGCTGTCTACCAGAGCTCGCTTCGGGTGCTCGAAGAGGGCAAGCTTCTCGGCCTGGTGGGCGGGGACCACGCCATTCCTCTAGGGGCCTTGAAGGCCGTCGCCACCAGGGAAAAGGCCTTCGGAGTCCTCCACTTCGATGCCCACTCGGACACGCGGGACGCGTACGAAGGATTCCAGTATTCGCACGCGTCGATCATGCGGAACGTGCTTTCCGAAGTGCCCGAAGTGACGTCCCTCGTGCAAGTGGGCATTCGCGACGTCTGCGAAGAAGAAGTGGCCTTTTGCCAGCAGCAAGGCGACCGCGTGACCACCTTCTTCGACCGTGACCTCGCCCGGCGCAAGATGCGCGGCGAGTCGTTCGCGAGCATCACGGACGGCATCGTCGCGAAGCTCCCCGGACGCGTATGGATCTCGTTCGACATCGACGGTCTGGATCCTCGCTTCTGTCCGAGCACGGGCACGCCGGTTCCGGGAGGCCTCGACTTGTCCGAGGCCGTCTACATCTTGTCGGAGGTCGTGCGTTCGGGACGCCACATTCTCGGCTTCGACTTGAACGAGGTCGCGCCTAGCGGAAATGGCGACGAGTGGGATGCGAACGTCGGAGCCCGTCTGCTCTACAAGTTGGCCGGATTTCTCTTTGTGAGCCGCGGGCTGGCCAAGCTTCTCCCCTGACTCATGGCCGTTGGCCCGGGCGAGGCGGCCAAGGAGCCGGCGAGGCCGCGATTCGTGGCGCGGAGGGCCGTCTTGCGGGTACCCTCGGGGCATGTCCGAAGGCAATCCGCTCCTCGAAATCACGACCAACCTTCCGTTCGATGCCGTCCGTCCCGAGCACGTCGGGCCGGCCGTGGCCACCCTCGTGAAGTCGTCGCAGACCGCGCTGGATGCCATCGTGGCCGCGCACGCCGAGGGGCGTCTCACGTACGACACGACCATGGGTGCTCTGGACGTCGCGACGTGCGGTCTCGATTACGCCTTGGGCCTTGCCGGTCATCTCGAGTCTACGGCGACGACTCCCGAGCTCCGCGACGCGTACGCCGCGGTCCAAGAAGACGCGAGCGTGTTCTACAGCGGAATCATCTTGTCCGAGCCTCTCTATGCGGCACTCGAGGCGTACGCCGCCACGCCCGAAGCGAAAGCGCTCGAGGGCGGTCGGAAGCGTCTTCTGGAAAAGACGTTGATCGACTTCGTTCGAAATGGCGTGAAGCTCGACTCGGAAGGCAAAAAGCGCCTCTCTCAGATCGACGTCGAGCTCTCCCAGAAGACCCTCCTCTATTCCCAAAAAGTAGTCGACGCGACCAACGCATTCTTCGTCCACACCGAGAATGCCCAAGACCTCGCGGGTGTCCCGGAGGGAGTCGTCGCCGCCACGGCCGAAGCCGCGAAGCAGCGCAACCTTCAGGGGTACGTGATTACGCTCCACGCGCCGGTCTACGTTCCCATTCTCACCTACGGAGAGAACCGCGAGCTCCGTGAAAAGCTCTATCGGGCCAACGTGACGCGGGCCCCGGAAAACCTCTCCCTCGCGAAGGACATCCTCGACCTGCGAAAGGAGAAGGCCACGCTGCTCGGCTTTCCCGATTTCGCCGAGCTCGTGCTCTCGGATCGGATGGCGAAGACCGGAGCCAAGGCCATGGCGTTCGTCGACGATCTCCGAGAGAAGCTTGCCCCGGCGCTCGCGAAAGAGAACCTCGAGCTCGACGCGTTCGTCGCCGAGACCGCCGGCAAAGACAAGCTCCCGCTCGCCCCATGGGACATTGCCTTTTATGCCGAGAAGCTCCGCCAAAAGAAATACGACTTCGACGACGAAGCCTTGAGGCCCTATTTCCCTCTCGACCGCGTGTCCGAGGGACTCTTTGCGATTGCCGAAAAGCTCTATGGCGTTCGCGTCGAGCCCTGGACGGAAAACGAGCCCGGAGGTGGCCCGCGGCTCTGGAACGCGGACGTCCTGCCCTACGTCGTGCGCGATCGCGACGGTACGCGTATCGGTGCATTTTACATGGACCTATTTCCCCGCGAGGACAAGCGGGACGGCGCGTGGATGGGGGGAATGCTCGATCGTTTGCCCGGAACGGCCCACGCCCGCGAGAACGTCGCGGTGGTCGTCGGGAACATGACTCCGCCGCGCGCGGGCGCCAAGACCGCGCTCCTCACGCACCGCGAAGTGCAGACGCTGTTTCACGAGTTCGGTCACCTCATGCACCAAGTGCTCTCCACCGTGCGCGAGCGAGGGCTCGCGGGGACCCGTGTACTGGCCGACTTCGTCGAGCTCCCTTCGATGATCACGGAGAACTTCGCGTGGGAAAAGGAGGGCCTCGATCTCTTCGCCAAACATGTCGAAACGGGCGCGGGCATCCCCGAAGACGTCCTCGGGCGAATGAGGGCCGCCCGCACCTTCCGCGCCGCCAACATGCTCACCCGTCAGCTCGGCTTCTCCACGGTGGATCTTCGCATGCACCGCGAGGCCTGCGGATCCACGCCCGAGGCGCTTCTCGCCTTCGCCCGCGACGTGTTCCAGCCGTTTTCGCCAGCGAAGCTCCCCGAAGACTACGCAATGATCGCCTCGTTCTCGCACCTCTTCGGCAGCCCCTACGGCTATGCCGCTGGCTACTACTCGTACCAATGGGCCGAGGTACTCGACGCGGATGCCTTCTCGCGCTTCAAAGCCGCCGGAGTGCTCTCGGCCGAAGTTGGGCAAGCCTTCCGCGAAACCATCCTGGCCCGAGGCGACGAGGCCCCGCCCGAGGCTCTCTACCGCGACTTCTTGGGACGCGAACCGAACGTCTCGGCGCTCCTCACGCGAATGGGTCTTGGCTGACCCTGATTGAGCCTGCCCTACGTTGTGCCGGTCGTTCGAACGCGATCCCGGCGTGCGGAATCCCGGCGTACGTCTCCGGCGTAAGTTTGCAGTGCCGCGAAAACACGAGGTTTTTGGGAACTTCGAGCGAGACATGGCCTCCCTAGCCGTGCGCGCAAGTGGCTCATCGTGAGCGCCGCGCGCACGGAGGTCACGTCATGGGAATGATTGGAACCGAGACGAAGGGCAAGCGGCGAGGTGTCGACTCGGAAATAAACCTCATTCCGATGATTGACCTCTTGGTCGTCACGATTGCCTTTTTGCTGCTCACGCAGTGCCTCACCACGATGGGCCGCATGGACGCGTCGGCGCAGGTTCCTGGGCCGAGCGCCGGCTGCGGCGAAGGTGAGAAGTCACGGAAGCTCGTGGTGGATGCCCGTCGCGAAGACAAGTTCGTGCTCACGTGGAAACAAGGGAACGACGTGCTCCACACGACCGAGGTCGAGAAAAGCGCCGTCACCCGAACCGACGGAAAGATTCGCCAAGTGAGCTATCCCGAGCTCGCGAAGGCCCTCGGCGAAGAGTGGAAAACGTTCGGTCTCCACAAGGCAGCAGGCGATCGTCGTGTCGATCCCCTCGTGCTTCGAACTTCGAATGACCTGCCGTACGCATCGCTGGTCGGAATGCTCGACGCCTCGAGCTCGGTGACCCGTCCTGGCGGACCCGGGTCCCTAGCTCCGTCCGGTGCGTTCGACGTGACGTTCGGTGTCGACTGAGCGACGCTCGCAAGCCAACGCGAAACAGCCCGCATCTTGCGGCTCTCGACCGCAGGAGGCAGGCTGTTTGGCGAACGAGAAAAACGCTAAGAAATAGAAGGAAAGGCAAGAACGGGAAGCAAAGGGCGAAACCGAAGCGAAGAGGTAGGAGCGAAGGAAGGTAGGAGCGAAGGAGCGAAGGAAGGTAGGAGCGAAGGAAGGAAGGAAGCGGTCGCTGCGGAGAACACGTCCGACGGTGCCGATGGCGCGATCACGAACGGCGAGCAGGCCACCGAATCACTGCGAGACGACTCTTCCTCAGCACCGAACGTGCCACTCGAAGGCCGACGGGAGTCCTCGGCAAATTCGCGGGAATAGACCTGGCTCCAGGTCCTGTTTCGTCGGACTTGGGCCTCGGTTCCGAGACACGGATGTCATGCAGTGCGCGGCAGGGAAGGTCTAGGGCACGGTCGCCGTACGTGCGGCCATGGGACTTCCTCGGCTAAAAAAGACCCCCTTCTTCCTCGCGGGCCTCGCGGTCGCATCGGGGCTGTTCGTTGCTTGCGCCACGGCGCCGGCCGAGCGACCCGGCTTTACGGACGACACGCTGCCGGACGGCGCACCGGCGACGCTGCCGGACGGCGCCCCGGCGACCTTGCCCGATGGCGCACCGCTTCCCCTGAAAGACGGGGGCGCCACGGCTCCGGACGGAGCTCCACTCGTCCTCCCCGACGGTGGTCCCATTGCGACGTCGCGCGTGGCCTGCGGCGGAACGTTCTGCCGCGCCGATCAGACCTGCACTTCCGGCCGTTGTGCCTTCGGCTGCGTCGGAACCCAAGTCCCGGGGGACTATGCCACCCTGGCGAATGCCGTCAGCGCCCTCTCGCCCATGGGCGGAACCATCTGCCTCAAGGCCGAGACCTACAGCGAGTCGGTGAGCATTTCCGGAACGCCCGGAAAGAACCTGACCATCATTGGCGCGAATTCCTCGGACACCAAGGTGAGCACCCTCACCATCGGCACCGGCTTCGATACGGTCACGATCCGCGGCATCGGCGGCCAGCTCACGGCCAATGGCCGGAGCAAGGTCGAAGCCATCGGCACGGCTGGAATCGTGTACGTAACGCCGAGCGGACCCCAAGAGGTGCGCATCGATGGCGCCAACCTCGGTGGAACGGCAGCGAGCCCCGCCAGTTATGGCCTCTACGTCTACCCGCAGAGCACCTCGGCGCCCAAAGTGACCGTGACGAACTCGTACTTTCACGATTCGACGCGTGGAGTCTACATCTACAACAACTACGGCCCGTCCGAAGTGAGCCTCGTCAACTGCACGTTCTCGAACAACGGCGACGCCATCACGCAGCTCGGGGGCAGCTATCCTCCGGTGTTGACGTACTCGAACAACATTTTCGTCAATCAGAAGACGTTCGCGCTCAATCTGGCCGGTCCGATTCCACAGCTCACCCACGAGAACAACCTTCTCTTCGGGAATGCCAACAACTACAGCGGCATTGCTGCCGACGGCGCCGACTACATCAAGGCCGATCCGACCCTCGACAACTCGGTTCCTCCCGAGCCTCGGGTCGGATCGCCCGCGCGTCGCACGTCGGTCGGAAGCCGCGCACCCGCCACCGACTTCTATGGCGTAGCGCGAGCCGGCGGTGCCGACCGCGGGGCAGTCCAGGGGCTCTAGGCGAATCCCGTCGGCTTCCGGTTTGGCGGCACCTCGCGTTGTCCCCCGTCGGGGGCTTTCAAGGATCGTCGCTCCTCCTCGGCGAGTCGGCACTGTAGCGACAGCGACCCCGACCGCGGGGAGTCGTGTAGACTCTCCGTCCCATGCCCGAGCTTCCCGACGTCGAGCTTTACCGTTCGCACCTCGAGCGCCGCTTCGTCGGCCAGAAGCTCGCAGGCATTCGATTCGCGAGCCCGTTCGTGCTTCGGACGTATGCGCCGAAGCCGGACGTCCTCGTCGGGAAGACGCTCACGGGGGTCGAGCGCCTCGGAAAGCGCATCGTTTTTGCGTTTGAAGGCGAGCTTTTCCTCGTCGTTCACCTGATGATTTCGGGGCGCTTTCGCCTCCGCGATCCAGGCACCAAGCCGCCCGGAAAGCTAGGGCTCGCGGCCATCGACTTCCCCTCCCACACGGTGCTTCTCACCGAGGCGAGCACCCACAAGCGCGCGAGCATCCACGTGATCGAAGGCCGCGCTGCCCTTCGCGCCATGGATCCGGGTGGCCTCGAGCCTTTGGAGATCGATCTTGCAGAGTTCCGCGCGCGGCTCCTCGAGGGAAATCACACGTTGAAGCGAGCGCTGACCGACCCTCGGCACGTTTCCGGAATCGGAAATGCCTATTCCGACGAGCTCCTGCACCGGGCGAAGCTCTCCCCCATAAAGGTCGTTTCGCGCCTCGTAGAGGTCGAAATCGAGCGTCTTTTTCATGCCATGCGCGACTCGCTCCGGGAATGGACCGAGCGCTTGGCCAAAGACACCGGGGACGCCTTTCCCGAGACCGTCACGGCTTTCCGCCCCGAGATGGCCGTGCACGGCAAGTATGGCGAGGCGTGTCCCGTGTGCGGCACCAAAGTGCAGCGCATCCGCTACGCGAACAACGAAGCCAACTATTGCCCCGAGTGCCAAACCGAGGGAAAGCTCTTGGCGGATCGTGCCCTGTCACGCCTTCTCGGGAAAGAATGGCCGAAGAGCCTCGAAGAGCTCGAAGTGCACAAAGAGGCCCGGAAAGTCGGGACAATCGTATCCGCGGAACGACCTCCCGTGGCACCGTCGACCGCTCCGAAGGAGAGTGCGTCGAAACCTCGGCTCTCGCGAAAGAAGCCCTCGGTCAGTCTCACGGAGGCGCCGCCGTCACGACGTCCGAAATCGTCTTCTTCTCGTCCGAAACCCGGAGCTTGAGCGTGCCGAAGGTCACGGTGTCCCCTTCGCTGCGGCAAGCGTAGTCGCGCAGCACCGCCTCTTGCGCGTGGCATGGCTTGCCGGTCTCGGCGAGGGTGTCGCACTCGGGAGCTTTGGGCTGCGTTATCGCATAGAGCCTTCGTGCGTGGTGTTTTTCGAGGTCTTTCAGTGCGGGACGCTTGCCGAGCGTGTGCGCGGCGAACGCGTAGAACGACGTGCGTCCAAGGTGAGGATCGGCCACGACATCCTTCGTTGCGCGTGAAAGCTCCGTGTCGAGTGCCTTTTTCATCGCCTCGCCGGCGCAGAGCGGTTCGGTCTGGTCGCTTGTTTCGTTCGGAAGGACGGGGCCCTTGGGTCCGCAACGAAGCGTGGAAGCGCAGGGTTCTTCGGAGACCAGAGTGGAGACGGCCGCGCAGTCGACTTCCAAGTTGGCAATGGCCATCAGCATCGCGTCGAGCAAGAGTCGCCGCTCGGGATCGGGCTCGTCGAGCTTCCACCCGCGGCTGCCGAGACCTTTGCATGCAAGCTTGCCCACGTCAGCCTTCTTTCGCGCGAGCACGCGCAAGAGGACGCTCGCCCCCAGGCTTCCTTCGGGCTCTTTGGCCGTGACGATGGGAGAGATGCGGTCGATGAGCTTCGCGTCCGGGAGCGAGGCCACGTCCACGATCGCCACGGCGCGCGATACCACCAACGCGGGTTCGCTCGCCGAGAGGACGGCCGCCTCGAGCACCTTCGAGAGCTCGGTGCGTTCGTCGTCCGTGAGCGTCTTGACCCGCGTTTCCCAGGTCGGGCCTTCGAGACCGGCGGCCTTCCCAAGGACCATGGCGACGCCCGTTTTTCCCTTGGACGCGCGAACTTGATCCACGATGGCCGGAGCGTCCCTTTCGGTCGCGATCATCGTCCCGAGGCACGTCGGATAGTCGAGCGGTGCCGCGGTCACCGGGCCGCGGCGTGTTCCGTTGCCGAGCCACACGACGTTTGCCCACTTGCCGTCGACCGTGCGAAACGCGACGGCGTCCGCTCCGCGCGTATACGAAAGCTCCACGGTGGCACGGCCCGCGACTTCTTCCTTCGAGAGCCAAAGTTGGGGCCAGCCCTCGACCACGAGCTCCGCACCCCCGTCTGCGCGCGGCGAGAGGCGTGCTCCGTCCACACGGGCGAGATCGGGTTTTCCGCATCCGAGCGAACCGACGAGCGGCAAGGCGAAGAGTGCGAAGGCGAGGGACGAGGATCGCATCGACCGAGCATACCGGAACGAGGACGGCTCGGGCGCCTGCGACGATTCGACGGGGCCTCACCCGCACCGGCGCGAATTCTACGGGCTGGAAGAACGGCCCGTGCATGGCTACGGTCCCTTGGCCATGTCCGCCACAGCGACCACGACCGCACCCACGCCGCCCCGCGCGCTCTCCCTCCCTATGGGAATCTCCAGCGTATTCCGGAGCTTGGGCTTTCTCGTGACCCGGCCTGGGCTGTGGGGCTACGCCATCGTTCCGGTCATCGTGTGTGGGTTTTTGCTAGCGACGCTCGGTTCGCTCGGCATCCTCGGAACGAACGCCGTCACGCACGCGCTGGAGCAAAAGGAAGGCGTTCACGCGGCGGCGGTATGGGTCCTTCGCATTCTCATGTGGCTCGCTTCGGTGATGCTGTCGTTCGTCCTGGCCACGGCGCTCGCGCAGCCCCTCTCGGGATTCGCCCTCGAGGCGTTGTCGCAGCGTCAGGAGCGAGAGCTCGGGGGTCCCTCGCGCGAAGGCCCGGCCTTTTTCCCCGCGCTCTTCGACTCGCTCAAGGTCACCTTCCTCGGCCTCTTCGTGGGCATTCCGCTCCTCGTCATGCTGGCGGGAATGAGCTTCGTCTTCCCGCCCATCGCCCTCGTGGCGGTTCCGCTGAAGCTCTGCGTCGTGGCCTTGCTCGTCGCGTGGGACTTTCTCGACTATCCGTTTTCGCTTCGCAAAATGGGCATCCGCGAGCGCCTCGACTTCATCAGTGCAAACTTCGGCGCGGTGCTCGGCTTCGGGCTCACCATCGCCGTCTTGCTCCTCGTTCC
>JAYUKI010000695.1:0-13203 GCA_043764595.1 Myxococcales bacterium | reverse complement strand
GCGTGCTCGCGTACAGGAGTACAGGAGTACGCTCCGCGCGTCCCTCCTTGCTGGACCTCGGTCTCGCCCGAAATCGCTCAGCCTTCTCTCTTGGTCCTTCACGGGCTCAGGACCTCTTGGGCGGCTTGGGGTCAGGTCTTTGGGCGGCTTGGTCCTTCGCCTTACGGGCTCAGGACCTCTTGGGCGGCTTGGGATCAGGTCTTTGGGCGGCTTGGTCCTTCGCCTTGGGTTACCAGGTGGCGGCGGGGCCTTTGGCTAGGCGGAGGCCTTCGCGGATGTAGGCTCCTATGTCGGCTGGGGCTCCCGTGCCTTGATCCAGGATTTCCATGGTTCTCGTGTCGATGAGGGCGTTCCAGGGGAAGCCGTCGATTCCGAAGACTCCCAGGCGCTTGGCGTTGGTGTCGAATAGGACGGGGTGGGCGGTTTCGTAGGTGCCACACCACACCTCGAGATCGAGCAACGAAGGGCCGACGCTCCGCGATTTTCCCTGGAAGAGAATCTGGATGACCACGGCGCCTTCGGTGCGGAGTGCGGCTTGGACCGCCATGGTCTGGCGTGCTTCGCTGGCGCAGATCGAGCACCAGCCGGCGACTCCCTGAATCTGGAGCACGCGGTGGCTCTTGGCTTCGGGATCGTAGAAGTCGGCGAGCGAAACGGTCTTTAGCTCTCCCTTCGGACTTCCGTCCACGTAGCCTTGGAAGGAAAAGTTCGCGATGCGATCGCCGGCCCGCGCCTTCGTGCGCGCTCGGGTGCCGATGTGATCGGTCGGGTACACTACGCCGTCGGCGTTCTTTTCGGCGGCGCTTACGTCGGGGTCCACGAGGGGCGTTTCGCTCGTTCCCGAGCAACCAACCGAAATCGACAGCGTGCTCGCGACAGCGACCAAGTGCCAGAACCGGAGAGGGCTCGGCGTCGACAAGCCAGTCGGTTCTGGCTCTTTTGCGTTCATGCCGAGAGTCTTGCCCTTCGACCGCCGATCGACAAGCTGAACCACAAAACACGTCGAGCCGAGTCGAAGCCCTGCGGCATCGCGACTCGGCTCGGCGGAAGAAACGGAGCCCCTACTTCGTGCAGATGGCGAAGTTGCCGAGGTAGTCCTGGTAGGTACCGCGGAAGTTTCCACCAGCGGCGGGCCGCAGCTCGGCGCCGTTCACCGTGAAGTAAAACTCCAGGTCGGTCTCGACATAGTTCCCGGTGGCATCGCGGCGAAGGGTGAACTTCGGGCAATCGGCCGCGGTCTGGATGCTCGCTCCCCGGGGATACTCGAAGGGATCGAGCGCGCGGAGGTCGAGGCCGTAGTGAGCGTTGTTGCCCCAGCGTCCGTCGAAGCCCACGTACTCCGTCGTGAAGGTGGTCTCGCCGGCGTAGCGGCGGTGAATCTGGACATCGAGCTGCTGCCAAAGGTTCGCGTTGTCGAAGTCCGTCACTCCGGACTTCCACACCTCGAAGCCTGCACGACGAACGGCAGCCCGCTGGCGAGCCCACGTCTCGTAGAGGAAGCCACCTTCGAGGGAGCGCCACGAACCGGGGCACACGCCCGCGTTGCAGGTCTGTCGCTCGATGGCGAAGCTTGCATTCCCCATCCAACCCGGGGCACTCGCGTTTTCGGCGATCGCGAACTTGTAGTTTTTGCCGAAGGCCGAGTCGTAGGCGTTGCAGCCGTAGCGATCCGTGTTCTGAAACCACATCTCGAGCTGGCCGGACTGATCGAGGGCGATGCCGGGCTCCGGAGCCGTGGGGTCCGAACGGTAGCCGGCGACCTGCACCGAACGAACCTCACCGCCGTTCCAGCGGTAGTAGGCCATCACCGACCATGCGGGATTGCCATAGGCCGTGGCGGTGCACTTCGCACGGTCCGCCGAATACAGAATGCGCAGGCGCTTGCCGCGCTCGAGCGACCCGCGCACTTCGGTGGTCCAGTTGCCGTGGAAGACGACCGTGGCCTCGGACGTGGCGGCCTGGACGGACTCGCCCACTTCGACGTCCGCTGCCGCGCTGCAGCCGACAAGGAACGACGCTCCGAGAGAAACCGCGAGGATCGAGGCGAACCGAATTGCGTAACTCATGAAGGCGTTACTAGCGCCGAAGCGTCAGGAGTCAAGGAAGAATCGCACCTTGTGTGCAGGGGCTCGGGAAGCTACGACCAAAGGCGAAATGCGCACGGCTCTCGGTGCTCTGGGGATGGTGATCGCTTGCGGAGCGCTTGGCTGTGACAAGTCGAGCCCATCGCCCGACGCGGGAGGGGCGTCCGCCGGAGAGCTGGCGCGCACGTTCGGGCTCGATGCGAGCGCCCTCGCCCCTGATCCTTCGGATCCGATCGCTCCTGCAGGAAACCTTCGCGAAGAGGCCGAGCATTTTTCCACCCTCGAGGCCTGCGTGATCGAGCGCGCGAAGGTGGACCCGCTCGTCGGCGACGCGATTCGCGCGATCGGCTATGACACTCTCTTTTACGACGGATGCCGCGTGCTCCAGGCCACCAAAGACCGCGACGTGCGCGCGTGCGAGCCCATCGTGTCGAGCGCATTGCGGGCGCGCTGCGAGACCCTCGTGTCGGTCGCTCGCGGCGATGCCGAGTCGTGCCCGCGCGTCCGCGAATCCTCCGTGGTTCGTGGACGAAGCCCAACGTGCCTCGCCGCAGCCTCGGGGGACGCGCGCCTTTGCCAAGGCGAAACCAAGATCCCACGCATCCACTGCGAAGCGCTCGTCATGCGCGATGAAAAACGCTGCGATTGGCTGCCGGACGACGTGCAGCGCCCAGGCATGGGCAAGCGTTCCTGCCTGCGGGAGCTCGCCAGGCTTCGTGCCCTCTTGCCCGAAGCCAAGGTTTCGCTTCCCGCATTGGTCGCGCCAAAGGCCACGCTTCGCGTCACCTTCGACCCACACGAAACGGACGCCGATGCAGGGGATACCAAGCCGAAGCCGCGAGGCGACGCCGGTGCAGACCCGGGACTCGACGTCACCGCCGAAATTGCCCAGGGAGTCGTGATTTTCCCTGGATACGCCCGCCGTGAGATCTTCGATCGGACCCGGCTCGGAATGGAAATCGGGTCGGTCAGCGATTCTTCTCCGACCTTCGTGGCGGCTTCCCCCACACGAAGCGCGAGGCTCGCCTTGCTCGTCTCGTTCGGCAAAGGGGGCAAAGAAGCGCGCGTCGAGCGGGCCGAGCTCGACCTCCCCGGAGCACGCACGCGCGTGTATCCCGGCGAGCGATTCAAGGGTGTGGCCACGTTCGGCAAGCTCGACGATACCCGCGGCTCCGAGATCACCTTCTCGTTCACGGGAGACTTCGATCAAGGGCGAATCGCCGTGAAGCTCGAGCTTACGACCTTCGTGCGCGATGTCGTGACCCTCGTCCCGGCCACACTCCCCAGCCCGCTCTTGGCCATTCCCCCGGAACGAGACTCAGGTCTGACGAGCCCGGAGCGCTCCCCGTGGTTGTCGCGAGACGCAGGCCCGCTCCCGAAATAGGCGGCGAAAGAATCGTCGTCGTCCTTCTCGTCGAGAATGCGGCTTTATTTCGTGGCCGAATCAGACGCCGATGAAGAGGCGGTGTGCGAAGTTCCGCTCGAGGCGGGCTCGCAGGACCTTGTCGGCCGAGAGCTCGATGTCGTACTCGATGCGCTTGAACTCAAAGCGCTTCTTTTCCGTGTCGTAGACGGTGAAGCTGGCGCGGTTGTCGAAGTCGCGCGGCTGGCCCACACTGCCAACCGACACGATGTACTTCTTGTCGGCCTCGAGCTCGAAATCGGCGCTGGGGAGCTCTTCGACCGAGTTCCTGGTGAGCGCGAACACCTTGCACAAGTGCGAGTGGCCGATGAGGGTGATGTGGCCGAGCTTTTCCCAAATGGGAAGGCATTCGCGTGCCTGCTCGGGCGCGAAGATGTACTCGAACTCTTCCAAGCGCACTGGCGAGCCGTGGCACAGGAGGACGTCGGATTCCTCGACTTTGTGCTGATACGGTAGCCCCTTGAGCCACGCCATATTCTCCGACGAGACCATGGCTGCATGGACGTCCAGAGCGTGGCGCGCGGCCTCGTAGTAATACGAGTAGTCCATTCGGCCCGACACGGCGGCGTCGTGGTTGCCGAGGATCGTGACCTTCGCCAAGTTGCGAATCAGGTCTGCGCACTCGTTCGGGGAGCCGCCGTAACCGACGGTGTCACCGAGACAAAAGTACGTGTCGATTCGCTCGTCGCGGTAGGCCTCGAGAACGGCGCTCAGTGCCTCGAGATTGGCGTGGGTGTCGCTGAAAATACCGAACCGCATGGCTATCCTTGACCGTAGAGCGTTTTTCCCCCGGATGGAACTTATCTCGCCAGATTCGATCGGAACGTGGCCTTTGAGATGCGGAGGTGCGGAGGCTTGCAGCTTGCGTGACCCTCGAGGGTGTGCGAATTGCGGGACCGCATGAGCAACGGCGACGACAACGAAAGCGGCAGCAAAAACGGCGTTTCCGAGCACGACGAGGAGACACACGACGGCGAGCACGTGCGCGAGGATCTCCCCCCACCGGAAGAGCTTAACCCGCCCCCGGCCGCGATCGCCGAAGCGGTGAGCGCATGTGTGCGCTACGTGCACGCGAAGTACGGAGTGCTTCTCGACGGGACGCAAGACACCTTGAGCCTGCTCGATCAATACGTGAAGGATGCACGCGCCGAGATCGCCGCCAAGCCCGCGGCGCTCGAGCTCTTGGCTACTTCGGCGGGAGCGTACCTCGGAGAGGTGATCCGCCACGAGCTCGACGGCGAGTGGTTTGCCGAGGGCGATCCTTCTGGATTTCGGCTCCATTTTTCACGCGTTTTCCTTGCGTTCAATCCGATCGGAATGGCGCGCGAGGCGCTCACCGGCGAAGCCCAGGAAGGGTGGAACGCTCATCTCACGATGGACCCGGCCGAACAAGACGAGGTCATGGCAAGGCTCGCGGCGCTGCCCGAAGTCGACGAAGAGGAATACCTCTTGCCCACCACCCGATTCGACGTCGTCTCGATCGTGTTCGAGCACCTCCGGAGCCACGCCATCAAGAGTGGTACGGCGGACGTCCGTTTCACCCGCGACGACTACTGAGCCGCGGAGCAAACGCTTCAGCACGAGTGGGGAGTGGCCGCTATTTTCCGGCGTCTGGCGAGATGCCCCAAGCGACGCGTCCCGGCGCAGCAACGACCTCCGTTGGCGCGACGAGGTCGCCGAAGGTCGAGCGCCACGCCACCTGATACTTGCCTGGAGCGAGCCCGAAGAGCGTGAGCTGACCCGAGGCACCGAGCCAAGCGGCAGGAACACCGTCGATCCAAACGACGCTGAGTGCGGTCGTGGGGTTCGTCACTTCGAGCTCGGACATGCTGGTCGGATCGCCATGACGAAGGGCGCGGAGCTCGGGCGGGCCGAGCATGCGGCCGGCCCGCTCACGGGGAAAGAGCTCGTCGACACGCATGGAAGCCGCTGGAGGAACGAGCATTTGTGCGGACGAAACGTCGGTGCGACGCGCGAACGAGACGGCCTCCACCACGAAGGTTCCGCGGGTGCTCCACCGGTACTCGGCAAACAGCGGGACCTCCTCGGGCCCGCAGAGGGGCGTGCGCGGCAAAGCGCTCGCGAGGTCGAGCAAGAATCGGCAGAGCAAGATTCCGCCCTCGCCCACGTCCGCAACGTGGGCCAAATCGACGGTGACCTTGGAGGAGCGTGCCACGAGCTCTATGCGACGCGTGCGAAGACCGAGGCGTCGTGGTCCCTCGCCTTTCGCGAGCACCTCTGCGTGGTCGAGCGGGCCGACGTCGAGCCTCCGCTCGGCGAAAAAGGCACGCATCGTTCCGGGAGGAAGGGCCCGGTATTTTGTGCCGGCTACGGCGACGTGTCCGAGCCTATCCGCGCGCGACCGAAGCTCGACGTCGTTGGGCAGCACGAAGCCTGCGCCTTCGAGAACCAGGCGCATGCGCGTCGCCGAAGCCTCGAGCTTGGCGCGAAGCTCGGTCTTTTTTCGTGCTGCTTCCAGACTGGGAACGTTGACGTCGGGGCCCTTCGCGAAGCCTGGCAACTCGCCCTGGCGAAACACGAGGTCGAGCGTGTGGACAGGCGGGTCTTTTGCGGGGGCGGTGTCGGAAAGCTCGTCGTAGGTTCGGAGGGGTATGGCTGGTGGGCCCGCGTCCGCGGCAACCTGTGCGCTCTCCGCGGCCTGGGCGGGCGCGAGTGGCGCGGGCATGATCTGCGCTTGAGGGCTCGGCGGGTGGTCCAGAGCTTCGCGCTCGGTTCCGTTGGGCCGTGAGCACGCTTGCGCCATCGCCAGACACGCGACGGCGGGAAGGAGAGCGTACGCGACGCGACGCGGACCGGACGAACCGCGGGAGGAACGCAGGCTCATTCGCCCATCGACAAGTCACCGACGACGTGGACGCGCGGGTCGAGCGGGGGGGCTCCGGGGAAGTGCTGAGTGTCGACGAACACGCTCGAAGAGTGGGGGTGCTGTTCGAGGAAGGTGTTGCAGTTTCCGGGCTCGTTGTCGAAGACCGCGACGACCTCCCCGAGGCGCGATAGACGCGGGCCGAAATCGCGCTTGAATACGAGATCGGGCATCTGGAACTCGGGCTTGAGCACGAGCTCGGTACCGGCCACGCCGATTGGAAAGCCAAGATCGCGAAGGCTCTTCCAGCTTCCCACGCTCATCGCCGGGAGGTCACGGCCCGTAAAATACGCGAGGATCGCCCCGGTATCGTGGCAGGCTCGGGCAAACTCCACCGCGCCCGGAATGGCCACGTCGAAACGAATGTGATCGTCGGCAAAAAACCGCGCCTTCCAGAAGGATTCGGCCTCGGCAACGAGCTCGGCGGCAAAGCCAACCGCGCGGAGGGAATCGCGCACCAAGTATTCGAGGTCGTCCACGGTCAACGCCGCGAGAATCGCCGATTCTTTCGGGTGGGACGACTGCCACACCGCGGCGAGCTCATGCAAAATGGCGGTCGTTCGCGGACGGTTGTCCATGAGGGTGCCGTCGAGGTCGAACACCACGACCTTGGTCCCCTTCTCGTCCGGCCGAGACCGCTCGACGATTCGGCGAAGGAGGGTGCTTTGTTCTTCGAAGGCGAGGCGCGTGTACGGCATGGGCGAACCGAGAAATGGACGATTTGGCGTGGCTGCGGCCCCGAACGAGCCAACCGCCGAGGACGACGAGACCAAAGAGATCGTTCGCTAGCATAGGTTTTTCGCCCGCGCATCGAGCAGCTCTCGTTGCGCATCGGGGCGACGGGTGTGCTACGTGCGAGAGCGTCATGTCGCAGCGGGATCACTACGAGGTGTTGGGGCTCTCCCGCGGTGCCACGCCGGAAGAGATCAAGTCCGCGTTTCGCAAGCTCGCGTCCCTGCATCACCCGGACAAAAACCCCGATGATCCTTCGGCGGGCGTGCGGTTCAAGGAAGTAAACCAAGCTTACCAGGTTCTGTCGGACCCCCAGCGGCGCGGCCTCTACGACCGGCTCGGGCACAAGGCCGAAGACCCCGGCTCGCCGTTCGCATCCAGTGGTCCCTTCGCCGGCGGCGTAGTCGACATCAACGACCTCAACATCGACGGCTTCCTAGGCGACTTGCTTGGCGTCTTTGGTGTTGGCAAAGCCGATCGCGGGGACCTCAAGCGTGACCTCGAGGTGACCTTCGAGGAGGCCGCGTTCGGCTGCGAAAAGGAGTTTTCGTACGAACGCGTGGTCCCGTGCTCGGACTGCGACGCGACGGGCTCTGCACCGGGAACGAAGCCGGACGCGTGCTCGATGTGCCAAGGCCGCGGGCGAATTCGCATCCAACAAGGCCTGATTCCCATCGCGGTCGAGCGTACGTGCTCGCGCTGCAAAGGCTCGGGACGCATCGTCGTTACCCCCTGCAAGACCTGCAAGGGCTCGGCGCTGGTCACGCACAAACACACGCTCAAGGTCACCCTTCCACCCGGGGTCGAGCACGGAGCGACGAAGCTCGTCGGCGGTGCGGGCAACAAGCCCCGGCCAGACCGTGGCGCAGGCGACCTCGAGATCACCATCCTGGTGGCCCAGCATCCCTTTTTCCGCCGTGTGGGCGACGACGTCGTCTGCGCCGTGCCGATCTCGTTCGTGCAAGCGGCACTTGGAGGCGAGGTCGAGGTCCCGACGCTCGACGGAAAGGGCAAGCTTCGAGTTCCCGCGGGCACCCAGCCGGGCACGGTCTTGCGGATCAAGGGCAAGGGCATTCCCTACCGCGCGGGGATCGGCCGCGGCGACCAGCGCGTGGAGGTCACCATCGAAGTGCCCACCTCGCTCACCGACCGACAACGCGCACTCCTGACCGAGCTCGCGGCCGAGAGCGGCGAAGACCTCTCGCCGCAACAGAAGTCCTTCATGGACAAGCTCCGCGACCTCTTCGACTGAACTGGCGAACGGCGCGCGGGAGGCGCTCCGTCGAGTCGCGGTTTGGTCACGGTTTGGACGCGCGCGAATCCAAAGCACGCGCGGTCAAGGCAATCTTGCCGATTAGGAGCGTCAATCGCAGATGGCGGTCTGGCCTTCACGGAAATGGGTGAGCATTCCGGTCATACGGCGATTCCAAAAGGCCCAATCGTGCGCGGCATTTTGTTCTTTGATCCGAACGACGTCGTAGGCTTTCCCCTTGAGCGTCGTTTCCATTTGATCGGTGACGACGCAATTGTCGTCCGGGCACCCCGAATCCAAATAGAAGCGCACCGGGATCTTCGCATCTTGGGCGGCGCGCGTGATCATGGCGTTGTCGGCCCAGAAGTACGAAGAGCTTTGTGCGCCAACCCACCCGAACGCCGTGGGCTTTTCGAAGGCGATGAACGTCGAAATCAGCCCCCCGAGCGAGGCGCCCGAAACCCCGCGAGCCTTCTGGTTCCCACAAACCCGGAAGTCCTTTCCGAGCTGGGGCAATAGCTCGTCCGCGACGAGCTTCGCGTAGAGTGACCCCTTCGAGCCTCCGGTCGCGAACGTGTATTCGTCCATGCGAACGTTTTGGTTCGGAAGCGCGACGAACGCGAGAATGGACGAAAGCTCCGGCTTTGCCTTGTAGAGAGTCTCGGCCGGACCCACGAAATCGCCCCGAGTCAGAGACTCGTTTCCGTCGTGGAACACGACGACAGGGAGCTTCTTGCAGGATGGGCCGTCGTACGTGGGGGGCAACCACACGAACACGTCGCGCGCATTGCCCATTGCGGCGGAGGCCACGCCGCGGAAAGCCACCATCCGTGGTTTGTCTTTGGGAATGGCGTCCGCGTGGACGATACCGTTCATCTCACCGACGGTTTTGTGGTCGATTCCGTCCCAAACCACGTTGCGAGCGGAGAGGTCCTCGCGAAAACCGGTGTCGGAGGTGCCGGACAGGAGTTTGTACGCATGAGCCGTTCCACGGGGGATTCGTGCGTCGGCAACCCATAGATCCGTCCCCGCGACCTTCGTCATGGGGAGCGCACGGGCTTTGTCCCACGCGACGAATCCTCCGATCACCGACCAGGGTCCCGCGGGCGGGGCACCATCGACCAAGAAAACGACGCGGTCGCTCGCGGGATCCTCGAGCGGGCCTCCCCCCTTGGCGCGTACGTCGGCCAGGAAGGTCGCGACGCGCGCTCGCCGAGTCGCGTCGGCCGAGATCGGGGCGAGGTCCGAAACGAAGGCATCGTACAAAGAAGCGGGAGCCGTTTTTGCCCTCGTCTCGCGCGTGCAGTCTTCGGCAACGGCCGCATCGGTCAGGGTGCTGCCATCCACGCCGGGTGCGGTGGCATCCGTGGCCGACCCATCCGAGGTAACCGGAGGAAAGACCACAGGAGATGCATCTGCGGTATCCTCGGGTCGCGCAGCGTCCGAGCTGCAGGCGGCGAACGCGAATCCGCAAAGCCCAGAAACGCAGAGGAACGAAAAGGCGGCGTATCTCACGCCGGAGTGACTGACATCGAAGCCCTTTGGTGTCAAAGGCCACTCGAGGAAATGGACGCGGACGTGAAAGAAACCGAGAGCCCGCATGCACCGACCCACTGCGTCAACGCGCGTCAGAAAAAAAGGCTCGAAAGTTCCTCGAACGTCACTCTAAAATGCGTTACGCCTGACCGGCTCACGAACCCATCGGTGGGTGAGCAAGAAGTTCAACGTTCGACGTGAGTGGGAGTGGAATGGAGCAGGTCGAGACCACGCGCGCGACCAAGGGTACGCTCGCGCCATCCATGGAGACACCCCTGCCGATTTCGGCCGACAAGCCCGTGCGCTGTGAAGCGCGCGGAGTGAAGAAGGCTTTTGCCGGAAACGCCATCTTGAAGGGAGTCGACGTAAGCATCCCAGAGGGCGGCTTCGCCGTGCTCGTCGGGCCGAGCGGCTGTGGAAAATCCACGCTGTTGCGGCTCGTGGCGGGCCTCGAAGAAGCCGACGCGGGAAGCCTCTTCATCAAAGGCAAGGACGTCACCAAGCTTCCTCCACGCGACCGCGACATCGCCATGGTCTTCCAGAGCTACGCGCTCTACCCGCACCTTTCGGTGCGCGAGAACCTCGCGTTCGGCTTGAAGCTCCGCAACACGCCCGCCGCCGAAATCGAGACGCGCATCAAAGAAGCGAGCGCGATGCTCGGGCTCGGCACGCTCATGGATCGCTTGCCGAAGCAGCTCTCCGGCGGGCAACGCCAGCGTGTGGCCATGGGACGAGCCATCGTGCGAAGCGCCAACGTGTACCTCTTCGACGAGCCCCTCTCCAATCTCGACGCCGCCCTTCGCGCAGAGGTTCGCGTCGACATCCGCAAGCTCCACGACAAGCTCGGCGCGACGTCTCTTTACGTCACCCACGACCAGGTCGAAGCGATGACGTTGGCGGACACTTTGTGGGTGTTGAACGGCGGGCTCGTCGAGCAGAGCGGTCCCCCGCTCGAAGTCTACGAGAAGCCGAAGAGCGTCTTCGTCGCCACCTTCCTCGGCTCGCCTCCAATGAACCTCTTCGACGCCAAGATTGAAGACCGCAGCGGCGAAACGTGGGCCATCGGCCAGGGCATCACCGTCCGCGACGGGGTCTCTCGGAAGAACGCCCCCAGCGCCGGCCTTGCGGTAAAAGTAGGCATTCGTCCGCACGATCTCGTCGTGGCCGGCGACGCCAAAGACGCTTCGGGCGAGCTCCACGTCGAGCTCGTCGAGTCTCTCGGCTTCGAGGCGTACGCGTACGGATGGTTCACGTCGAGCGGACCGCGGGTCATCGCGCGGCTCGAGCCCGAGCACGCGCGCCGTGCACGCGTAGGCGACGTGATCCCCGTGCGCGCCTTGCCCGAACGAGTGCACCTCTTCGACGCCAAGACCGAGCTAACCCTGTGACCGCGGGGCACGACGGCGGGGGAAATCGGGCTCATCGCTTGGGAATGAGCCATGTCCGACCCCTTCTCGTCGCGCTCTTCGCGATGCTGCTGTCCATCTTCGTGCAAGGCTGCGCCGGCGCGGACAAGCCACGCGTCATCTTGTGGCACGCCTACCGGGGCGAAGAAGAAACGGCCCTGAAACAGGTCGTCACGGCGTTCGAAAAGGAACGAAACGTCACCGTGGAGCTCTTGGCGCTCCCGTTCGACGCCTACGCCACCAAGCTCGAGTCTGCGATTCCTCACGCACACGGACCGGACGTATTCATCGACGCCCACGAGCGACTCGGCTCGTACCTGCAGAATACACTCGTTGCCCCCGTCGGCGAGGCTCTCGACGATCGAGCGCTCTACGACGATGCCGCGCTGGACGCCGCCACGGTGAATGGAACCACCTATGGCGTTCCCCTCGCCCAAAAGTCGCTCGCGCTCTTCGTGAACGAAGCGCTCGTGCCGACCGAGCCCACGTCGTTCGAGGCGCTCGCAAAACGCGACGGCCTCCCCGAAGGCAGCTTTCCCCTCGCCTACGAAGCCGAGAGCGCCTACTTCCATGCGCCACTGCTTCACGCGTTCGGCGGACGCATGGTCGACGCCGAGGGCAACTTCGCCGCGGCCACCGCCGAAGGCGAAGCTTCGATTGCGTTTCTCCTCGAGCTGAAAAAGGGACGGGCGATTCCGGACGAGCCCAACGGGGCGCTCGTGACCGAGCTCTTCGCCACGGGCAAAGCCAAGGCCGTGGTGAGTGGCCCATGGTTCCTGGCCGACGCCAAAAAGTCCAAAGGTTACCGGGTTTACGCCTTACCCAAGCTTCGCGAGACGGGCGACGCTCGGCTCCGCGCGTTCCTCACCGTCGACGTCGCGTTCTTGTCGCCCGACGGCGCGAAGAATCCGAACGCGCGCGCCCTCGCGAAGTACCTCGGCAGCCTCTCGTCGGCCAAGACACGTGCGCTGGTCGGCAAGCAGGTCGTGGCCACCAAAGCCGTGTGGAACGATCCCGAGGTCGCGAACGACCGTGATCTTTCGGCCTTCCACGCGGCGGCCACGACGGGTATCCCGATGCCCACCACACCGTCCATGCGCGCCGCGTGGGTGCCCCTCGAGCAGGCGATCAAGAAGGCCATTCGTGGCGACGCCTCTCCTCACGATGCCCTCCAGGAGGCCCGCGCCCGCTTCATCGACGCCATGAAGCCGCCACCCCCGAGCCCATCGCCGACACCGCTCTTCGTCGGTATCTCGCTCGTCCTCGTCATGCTCGCCATGATGGCCGTGAAGAATGCGCGGGAGCCTGGCTTCGGAGGCCGCTTTCGAGCCTCCGTACCGGCCTACAAGTACGTCACCCACGCCGCCGTCGTGGTGTTCGTACTGGTGGTGTTGCCGCTCGTGGCGGGCACGCTCACCTCGTTTTTTGCGGGCACACGCAACGATCCGCAGTACGTCGGGCTCGCCAACTACGTCGCGATCGTCACCGCGCGTGGCGGCCCGCTCCTCGGGCATGGGTCGTTCTGGCTCACTCTGCTCGTGACCATCCTGTGGACCGTGGTGAACGTCGCATTCCACCTCGGCATCGGGCTCGTCTTGGGCGTGCTTCTGTCGCGCCCGCTGTTGCGCCTCAAGGCCATCTATCGCGTGCTTCTCATCTTGCCGTGGGCCGTACCTTCCTACGTCACCGCGCTCGCGTGGAAGGGCATGTTCCATCGTCAATACGGCGCCGTGAACGCGATTTTGAGCACGCTCGGCGTGGCGCCGATCTCGTGGTTCTCCAAGTTTTCCACGGCCTTCTCGGCGAACGTGGCCACCAACGTGTGGCTCGGATTTCCCTTCATGATGGTCGTCACGGTGGGCGCCCTCACGGCGGTTCCGAAAGAC
>JAYUKI010000694.1:0-1099 GCA_043764595.1 Myxococcales bacterium | reverse complement strand
TCGTGCGCGTCAACCTGGATGCCCTCTCTTGCACGGCAAAATCAAAACGGGGCGAGACGCCTTTTGGCCTCTCGCCCCTCTTTTTTGGCTTAATTCAGGATCAGAGGGCCTTCACTCCTTCGCTTTCGCCGGCGGAGGACGCCGGAAGGGTCTTGCCACCTTGCGACCGAGCTTCGACTCCCGCACCACCTGCCCCCACCTTCGTGTTGCTCTGGGTGAGAATGGGCGCGCCGCCCTGGTGGGCAATGGCGATCGAGGGACCACCGGCTCCGTTGCCGGAGATTCCTGACGTTCCGCCGAGACCGCCGGGGCTCGACTTCGTGCGGTTCAACGTGAACGGATTGGGGTTGTCGTCCCCGCCGCCGGTTCCAGGGGTGGGAGCGCTTCCGAACGTTCCGGAACCGCCAGCGCCACCCGCGCTGGACGCAATGGTGATTCCGTCCAAACGAACCGGGCTGCGAATCGCCAGCACTCCCAAGCTTGCTCCGCCTCCCTTGCCAGGCGTACCTGCGAGCCCAGGGCAACCGCCCAAGCCTCCGCCAGGGCCGGAATCGCCCCACCAGCGACCGAGTCCGCCCGTCGGAGTCGGTGCGCTTCCTGCACCACCGCCTCCCGCACGTCCACCCGTACCCGACACTCCCGCGCTGCCATCGCCAGGGGTGAAGCCCGACTCCGCGGCGGTCCACACTCCCGTTGCCCCGTTTGCGCCATTCACGGCGTCCGATGCAGGCATTCCTCCGGACGGAGGGCGAGGCGCGTCGATTTGCGCAAACGGAACGCCCGTTCCGGAACGATAGAAGAGACCGCTCGATCCACCGTTATCGCCCATTTGCGTGCTGAATAGCCGCCCGTCGAAGTGGAGACATTGGCCCACGGCGCCGAGTCCGCCGTTCTGATGATAGGGGTGGTCGGGAGTCGGTGTCTGCCAGCCCTTTTGACCGGTCTCTGCATTTCGCTGCGGGCGGAGGGTGAGAAGCTCGCCTTCCACGCCATTTTCGCCCTTCATACCCACTCCGGCCTTGATGGATCCCTTGGCGAACGTGAGGGCATTCGAGTCGACGGCGAGCACTCCAATCGAGCTTCCGGAGGCTTCGGTGGC
>JAYUKI010000693.1:0-13217 GCA_043764595.1 Myxococcales bacterium | reverse complement strand
GCCTGGTCCGCAGACACAGATCCCCACTTGCCGACCACCATCCGGTTCGCCGTCGGCAGCGTGTCGAGCTTCACCGTGATGTCGAGCGTCAGCGACGTCGTCGCGTCCAGCACGCCAGCGTCGGCCACCGTTACCCGTCCCGGGCCGACCTTGCACGCCTGACCCTGACCCGATTGCCCGGCCGCGTACCCCGAGGTCCCGGTCCAGGTCCCGGTCACGCGCCCGTTTGCGCCGATAAGTGTGTTCTGGCAGTCCCAGGTCTCCGCTGTAAGCGAGCTCGGTGCGGTCAAGAGGGCGCCGCTCGGGTTCGCCGTGAATCCGAGCTTGTCTTGAATCCGATCGTTGAGGCTGTAGGCCGCCGTGTCGACGCCGTTCACGTTCACCAGGTTTCCGCCCACGTCGTATCCAAACTTCTGCGTGCCGACCGTCGGCATCGTCGCTTCCAGGACCCGTCCCTGCGACGAGTACTTGAAGCTCGAGGCCCCCTTCGTGTCCGCGATGCTCGCAATGCGACCGTCCAGGTAGCGGTTGATCCTCTGCGTGAACACGTCCTGCATCGTGCCGCCGGGACCGCCGGTTCCTAGTTTGAAGCTCGCGTTGGCCATCAGCCAACCCTGCGGCCCGTAGGTGTAAGCGGTGCTCACGCCATTCGGCCGCGAAACCCGCGTTATGCGTCCCGTGTCGTCGTACCCGAAGGAAAGCTTCTGTCCGCCCCAAAGCGTCATGGAGTTGACTTGTTTGCCGTCGCCGATGTCGTATCCCACTCCGCCGCGGCCAAAGTAGTCGATCGAGGTCACCGCGCCGCTCGCGTGACGACCGTAGGTCACGGTACGAGTCCCTTGCTTGCTTGAAGCAAGGCGCCCCGCCGGATCGTAGGCGAAGGACTCGGTCGTCGCGGCGTTGCTCGCGGTCTTAAGCTGGCCATTGTCGAAGTAGGTAAACGTGTCGTCCGGCGCGGCCAAAAAGCCTGCCCCCGGCGTGTACGCCACCCTGCTCGTACGGCCGGCACCGTCGTACGAAAACGTCCGCACGTTATTGTCCTGATCCGTAAACGTCGCCGGAGTACCGTCGGCATTGTAGGTCGTCGTCTGCAGGAGGCTGCCCTCCGCGAGCTTCGTCACCCGCGAGAACGCGTCATACGTGTAGGTGAGATCCTTGTTGAGGCCGCCCACTGTTGTAGGCCTGCAAAACGCGTCGTACCCGTACGTCATTTGCGAGCCGCCGTTGGGCTCGCGCGCCGTCAACAACCCGCACGGCCCGTACGTGTACGGCGTGCAGGTGAGCCCCGCCGACGACGGATCTGGCACGCACACGGACGTCGCGTTCGGCGTTCCAGCCGTGTAGGTGTTCTGCTGAAGGAGGTAGTTTCCGCCCTGTGGCGCCATGCGCTTTTCGAGCGGCCGGCCGAGCGCATCGTACGTCTGCGTCGTCACCGCCAGCGCACCGTTCACGGTCAAATCGCGGCTCTCGATGATCCGCCCCAAACCGTCGCGGACGACCTCGGTCGAGGTCGCACCCGCTTGCGTATCCGTCAGCGTCGACTTTTTGACCCACGTTTTGCCGGGATCGCGCGTGTACTCTTCGAGGAGCGCCGTGCTCTGTTTTGCCGTCACTAGGCCGCTGGGGGTCCGAGTGAGCGAGCTGCTCGCACCGCCGACGGTTTGCTCGCCGACGGGCATACCGAGCTCGTTGTAGAACGCGTTTGTCGTGACATTCTGCGCGTCCCGCTCCTCGAGCAGCGCGCCCTCCGCGTTGAACCGCGCAAACGACGTCCCCGTGATGCCCGCCCGCGACGTCGTCACCGTGTGATCGCCGTTGCTCAAGTGCGCGTGGACGAACGTGTCGACCTTGTTCCCCGGACGGGTGACCTTCACGAGGTCGCCGAGCGCGTCGTACTCCAACACGGTCTGCTCCGGCAAACCCGACGCCGCAGTCTCCTTGGACAGGATGAACCCCCCGTACAGCACCGACGGCGCGTACTCGTATTTCGTGACGATGCCCGTGGGCCCAGTCTCCTGGGTTACCAGTCCGTTCCTGTTGTACACGTAGCTCACGCAGTTGCTAGTTGTGGCGACGCAGACGCGGTCAGGCTGCCCGTCTTGCCGCGTGATCGTACTCGTCGTCGTCACTCCCGCCGAGTCGGTCGACGTCAAGAGTTGGTCGCGAGCATTGTACGAATACGTCTCGCTTAGACCACCCGGATAGCTGACGTTGGTTAGCTTGTTGTTCCCGTTGTAGGTAAGGGCAATCGCAAGCGCCTGCGGAGTCCCAACGCCCACGTTCACCGACGTCATGTTGCCGCGCGCGTCGTAGCGGTAGGAAGTGACGACGCCGTCTTCTGAAGTTTCAGTCAGGGTCTCGCACTTGTCACCATAAACAACTGAGTTTGTATGGCCTTCGCCATCCTGGACGACACTAGACGTGCTGCATGAATTATTGAAGGCGGTAGCGTTGATTCGGTAAGGGCCCTGGGAGGCATCTGCGATGCGCAAGTACCTGTCTCGTGTCGTCTGAACCGGAGAAAAATTTGGCGAAGAAACGGCGATGGACCCAAAACTGTCGACTGTTTCAACCCGCCAAGGCGACGCCGCAGGCGCATTCAGCGGCGATGTCTGGCGTGCCTTGATAAGTAAAGTTGCGCCGTCGGCGCTAAAAAGACCATCGGGGTATGAGTAGCGGCCGGTCGACGCCCCGAAGGACATGTCATATACGTAGGGATAGATCGGATGGTATGGAAACGTGGGACGCGTCCAGTCTGTCCCAGTAGCAATGAACTTTAGCTGCTCGCCACCACTGAAGGAGACAGATTGCGTAGAAGTGTTTGGCGATGTAGTTTCTTGAAATACAAACCGCTCATTGTCCAGGCCGTCAATTGTTAAAGGAAGGCTATCATTGGAGAATGAGAACCCCCGACTCGTCTCGTCTTTAATCGACTTCGGTATCCAGTCAGCGTTCTGTCCGGAGACAACTTTTTGATACTCAATATCAATCCAATGTGATGAGGCTGGGTTCGCGACTCTGAGGGAGTTTCCTGCAAGTGTCAGGGTCGTTCTATTTCCAAACGCATCACGTCGCTCCAAAAGATATCCTCGGACCTTCCGGGTCTGAGGAAAATACTGGCGCGGTAGTTGAATGAATCTTGCCGTACCGCCGGGCGACGGGTTGTAGCAGACGCCGCAGGACGAGCCTTCCTCGCAGATACGGGTTGTGTTGGAATAGAATTGCCAAGACTGTGGACTCATTGGGACTTGCGCGAGCTCGGCATCCTTGGTGCCGGCGAATACATCCTGGGACTTGTCCTGGTAGGTTACGGTTACATTGCCGGTAGCTGGATCTCTCCTGGCATGCGCTGTCCCCACGTCCGTTTGATCTCGTGAGACAAGGCGGAAGTCGTCACTAGTCGGATTCGTGCGTCGGAAGAGGTCAGTTGTCCCATTTTCATTTTGTAAGCCGTACGCGACGAGCATTAGGTCGCATCGATAGCTCTGCTGGTGTAGGCGGTGTACATAGCCGACTTCTTCTGTCCTGCAATTGGAATAGGCGAGCTCCATGGGTACCAACGAGCGCGTAAAACTTAACGGGAGTGAGTTGCCGACCGACATAGAGTGCGTACTGGTAGGCAGGACATAATCGGGATTATTCCAGCCAGGGACATACACGCCCGGACTGATCCGGAAGCCGACTTCGACGGTTCCTGAGCGGAGGCAGTCCGAAAATTCGAGCGTGCCTTTTGAAGTATTGAACATCCCCCCTAATATTGGGCCGCTTTCGCGGCCGATGTTTGCCAGACCCCCGCATGAGGTAGGGGACGCGTCAAATACTGGTTCGGGATAGGTTCCCGCATAGAACAAGCGGCTTCCGTCCACTTCCCTCCTCGCTGAATGTGACCAGTCGACGCTGTTCAGGTCCACCATTGGTATCTGTTGGAGAGCCATGCCTGCGGAATGTTTGCCCATGTAAAGCATGCCATCCGCCGTTTGCGGACGATTCATTTCGCGGAACTTTACAGGGGTGTCCCCAAACCGTTTGGATGATGGCGTCGTGATCCGACAGGATGATGGCCTTCACGGGGCACGGACGGCCCCACTTTCGTGATGGGCATCGCGAGGAAACGCGCTGCCAGCCACGATGGACTTCAGCGCGGGATGCCCGAAACGACGGAATGGCCATCACCGAGGACTGGTTGTCCAGGGCAATGGCCATTCGTGGGAAACAGGGTGTCCTATCGGTTCGACTCGGCGACCCGTAGGACGACGTCGCGTTCGACGAGCTTCTTCTTGCGGCGGGCTGCGTCCTTCAGGGCGGATTGAGCGAGGCGGTCGAGATCGCGCAGGCCTTGGGCGGCTTCGTGGAGGATGGCGATGGCGTCGTCGGGAAAGACGTCACGGTCGCAACCGGCGATTCGCAGGCGGTGACGGAGGTAGTCCGCAGTATCCTCGGGATTGGTCGAGTCGAGCTGGATGCGAAGCTGGATGCGAGAGAAGAGCGAGCGCTGGTGCCGGCGTGCGAGGCGCTCGCGGAGCTCGGGCAGTCCGACGAGGAGGAGCGACAGGAGGGAGCGGCTGTCCCATTCGTAGTTGCAGAGGATATGAAGGTGGTCGAGCACGTCTTGATGGAGCAAGTGGGCTTCGTCGAGGAGAAAGATCGGATGGCGTTGCTCGCCCGCGAGCTGCTCGACGTGCTGCGTGACCTCGTAGAAGACGGAGGCCGCGGTGGCCTTCGGGTTGACGCCTATGGCGACGCATAGCTGACGATAGAAGTCGCGCCTTCCGAGCGTGGCATTGTGGCAGTACGTGAGCCGGAATGCGGACTCAGGGAGGCGACGGCGCAGGGCGCGGAGGACGCAGGTCTTTCCGACGCCTGGCTCTCCTGTGAGGAGGACCGACTGCCTCGCGGAGAGCGCGTCGACGAGTTGGTCGACGATGGCCGTTTTGGAGGGAGGTAGCCAGAGATCGTTGTCGGAGATTTCTTTGGTGAAGGGGGGAGCGGCGAGGCCGAAGTGGCTGAGATCATGGGGTGTCATTGAGACGAGTCCTTTTGCGGATTGCGGCCTAGGGCGCGGTCGAGGAGCGCCTTGGGTGGATCGAAAACGACCTCGCGCTCGGGTGTTTCGGGCGTTTCGTGGCGCTGCGGGCGAGCGCGGGAGGCGTTGCGGGTCGGGTCGACGACGTGCAGGTCGTAGCGTTTGCCCTCGTATTCGGCCCAGGGGACGGGTCGATCGTCGAGCGCGCTCCAGGAGACCTCGATGGTCCTTCCTGCGAGCCATCCTCGGTCGAGCTCGTAGGTCGTGCCTTCCACCGAGATGGTGGTGTCGCGACGGACTTTGCGAGTCTCGGTGACGATGAGTGCCTTCTTCAGGAGGTCGTCGTCGACGGCCTCGATGTCGCGACCGTCCGGTGCGTAGACGCCACTGGGGGTTTTGCCCATGAGGCCGGCGTGGGGAGCACGGTGGTAGTGCGTATCGAGCCACGCGTGAATGCGGACTTGGACGTCGTGGAGCGAGGAGAGTCCGTCGCAGAAGTCGAGCACCTGTCTGCGCATGGTGAGCCAAAAACGCTCCATCTTTCCGCGCGCTTCGGGATCGTAAGGACGCGCGTGAAGGAGGGAGATTCCGAGGCGGCCGCAGAGCAGACGGAGAATGTCCCCGCGGTAGGTCGAGCCGTTGTCGAGGTAGAGGGCATCGGGCTTTCCGTGAGTGCGGAGGGCGGCGACGAAGAGGTCGAGCATGTCCTGCTCGCGCTCCGTGGAGACGACGCGAAGCGAGACGACGAAGCGGGAATGGTCGTCCATAAGTGCGTGCACGCGGACGGGCGTGCGACGGTCGCCGACGAGGAGAGTCGGACCGTGGCAGACGTCGCCGTGCCAGAGCGCATCGGGGCGAAGGGTTTGCCAACGTAGGCGCGTCTTCGCGCCGTTTTCCTCCTTCTTTGTGGCAAGACGCGTGAGTCCTTCTTGCCAAAAGAGCCGACGGATGGTGGCTGCGCTGACCTTACTGGGGTCGAGTCTTCCGTCGGCGGAGAGAGTCGTGCGGATGAGCGGGACAGAGGCCGTCGGAAACTCGCGTCGGATGTCGAGGAGGAGCTCGCGAAGCTCGGGGCCGAGGCCGCGTCCGCGTCCGCGATCGGACCGTGGAGACGGCCGGAGGGCCTCGAGTCCTCCTTTTTTGTACAAGTAGAGCCACCGCTCGAGCGTAGAGACCGAGAAGCTTCGAGTCCGCGGCGAGTCCGGCGGTCGGTAGGACTCGCCGGAGATCCGCCGGAGTGCGTCGGCGAGCTCGCCGTGGGCGAGCCCATCCCGCAGTGCAAGGGCGCTGACAATGCCGTGTCGAAACACGGCGACTTCTTCGGCGCGATCGCGCGCCTCGAGGGTCGACATAGAAAAATATCCTTCTCGCGGGCAAAGGTGTGCCGCGCCAATCGGTCATCGCCGATCGGGTGGCTCGCGAGGAGGATCCCTCTTGGTGGGGTCGTAGAGCGGAGTCGCTTCTTTCTCGAGGTCCTTCAGATGGCCGACGACGACATCACTCCCGCAAACACACGCTCCTCTGGACTCGCTTGGCGGGCGTCGAGTCCCGAGCCTTCCGCGAGGACCGCGGAAACGCGCACGGCGAGGGCACGTCCTGCGAGCTCGGAAACGCCGCGGATCCAGCGAAAGAGGCGGCCTTCGGCGACCGCGAGCGCCCATCGTCGAAGCGAGGCCCACCCCTCCTCGAAGGACCGCCCGGGCGCGAGCTCGGCTCGGATTTTCGTTGGGCTCGTGCCTGCTGCGAGACGAAGGAGCGCGAGCGCGATGGTGAAGAGCGTGAAACGCCTTGAAGGCGCGAGATCGCACGGTCCGACGAGCATCACGCAGCCGCAGGCGCACCGGTACCGCCGGCACGAGACCGAGGTCACAACGGGCGCAGCGCCGAGCGTGAGCACGCCGTAGACGTCGCGCTCGCGTGCGCCGTGGCCAACAACGCGGAGAGGCTCGCCTACGGGCCGGCTCGGGCCTGAGCACCCGAGGCAGTGCGAAGGCCGGACCTCGTCGACAGAGGACGGCGTGCAAGCCAGGTCTTGATGTTTACGGCGCTTCGGATCATTCTGACGGTGCTTCGAGGTCTCTGCAAAACGCTCTCGGAGCACGACGGGAAGCAGTCCTGCGAAGACGTGTTTCCCGTCACCTATTTTGTGCTCCGCCTCAGCGCTCGAACTACGCCATCTCGCGGAACAATGGGATCTTCAAAACGAGGACCATCCCGAACGAGCCTCTCCGCTCCAGCGCGATGCGCCTCACCCAGCCGGGGTGCGAAGAGGGGCTAGGACGTCATGAAGAGCGCGCCGTAACAATAGGGAAGTGGAGAAAGCGGGAACCGTTACTCTCTTGCCCCACGGCTTGGTATTCGCAAAGCCCATCACGGTGACTGCACCGGGCAACTGTTCGGGAGTCGGAGCCCCGAAGATTGTTTACAAAAAGAACGACTTGGTGGATGCGTGGAATGACCTCGAAGTTGTCGGTTCCACTCCGGCCGAATGTCGGAACGACGTCGCGTCGTTCGAGACGAATCACTTCAGTTCTTACCAAGCGGCTCGCATCGATACGTCGAAGTGTGCGTGCACCTGCGGGGAAGATATATCGGAAGAGATCCTGAAGATCAAAACGAAGCTGCAGCAGGAGGTTACGCAGGGCGGCTTTTGGAAACAATTGGGCGTATGTTACTCTTCGCTCACACCAACCACGTGGGACATACGAGAGCTCGTTTTTGCCGAACGCGGGAAAGACTTCCCGGATGGTCGTTGCTTCTCTGACCAAAACCTCACCTCTGGACTGCGCGTGGAGCCCGCCTCGGTTACTGTCGGCGGAACTTGCCACAGACCTGGAAATGTCAACTACATGCTTTGGGGCATGCGGGCGGCCATATGCGACGGCATCACGAACATTACAGCGCCGTTAGCCTTCGCCATTTACACCCAGCAGAATCAGGCGCAGGACCCGACAAAGGGCGTGGCGGAGCGAGTCTTCTGGTCCGATGTCGGCTTCAAAGCCTACTCGGGCGGCGCTTGGACAAGCAACGTGGCAGCAGCTCCGAAGAAGGTTGCGTGTCAACCAAACTCTGCCCAACATGTCTCGCGAACCCTAGGTTTCACATGGTACTTGGGTGGTCAGGGAAGTCGCTACGGATCCTTTAACGGGGGGATTGGGATTCAATGCCAGCCCGAGAACGTTGAGCTCGACGGCAAGTGTACGGCTTGTCCGCCGGCTGTATGGCTGAAAAAAGAGCAGCGATGCGGTGAGAAGGACAAAAAGAGCCCGCCGGACTCTCTCGAGGTCGACAACGTCGACGACGTCGCAGAAGTGACGCTCAACGGGGCGAACATCGCGACGGTCAACTACCTGCAGACGAAAACGATTGACCTTAAGCCGTTGCTGCGGCCCGGTGCAAATACGTTCAACTTCACGCTTCGAAACACCTACGAGGGAACGCCGTACACCTACGGGTTCAAAGTTCAACTGAACGACCAAGTCGTCTACAACCGGCGCTGTGGCACGGCGGGCTCCACGGGATGCAGTGGCAGGGGGGA
Organism: Myxococcales bacterium; assembly: GCA_043764595.1. Classification (GTDB taxonomy): domain Bacteria; phylum Myxococcota_A; class Polyangia; order Polyangiales; family Polyangiaceae; genus JAAFHV01. Next base: position 4,656 of record JAYUKI010000693.1, on the reverse strand, counting down.
TGCCATCGGAAAATACTTCGACGACACTCTCCGCATCAACCGGAAGTAACCAATTCGGAACACCATGCGATCGAAAGCCATCGACTTCCGGGCGTCGAGCTTCGATGTCGACCCCTGCTCGAGCTCCGTCAATCGTCGACTTCGAGAAGCATCGAAAAGAGCTTTTTGACCATGCTCTTTAGGTTATGAGCCCCTTGGCCCGCCGCTCAAGAACGGCGGGCCGCCTCCCCGCTTAGCGTCACTTACGCTGGCAGGACTTTAGCCTGGCATCTCCGTCCTTGGGCGCGCACTTCAGGCCCTTCGCGCAGGGACCCTCGTACGAGTCGCTGACCTCACACAATCCTCCCTCGGCCACGGGTTTCTGGCAGGACTGGAGACGTTCGTCGGCTCCGTCCTTCGGCGCGCAAATGAGGCCTGCGGCGCACGGTCCCTCGTACGAGCTGCTCACCTCGCAGAGTCCACCCTTCGCGATCGGCGTCTGGCAGGACTTGAGACGTTCGTCGGAGCCGTCCTTCGGCGCGCAAATGAGGCCAGCGGCGCACGGTCCCTCATACGAGTTGCTCACTTCGCAGAGTCCACCCTTCGCGATGGGTCGCTGGCAGGACTTCAGTCTGTCGTCGGAGCCATCTTTCGGCGCACAAACCAGACCCTTGGCGCACGTTCCTTCGCTCGATCCGCTCACCTCGCAAAGCGCACCCGCACCAATCGCCCGTTGAAGGCTGCACGTCCCGTTGGCAAACGAGACAGAGTTGTTCGTGATTGCGCTCTTGTACGACACCGTTACCTGGCCATCACTTCCCGTGCTGGCCCCTCCCACGGTGATTTGCGTTCCCGACTGGGCATCGCGAACGAAATACCGGCCGCCGCTGATTCGTTTCAATCCGCCGTAGTTGTTGTCGTCAGCGAGGGAGTTTGCCTTCCGAAGCTCCACCGCAACTCGACCCGGTCCGAGCGGAGTCACACGGATGCTGTTTCCACCAGATTTGCACAAGATACCCGCGGGGAGCTCCGCCGCCGGGGCGGCTTTCAGCTCCTCCTCCGAGACGCCCTCATCGGCCGAGAGCTCCTCTTCGCCACTGCACGCAACACCGGCGGCGGCAAGGGAGGCCAAGAAAACAAAGGACCAGGGGGTGGTCTTCGGCGACATCTGAAAACTCCTATCGTGTGCAATTGTGGAAAGGTCGGATGCAAAACACTTCGCTGCGGCGGAAGAAACGCTCCCTGGCCGCACGACCTCCACTGAGCACGTGGGATGCCAACGCTCGGCATCGGGAAACTCCGGGAATTTCTGTTCCTCGAGCCGCAGCCTTGTACGAAAAGGAGGGAAATGTGAGCACACGACCGAGCGGCAGGACACTCGGTGCCCCGTTGCCTGGTCGACGGACGATCCGCGCAAGGATCGGTTTGGACGAGTGCACTCGATTCCGTCGAGTGCATGGACTCGGTAGGCGCGGTCGGATTGCCTGGATCGCAAGGCACGAGGAGACCGAATCCTCTTTTCGGAAACCGACGAGCAACGACGTAAGGCAGGATGAGGCCGCCGCGAATACCCATCCACTCGACGGAATCGAGGCACTAGCCCGGATTATTCATTTGCCGGGTGGCGAATGGCGCGAGGCGCGGGAAAGACGGGCGCACGCAGGATCGCATACCCGAGACGGGCTTTAGTCCATTCGCAGGGTCGAGAACCGGCGTACGCCCGAGATTTGCCGATGCATCGTGACATGCAGCCCCGAACCATGAATAATCTGGGCTAGAGCACCGAATAGGTTGAAGGACCGAGGATTTAAGGGATTTAGGAAGGGCCGCTAGGCGCGACAACGACGGATAGTATTCTATCTTAGGAGGAGCAACGACGCGCACCGCCGCTAAATCCCTGAAAGCCGACGACGCTACAAGTCTGTAAGTCCCTGACGAGGGACGGGATTCAACCTATTCGGTGCTCTAGCCCTCCACCATGAACGCCGTCCGTGACTTGCGAAAAACGCGATACTGTTTCTAGCCCCGCATGTGCGCCATAACGAAATGAGCTCTACACGTTGTGGCCGTTTGTAGATTAACTGGTTCGGCCGACGGGCAAACGTGTGCCGACGAGCTTCGATCCCTCGATGAAGTAGCCGTCGGACGACTTTTGGAGACTTCCACGGAGCCCAAGCTCTCGGAGCTCGGCGAGGGACACATACAGCCGATTCAGCTTTACCTTCGCGTCCGCATCGCCCGGCCAGACCGCATCGGCAAGAGCAGTCGCACCAACGGTTCGAGGCGAGCCGCCCGAGGTGCCCGCCACGAGGTTATAGAGAACTTTCCGGAGCGTCGGACGCGCCAAGAGGCTCACGATTCGGCCATCCACACGGAACGCTCGCGCTCCGCTGAAAACTTCGACTCGAACGCGCGCGTGAGTGGAAAGTCGCTCGCGGCGGACGTCTTCGATTCGGCGCAGCAAGAGTCGTAGCGCCAAGCGTACGTCGTCCGAATCTTCGACCAGAATCCGGCCTCCCCGCCCAGGGTTCGGGCGTCCAGAAATGAGAGCGCTTTCCGCCGTGATTCCAGCGAGCGAGCGAGAGAGCTCCCCCTCCAATTCACTCGCCAAAAACCGTTCTACGACTTGCGCGAGACGCATGTGGAGCGCATGCATTCGGACCGCGCCTTCGACGAGCGGGAATGCTTTGGCATCTTCGATGGCCTCGTCGAAGATGCGCAATGTTTCAGGCTCCGACGGACGACCTTGATAGGTCCAGATAGTGCCCAACATCGATTGAAAGAGCGATTTTGCGTCGCTTCGGAAAAGCGCTTTCGCGGATTGGATGGCGCGGTGCAGAAGCACCTCGGCTTCATGCCAACTCCCCTGGTGAAGCTTGGCTTGACCCAGGTATCCGGTCCAAATCATGGTGTGCGACGGCGACTTCAGTCGGTCGGCGATGGCGAGCGCCCGACCGTAGAGCTCCACCGTTTCTGCGAGTTGGCCATTCTCGAAGGCTATCGAGCCTCGACTCGCGAGTGCGCGAGCCCTCAGCATATCGTCGCCGATGGCGAGCCCTGCGGCTTCTACCTCGAGCAGGAGCGCGGTGGCCTCCTCGAGCCGCCCAAGCGAACCAAGCGCTTCGGCCTCGCGGTGAACGAGTCTGGCCTCGTGGACGGCGTAGTCCTGGGCTGCGGCGGGCCGAGCACGTCTTGCCGATCGAAAGGCCTTGAGGGCTGCTCGAGGATTGAGCGCCATTCGGAAGAGCTTTCCGCTCTGTTCCCAAACGCGGCTCATTAGATCGTCGGTACTCTCGCCGCGACCGCCCTGTTCGGCGAAGGATTGGAGATCCGCTGCGGCGTGCTCGGCATGGCCTGTCAAGGCCAACCGAATCGCCTCGAGAATACGAATGTGCGCGGCGTGCTCGGACGGGCCTCCGAGCTCGTTTGGAAACGAACGAACCCGAAGTACGAGGGCGTCGATGTCGATCCCCGACGGCCAGTCCTTCGAGGGGTCCACTACGCGTTCGACGAGGCTACGAAGGTCTCCCGCGGCTCCCTGCGGGTAATCGGAATCAGCCCCAGGAACGAAACGCACAAGGCCTGCAGTTCCTTCCGGTGTCCGGATTTTGTCATTCATGAGCGAACGAACCTTGATTGCATACGGGCCCGAGCAGTGGCGGCTACCGCTCCACAAGTATGCCGTAGGACGTTGGCGTAGCCGTGATGGAACGAACCTGAAAGGAGCATTTCACCCCGACGGGTAGCACAACAGTGTCGTCCCGCCCGAGCGTTATTGTGCTCCCTCCGGTGGCCTGAATCGTCACCATCAACGCGTCTCCCGCGGGCCCAGCAGGCGAAACGACGCGAAAGGCTTGCTCGCCAGCAGCCGTCGTCCGAACGAAGTAGTCGACGTCGGCTCCGTCGGAGAGTCGACCACAAGTAAAGTTGAGCGGGAGCATGGGTGCGGTCGCAGGATTTTCGTTGGGCTCGGGCTCCACGCAACCTGTCGCCTGTCGGTCCACTGCCGCATCGAACGAGCCGCCACCGTCCGTGGTCTTGGCCGCGTCCGGCGCGACGCCACCGTCCGAGCTGGAATCGCTCCTCTCAGAACCGGATGGAACCTGTGTGGCGGGCGGGAGGACGACCAACCGATACGGATCGTCCGATGTCACCAGAGGGTCGTCGTCGATCGCAGGGTATGCGCCCGAGCACGCCATCAAGAATCCGGCAGTGGCAAGGGCGGGTGCTGCTCCGAGAAGGATGGAGATTGGCCTGAAGCTCCTCTCGGTCTTGCGCGACTTCATTTACCAGGTCTCCCGACGAATGTTCCTGCACGCCGTTTCGCTCGGCCCGTCGACCGCTCGAACACCAACCGTTTGGCGATTCTCGAGCATGATGGCAAGGTCGCCGCTCCTCGGCGTGCCGACGATCGTCACCATGAGCGGTCCGGGTCGGAGCTCCACGGAACCGGGCGGCGTGGTGTAGCTCCAAGCCTGCGCGTCTTCGCAAGGCGGACCGAACCGCAGTGCCGACGACCTGGTTAAGCCTGTGCCGTGTGCCCACCCCCAGGTCGATGCCCCGTTGGAACCAGCACCAGCACCCGTCAGGGTCAACGCTACTGGGGTTGGGCGAGTATCACCGAGCGCGAGAGACGCGACAAAGTCTTCCTTTACGCGCGGGAGGGTTTCGATCCCT
>JAYUKI010000692.1:0-1100 GCA_043764595.1 Myxococcales bacterium | reverse complement strand
TACTGCGCGAACGACCACGTGATGGCGCCACTCTCCCCTCTCGATCCTCGCCGCATCATGCGCGGGTTCTCGAGCATCTTGCTCCGCTACGTCGTGCGGCGCACCGACGGAATGAAGGAGCACGGCCACGAATACCTGGGCGTGTTCGATTATTTCGCCTTCGGTTTCAAGCTCGGGATTCGCGGCGTTGGTGGGCTCATCTCGCGCTTTGCCGACGCCGTGGTGGAGCTCTTTCGTCTACGCAAGGCCCACTTCTCCGAAGCCATGAGCACCTTGCGCGCCGAGCACGATCGCCGAATCGCGTTGCTCGCGGAGGCCACGCGCCTCGGTGCGGACCGCCTGCGCGCGCTCGCGGCGCTCCAGGTCACGCCCATCACTCGCTCCATCCCGGGCATCCTCGGGAGCGTGCTGCTCGATCGTCTCGCGCTCGGTCTCTTTTCGAGCCTGGCCTTGGCCGTCGTCGCGGTCATCGGGATCTTCCACGGGCGCATCTTGTACGGAGCCCTGGGCATCGTCGCCGCGTGGGTCCTCGCGCACGTCTACCTCGCCAAACAGCGAACCCTCGATCCCGCCGAGGAAATGGCGGCGCGCGCCGGCACCCTTGCGCGGCTCTTGCCGGCGGCCTTCGTCGTCATGGGCCACACGCACATTCCGGTCGAGCAGCCCGTCAGCGCGGGCAGCGACGCCACGTACATCAATCTTGGTTCGTGGGCGGAGGAAGAAGAGCTGCAAGGCGCTTCGCATCCTTACCGCGCCGCCCGCACGCACCTCGTCATCGAGCTCGAAGACGGCCGACCAAAGGCCGAGCTCCGCGCGTGGCAAGGCGAAGCTCCCCACAAGTACGTGGGGACAGCGCAACCCGAGAAAACCGAGCGCATCGAATCGGCGTGATCGGCCCGCCCGCGCGAATGAACGCGATACGGGCGCGGAACCTATTTCGGTGGCCCAATCCGTATGGGAGGGAGCATTCGCACGGCGCCCGAATGTCCGAGCTTGGGCGCGAGCTCTTCGATCGCGTGGTACTCGGCAGGAGCGTGGCGCTCGAGCCACGCGCGGCAGACGGACGCGTCCCCCTCGCGGTGCGTTTGCCACACGACCGC
>JAYUKI010000691.1:0-1100 GCA_043764595.1 Myxococcales bacterium | reverse complement strand
ATGCAATCCTCGGCATTGACGATCCGCGCACCGAAGTGCCCGCGGACGTTTCGGCGCCCGAAGAGGCGGGTGGACCAAGCGCGGAGGCGGACGCGTCGAGGGCAGCCGATGCCCGCTCGGACGCGCGTAGGGACGCGGCACGTCTAGGGCCGTGTTACATAGAGGAGGAAGCCCTCGCGATCACGGGAATCGCTCCATCGGCGCGCCCCGGCAAGTGCACTCCGTCCCAAATCGCCGAGCTAAAGACCAAATGCCTCCCCGCCGGCGCGACGGGGTGCGACGCGTTCCTCGAGGCCAACAAAGATTGCGCGCGATGTATCCTCGGGGCGCGTCAAGGCGACGAGCCGAGCACCACTCCCATGCCCGCGTTGGTCCCGGTCAGCCCCAACGCGGTGGAACCCAACATCGTGGCGTGTGCAGCCCTGGTCAGCGGCCGACCCGACTGCGCCGTCAAGGCAACCCAGCAGTTCGTCTGCACCAAATCCGCGTGCACCATTTGCCCGGCAGACGAGGACTCGTGCACGGCGTTTGCCTTGATCGGTATTTGCAAGACCACCGTGGACGCCGCATGCGACAGCGCGATCAAAGCCTCGACGGCTCAGTGGCAACCGATCTGCCTCGGAACGTTGTTTGACGACCCGTACCTCAAGGTCGCGGCATACCTCTGCGGTTCGGAGTAGAGTCAGACGCGTTCTCCCCGCGGAACGGTGTGTTCCGAAGGTTCCGCTCTCGGCACGTCCGTTTCGGCGCTATCCCTTTGGGCCATGAGCAACGTCCACTCGCCCGCGAACCCAGCCATCTTTACCGAAGGGCGTACGCACTCGGCCTTTCGGGACGAGCCCGTCTCCGACGCGTTGCTCCGCGCCGTCTGGGACGTCGCACGCATGGGACCGACGGCGATGAACATGGGGTCGCTTCGGGTTCTCTTCGTGCGATCGAAAGAAGGCAAAGAGCGCCTGCGCCCCGCGCTCGCGGCAGGGAACGTCGACAAGACCATGGCCGCCCCCGTGACGGCCATTTTTGCCTTCGACGTCGACTTCCATGAGCACCTGCCGAAGCTCTTTCCCCATGCGGCGGGGGCTCGCGAGCGCTTCGCGGCG
>JAYUKI010000690.1:0-1102 GCA_043764595.1 Myxococcales bacterium | reverse complement strand
GCCGTTTCGATGCCCACTGCGTCAACGTCATTCGATGGGTCCTCCGCGCTGTCGACCTTCACGGAGAACCTCCTGTTCAAGCTGTTGGCCTTGACGTTCGGACGGGCCGTCGCTCACGCCTCGAAAATGCCGGACAGACTCGACTCGGTGCCCTCCGCACGACGCGACTCCATCCGCTTGCGACTACCCGGATCGCTCGCGCCCACGCGCATCGGCTCCGCTCCCGCCAAACAGCTCGCTTCCATCATTCCGACGCGCTCTGCCTCACTGCCTGCTCCGGCATTCTCGACGCAAGCGAGCCTTCGCGCCGTCTCTCTCTCGGCATTGGCATCTGGCTCTGAAGGCGCCGAGGCTGCACGTTTGACATCCATGGGATCGTCCCTGCGCGCGCCGGGGCTTCCGTCCTTCGGCCCGCCACGTCGTCAAGACGACCGCCCTCCACCCTCCGACGGCAAGAGTATGGGAGGCGACCAGGCAGCGAGCGCCGTCAACGCGGACACCACCGCGCGCGCACTAGGGCTCTACGGGGGAGCGCGTAGCGCGGTGGCCCCCTTCGAGATCCTCGCCATCGGATGCTCCACGGGCGGTCCAAACACGCTCGCCGAAATCTTCAGGACACTTACCCCCGATCTCAACGTGCCGATTCTCATCGTTCAGCACATGCCGCCTATGTTTACCCGCCTTCTTGCCGAGCGGCTTACCGCGGAGTCCGCATTCGTCGTGACCGAAGCGACGCACGGCGAACTGATCCAACGGAATAGAGTCTACATCGCACCCGGTGACTACCACATGGCCGTCGTTCGTGACGCGACCGGCTCCGGCGTACGCATCGCGCTCAACCAGGGACCCAAAGAAGGATCGTGCCGACCCGCGGTCGATGTCCTTTTTCGCTCGATCGCGAGGGTCTACGGCTCGCGCGTCTTGGCCGTCGTGCTTACCGGAATGGGCCGTGATGGCGCGCTCGGCGCCGCGAGCATCGTCGATGCGGGTGGCACGGTCGTGATTCAAGATCCGGCAAGCTGCGTCATTGCGAGCATGCCACGTGCCGTCGCGGCGGCGGGGCTCGCTTCGGGCGTCATCGCCCTCGAACAAATGGCCACCG
>JAYUKI010000689.1:0-3715 GCA_043764595.1 Myxococcales bacterium | reverse complement strand
GTACTGCACGGGCAGCCGTGTGGGAGAGTAGGACGTCGCCGGGATTTTCTTCAATTAGGCTCGAAGCCAAAAGCTTCGAGCCTTTTTTCTTTTGTGCTCCCCGCCTTTGCTCGTGGACAAAACCGCTCGAAGACCAAGGCGGCGTGTACGAGAGCTGCCATTCGGAGTACGCGGTCGCGCGGCGGTCGGACGAAGCGGCCCCGAGAAGGTGCGTCGTTTCGTCACGAGATTTCGTAAGCACTTGCTTTGGGACCGTCGAGGCCAGGAAACGCCGTGGCCGCAGTGCCGCGAGGCCTGAAAGGTCCCGGCCCCCGGTCCACCGCCAACGAGAACGGCTCGTCCGAAACGTTCGTCGGCCTCGGTCTCGGTGTGGTCGCGCTCGCCGCCGTCCGTGCGCGCAGGAACCAACCTGGTCTCGAAAAGCCCGACGAGTGAGTGCGGCGCAAGTCCAGAGCAGGGACTTGATCGCGGTCCGTTGAAGCCCACCTCGTGGGCGGACCGACGACGACCTCCTCGAAGCGCGCACAGGCGGAGCCCATGACCTTCCCATTTTGGTCCGTCCGAGCGGGCTTGGGGCTTGGCGTTGTCCGTCGTGTCGACAAGGTTTGCAGCGTCGCACTACGATCCGAGCCGTGACGAAAAAGGAGCTTGCTCCAGCCCTGTCGGCACTCGTCGCCGTGGCCCTCTTCTTGGACGAAACCTACGATCTGCGCAAGCAGTCCGGTGCAGTAGGCGGTTCGCCGGGGGCTTGGCTCCATATGGCTGCGGGCGTGTGTGGTCGCTGCGACGAGGAGACCGACTACGAGCACCTTGGAGTCGGCCATGTCGAGCGGTTCGGAGATCGGATCGCCTTCGAGGCCGAGCGTCTTGCGCAGACACTCGGAGGCTCCGATTCGGCCGAGGTCATGACCTTTGTGATGCAGTCGCTCGCCCTTGCAGCAGCCCACGCCCGTGCAACTGAACCTGCCGATGGAGCGTGGCTCGATGAAATCGGGATGTCCGTCCTCGAGCGGACGCTCGCCGTCGAGCTCGAGAAGGAGCCTCACTCCTCACTTTCCGCCTTGCCTCGCGTGGTCGCGGCGAGCCACTCCCTCGTCTCGTTCTGGCGAGGCGCGATCGAGCGTTGGAGCGATGAACCGGCATGAACTAACGCTCGTCGCGAGCATGATCTTGGCGCCGTACACGTGTGGTCGCGGAGCTACGGAAGGACTGTCTTGTTGGGGAATTCGTCCTGAGATCCTGAATCTTGCGCGGGCACGTCGGTTGCTAATTGCCTTTCATGGTCAGACGCTTGCGCTTCGGCGCCGTTGTTCTTCTTCTCTTTGGTTGCTCGTCCACCACGGAGAATCGTGGCACGGAGAATCGTGGGTGCCAGGCGCAGGCAATACCGCCTATCTGCTTTGACCAAAAGAAGAATGGCACGATCGCCGTCGATGCCATTGCCCATGTTCGAGGCTCCTTTCCCACGGGCGCGGGAACTGCCTCTCTCGACGTGACGACCGACCGTCCGGACCTCGTTCGCATCCTCGACACTCGTGTCACTGGCGACCCATGTGGTGCTCCCGCCGTGCGCCTCAAGGCGCTGGGCGAGGGAACTGCGAAACTCAGATTTTCGGGACCTGATGGGACCGCGAGCGAGGTCTCCGTGCGAACCGCCACGGCGAGGACCGCCAAGGTCGTTCCATTCCTGGAGAGCTTCGCCACAACGACGAATACGCGAGAGCGGAAGCCGCTCGAGGTTCCGGATACCGCATCCGAGATGGCCCTCGTTTCCGGCGGAAAGATGGTCTGGCTACTGACTTCCTTCGATGCGGCTGGAGGGGCGCTCGTCGGTAGTAGTGCCGCCACGTACACCCTCCCGGAAGGCGTGACGTCGACGTTGGTCGAGAGCTCTTCGGACATGGAATTGTTCGAGCTGACGGCGGAGTTGCCTACCTCGGGATCGTTCGAGGTCCGTACGGGAACTGCGAGAATCGAGATTCCCGCGCGCGTCGTGGCGCCCGAGGCCATCAAGGCCCTGACGCTCTTCGTTCAAGACGATAGCTTCACGGGAAGCTCGACGACTCCGGACGCTGGCGCTTCGACAGGTCGACCGCGGTTGGGAGTATTGGCTCGGGCCGAGGATGCGAATGGCAAAGTGCTTTATGGTGCGCCATTTCGGTTTGCACTCGGCGCGGAAACAGCCCCTCCTGGGGACCAAATCTTACTCTACGACTTCGACCCCGGGGCTCCGCATCGGAGCCTCGTGGTGACCGTCCCAGGGACCGAAGCCAAGGCCGAGGCCTCGCTTCGCGTGGCGTCCCCCGCGAAGCTCTCTCGTGTGGACACGCGAGAGCTTGCCAACTGCAGCTTTGGTTCGGGTGCGGCGGGTGCGTCGAGCTTCTTTTCGAGCCTTGCGTTGGTACTAGTGGTGCTGCGGAGGCGTCGCCCACGCTGACGCGGACTCGCTGCGGGCCGTCTCCATGACCATCGCCCCGCGTCGTCGAAGGGATGGGCGCCGCCAGATTTCCCCTTTCGCGAGGAATCGCCTGCATTTCGCCGCTCTGGACGGATGCCCTTTCTCCGAGCCATCATGCGCGCATGGTCGAAAGTGCATACGCCACGAGCCGCTACCGTCCCCTCGACATCGCTCACGAGTACGGGCCCAACGTCCACCTTCTCGACGACCCGCTCGCGTGGACGCAGCTCGCTCGGCTCTGCGCGCGAGACACCGTGCAGCCCGAGGTGGGGCGCCTCGTGCGCATTCTCTACGAGAAGCTCGCGCAGGTCGTGGTTGCCTCGGAGTTCCCTCGCGAGCGCGTGGCCGTACCGACACGAATGGTCATCAAGTCGCCCGAGGCGGTCTACCGAGGACTCGCGATCGACTCGGCCACGCAGGTCGTGACGATTGGCATCGCCCGCGCTGGGACCATGCCGTCCCAGGTCGTATACGAGCTCTTGAACGAGGTGCTCGATCCTTCGGGAGTGCGCCAAGACCACCTCTTCATGTCGCGCGCCACGGACGCCGACGGGAAGGTGATTGGCGCCACGTGGCACGACGCCAAAATTGGTCGTGACGTCGAAGACCGCATCTTGGTTTTTCCCGATCCGATGGGCGCGACGGGCTCGTCGATCAACAGCGCCCTCGCGCACTACAAGACGCGCCTCGAGGGCAAGCCCAAGGTGTGCATCACGATGCACCTCATCGTCACGCCCGAGTACATCCGGAACGTCCTGGCGCAGCACCCCGAGACCATCATCTACGCGCTGCGGCTCGATCGCGGGCTCTCTCCCGCCGACGTGCTCGCTACGGTCCCGGGCAAGCGCTGGGACGAAGAGCGCGGGCTCGACGAGCACCAATACATCGTGCCCGGCGCAGGCGGCGTCGGAGAGATTTTGAACAACGCTTGGGTTTGATTGACGCGTTTCCCATGGGCCTCCAGACATGGGAAGACGTTTGCCCACATGAACGCGTGAGCCTCTTCGTCCGCGCGCAAGCCCCCGAATATCCGCAAGAAAACGGGACTTGACGCCCGAAGGAGAAGGCCGGATACACCTTTGCGCACTGCACTAGGTTTGGGGTTCGCGTTGCGGCGAAAGCTAGGTATAACCGCGGCCCCGGATTCGCGCCTCGCGCATCTAACGTCCCTGTAAGCCCGTTGCCCCCCGTGGAGGCCATCGTGACCGAGAAGGTAGAGATCAAGATCAAGGATGCGACGTTCGAGGCCCCCGTCTT
>JAYUKI010000688.1:0-13245 GCA_043764595.1 Myxococcales bacterium | reverse complement strand
CGACCCGCTCTCCTTACTCCGGCCTTGTTCGCCCGTCAAACGGCTTCGCCTCGGGTCGATCCGACGAGCTCGAAACGACCTCCAAACCTGTGCGGCTCGCCGGCGCACGAACCGACCCTTGAGGGATGCGTTCCTAACCACGAGATGTTCCTCGAACCGAGCCCACATCCACCACGGACCTGGCTTTGCCGCGGCCCTGACACCGTCGAACCGCTGGAATTCGCGCGTCAGGGGTTCTTGGGGGCCGTAGCTGGGGGAGGCTGGGGAGCGGCGGGAGGAGGAGCAAGTGGCGTGGCTGTGGCGAGCGGGCTGGCCTGCGTGGCACCACGCGTCGTGCTTTCGTCAAGAAGCTCCTTGAGTCGTTTCTGGCGCCCAACTTCATCCATTCCGCCGCCGAGCTTGCTGGCGTCGATAGTGAGCATCGGAAGCGCTCCATTGCCTGCGGTATACACGGGGAGCTGGCCGTTCCAGCGCTCGAGGCTTCGGTACTGGAGGACCGTGGGCGACACGCTGAGGCGGATGATCTCGTTGGCTTTGGCTTCGGCGTGGGCACGGATGAGGAGCGCGTCGGCTTCGCCTTGGGCCTTTTGGCGCATCGCTTCGGCGCCGCCCGTGGCTTGCGTGACCGCTTGGTCGGCTTCGGCGCGCACCTGACGCACGCGGTTCTCGCTCTGGATGGCGTTCTGCGTGGCTTCCATCGCTCGGTTGATGGCTTGAGCGACGTTTTCGGGGAGCCGGAGCGCGCCGTTGATCGTGAGCTGGTCGATGACGACGCCGTCTTTGCCGAGAGCGTCGCGAACGCGTTTTTGCACTTCGTTCAGCATCTTCGACTTGCCGGGGCCGTAGATCTCCTGGACGGGCATGGCCGAGCAGACCTCGTTGAAAGCTTCACGCACGACGTTGCGCATGTAGCCGTTCGCAAGGGCCATCATGTCGTTCTGACGAAAGCGCGCATAGAGCTTGGGGGCCAGCGTCGGATCGATGTGAAACGAGAGGCCGACGTCGGCGTTGACGTTCACGCCTTCTGCCGAAGAAAACGTGAGGCTCTCGTCGTGGGCGGCGCCCTCGTGGAGGCTCGCCGTCCAGACGATGTTTTGAACGCTGGTCGGAAAGAGGACGATCTGCTCGAACATCGGATTGAAAAAGACCCACCCGGTCTTGATTTCCATGTCCTGGACGCCGCGGTCGTTGCCCGCGAGCTTGACGCGAATACCCACGTGGCCGGCGTCGACGCGCTTCGTCATCGAGCAGCCGAGGAACGTCACGACGACGATCAGGCCCACGAAAAAGACGAGCTTGCGAAGCCCGGAGCCAGCTTCGCCCAATTGAATCTTTGCCATGTTGGAATCCCTCAGGGGCCCGAACGTAACCGTCCTCCCGTCGGCCGTCGACGGCACGAGGCCCGGAACCGGACGTGCGCGTCCGATTTCCGCAAACGAAGGCGAGAGGTGCCCGCCCGGGCGCGCTTCAGACCGAAGGACCCCACATGCGGAACATCATGACGACGCACCACAAGAAGAGGCCGTGCGCAAAAATGCCTGGCGTGAGTCTCCCGAGCTTGCGGTTCATGAAGCTCCAAACCAGGCCACAGCCGAGGGCGGCCATGGGGAGCAGGGGGTTTAGCCCGGCGATCGGATCGCGAAGCGCGAAGGCCGCAGGAACGTGCGCGACCGCATAGAGCACGGCCGAATAGAGCCACGCGCGCCGTGACCCGACCTTCTCTTCCAAGAGCGAGACCACGAGACCACGCCAGATGATTTCTTCGCAGATGGCCATGCCGACGAGGCCCATCACCATGACGGCGACGTGAGAACGGAGCTTCGCGGGATCCCCCGTTTGGAGATAGATCCGGGCGAGCCACGCGTCCCGCGGAGAGCCCGGTGGGATGAAGACCTTCGTGAACGCCCAGGTCGTGGCGAAGAGCAGCGCGGCCGTCAGAAAGCCGATCGAAAAGTCGCCGCCCCGCACGCCGAACCAGTGCTTGAGGACCCCGTCGCGGCGTGCGCGGTCGAGACCGAAGAGCGCAAGAAGGAGGTTCGGGAGGCCGATGATGAGGAAAAGGCTCGGGCTACCCGCTCGCGCGGGCGAGAATCCGAAGTACGTCGAAGCGCCGACGACGAGCACGACGACGGCGAGCACCGCGGACTGGAACATGGCGCCTCCGTCTAGGCCACCCCAGGGATTTGGGCAATCGGGAGAACGCCGGACGGTGCCTTGCCGGTCTCCTCCGGGCCCGAAAACGTGTAGGCTCCACCGAAATGGCGCTGCCGAGGTCCCCGCTCACCGATCGGCAAGGCGAGCTCCCCGAGATCGCGGAGGCGCGCACGCGCGTCGAAGCGCTGCTCCGGGAGCGTGGCCTTCCCGCCGGCGAAGACACCTGCACTCTTGGGGCTTTGCTCTCCGTAGCGTATCCAGCCCTCCGAAGATCCATCGAGGCGCGTCCCGAGGACCTCGTGTACGTGGTCCGATCGGCGCTGAAAGTTCGTAGAAATCCGAAGAGTTACGAGCGTCTGGCCCGTGAAGCGTGTCCGGATCTCTCGGATCTCGACGGTGTGCGAAGGGGCCTTCGTCTCGTCGCCCGCCGCGAGAAGCTTCGCATTGCCGCACGCGAGCTTTTCCCGACCCTCGGAGACGTCGACGTTGCGGCCCGCGAGCTCTCGGACCTGGCCGACCAGGTCGTGCGTACGGCCTTGGCCGAGGCCGTCGGTTGGGCGAGCGAGCGCTTCGGGAAGCCAATCACGCTCCAAGGGGCTCCGTGTGGCTTCACCGTCCTCGGCATGGGGAAGCTCGGGGGACAGGAGCTGAACGCCGGGAGCGACATCGACCTCTTGCCGTTCTACGAGACCGACGAAGGCGAGCTCGTGAAAGATGGCCGTCCGACCGAAGTCTCGCTCCACGAGTATTTTACGCGGGTCACGCAGCGGTTCACGGCCACGTTGGACGATGCCACGGCGGACGGGATCGTGTGGCGCGTCGATCTGCGCCTTCGCCCCGAAGGTTCGCGTGGCCCTCTCGTCAACGCCCTCGGAGCGGCCGAGCGCTATTACGAGAACTGGGGGCGAACCTGGGAGCGAGCCGCGCTCCTCCGGGCACGTCCAATGGCCGGGGATTCGCAGTTCGGAGCCCGCGTGCTCGCGGCGCTGACCCCGTTCGTTTGGCGGCGTGTGGTGAAGCCGGAGATCGCGGCCGAGATGGCGGAGCTCGTCGTTCGTGCGCGTGCCGAGCTTTCCCAGGACGCCGAGCGCGATCTCAAACACGGTGTGGGAGGCATCCGCGAGGCGGAGTTCTTCGTGCAATCGCTGCAGCTCATCTGGGGCGGCAAAGACCCGCAGCTCCGGGCTCCAGGAACCCTCGACGCGCTCCTCCGTCTTCGCTCCCGCGGGCTCGTCACCGAGCGCGAGGCTCGTGACGTCAGGGACGGCTATCTGGCCCTTCGCCGCATCGAGCACCGGATCCAAAACGCCACCGGGCTCCACACCCACGAGCTGCCTCGCGAGCCCACGCTCGGCGCCATCGCGACGAGCCTCGGGTTCGGAAGCGTCGGTGGCTTCCTCAACGACCTCGCGGCGGTTCGCGGACGCGTCGCCGAGCGCCTGGCGTCCATCGTCGTGCCCGGTACGAGCGACGAAACGCCGACCGAAATTCTCCGGCTCTTCGTAGCGCTCGACTCAGGTGAGGAGGAGCGCGTTCGGGACGCCCTTCCGCCCTCGTTCGGCCTTGCCCCGGACTTGCCCCGTCACTTGCTCACGCTCGCCAAGCGACCCGACGATCCGCTCGGCGCGAAGACGCGCGACGTCTTTCCCGTGATGGCGCGGGAGACGGTTCGAGCGCTCGCCGAGGCTGGAGATCCGGAGCAGGCTGCGAGGCTTCTTTGTGCGTTCTTTTTACGGTTGCGCACACCTGGGGTCTATGTGCGAGCGCTCGCCGAAGACCTGCGGGTTCTCTACCGTCTGGTCGGACTCTTCGGCGCGAGTGCCTTCCTCGGGGGTGCGCTCACGGGCCACCCGGAGCTCGTCGACCGTCTGCTCTTCGCTCGAGGAGCACCGACCCAGGAGACCGCACGTGCCGCCGTAGCCGAGGAGCTCGCGACACCGCACGAGCTCGACGACGATCCCGCCGACGCGCTCGTGGGCGCGCTTCGGCGCGCAAAGGGCCGGGTGACGATGGAAGTTGGGCTCGCCGAGCTGTCCGGAGAGCTTGGCTCGCGTGATGCCCAACGGGTTCTCACTGCGCTCGCCGAAGAGACCCTCGCCCGCGCGCTGCGTACGGCACTGGACGAACGCGGCCTCGAGGGGGGCCTCGTGGTGGTCGGCATGGGAAAGCTTGGAGGAGGCGAGATAGGGTACGGCTCCGACCTCGACATCTTCTTCGTCTACCGGGACGCCGACGACGACGACGCAGCGGAAAAATACGTGCGTACGGCTCAGCGTGTCCTGCGCCTCGTCAGCGTTCCCCACGGCGCCGGACCGGGCTATGAGCTCGACACTCGGCTTCGTCCTTCGGGAAGTCAGGGGCTCCTCGTCGTGTCGCTCGAGGCCTTCCGAAAGTACCACGCCGATCGGTCGGGCCGAGATCCGGAGGCCGCCGATTGGGAGCGTCAGGCCCTGCTACGCGCACGTTTGGTCGCTGGCGACGAGTCGCTCGGCGCGGAGGTCATGGCCGTGGCCACTCAAGCCGCCTACGAACGTGGCGCTCCTTCCGCCACGAAGATGCACGAGCTCCGTCTCCGCATGGAACGCGAGCTCGGCCGGGAGCGGCGCGGTGAGGGGCGGGAGCGACTCGACCTCAAGGTGGGCTATGGCGGCCTCGCCGACGTGGAGTTCGCCGTCCAGTACCTTCAAATGGCCAACGGCCACGACAAGGACGTTCGCACACCCGAGACGGAGGCCGCACTGGTGGCCCTCGAGGCTCACGGAGCGATCGATGCCCACGACGCCGCGGTGCTCGGCGACGGCTATCGCGCCCTGCGGCGACTCGAGCAAGCGCTGCGCATCTCGACCGGGACGGGAGCTACCGTGCTCGAGGAGGGGAAGCCTTCGACGCCCCTTTTGGCGCGTCGTTTGGGCATGCGGGACGGTCCGAACGGATCCGCCGCACATGCGCTCTTTGCTCACGTACACTCCCTGACCAAGGACGTTCGCTCCGCCTACCTCGAGGTGCTTGGTCGGGACATCCCTCCTTCGCACGTCGATGGCCGACCGTCCGGCCCGATCCTCTAGCCCTCCAACGGTCTCCCAACGGTGCTTTCTTGAAGCGACCCGCGCTCGCCACTCTGGCCACCGGTACTCTCGTTGCGGCCTCGTTCTTCGCGTGCGGACCGCGCGAGAAACCTGCGTCGCATGGCGTCTCCGCGCTGCCCCCGGACGACGCGGCGGTGGCGCCGGTCGACGAGCCCTCGTCCTACGTGCTCGCGCCGTGGGGGAGTGGCTCTACGGACACCGTGGCGCTCGGGAAGTCGGAGACTGGCCTGCTCGTCGACGGCGTGCGCGTCATCGCCAGCGGAATGCACATGCGGGCCTCGAACGAGGTGGCCGCGACGGCCCTCACGGCGGCGCTCGAGGTCCCGCGAAGGCTCGGCGGGGGCTACCTCTTCCACAACGACACGTCCATCTACCACTCGGACCGCTTCGACGGAAAGTTGAAGCCTTTGGCCTACTTCCCGGAGGGACACATCCACGCCATCGAGCTTGGTTTCGACCGCGTGCTCGTGCGCAGCAGTGACGGGCAGAGGTGGATGCTCAAGCTCCCGACGGGCGAACGCGTGGCCCTCGATCCGCCCGGTCTGGCGGAGATCGCGACGCGGGACGATGGCCTCGGTCTCGTCATGACCGACACTGCGCGCCTTCTTGCCACGCGCGACTCCGGCAAGTCGTGGCGGGACGTGACGTCGCAGCTTCGCGGGACGCCCGCCTCGATCGAAGTCCGCGAGGACGCGATCTACGTCACGAGCCAAGAAGACACGAGCGGACGCCTCGAGCCCGACGGGCGTCTCGGACGCGTCGATGGTGTGCCCGCCGCGCCTCGAGAGGACCGCGATCCGCGCTGGCGGGCGGGGGAATCGCCGCTTCGTTTCGCCGTGCGATCGGGCGTTCCTGCCGAGGACGAAGGCGTCGCACTGGTCGCCAACGCCGGAGACCTTTTCCGCGTCTCTCTGCGCAAAGGGGAGATCGTGTCGGTCCAGACCGGCAAGCTTCCGCTCGACGCGCAGTGCGAGGCCGTGCGAACGCCCGAGGATGCGCTCTTCTTGTGCACGCGTCACGGCCAGAGCCCAGAGCGGTTCGTCGTCTCCGGCACGCTCTTCGGAAAGACTCCGCAGGTCGAGCAGTCGTTTTCGGCCCTGCTTCCGTTTTATGTCGGAGACGACGGTGCCGTCGCGTTCGGGGGCCCGTGCTCCGGCCCTGCGCGCGAGGGCGTTGCGTGCGTGCGCAGCGGCCAAGGCTCGTGGCTCGAGCGGAGCACGTCGACCGACGCGGGAGCTCCCGTGGCCCTCGGTTACGTCGTGCCTCGCGCGGACGGATCCGCCGTAGCGCTCGCCCTCCAAGCGAAGCCCCCAACGTTGACCGACCTCGTCACTGGGGACGTCCGCACGTTCGCAGAGTCGGATTTTCCTCAATCGATCTCGCGGTATGGCGGAAAGTTCGGCGGCAACAATGCGGTTCACCGCGAGTGGTCGTTCTCTCCCGACGGCGCGCTTCATGGTTGGCAGGGCGGCCGGGTCGTCACCATTCCGCCGAGTGGCGCGCCGCACACCACGACGTTCGTCGGCGAGAACGCCATCTATGGTCAGAACGGCACACGCGCCCTCGGAATGAACCCCGAAGGTCGACTCTTTCAGACCATCGATCGTGGGATGTCGTGGCTCGAGGTGGCGCCGCCGCCTTCCCATCCGACGGGCCCGGGAGCGAAACGCGCCCTCGGCAGTCTCCAATGTGGCGCACTTGGATGCATTCTCGGTCCCTGGCTTCGCATCGGGTTCCGTGAAGAGCCGCCAAGGGCTCCGGTGCGTCGCATCGAAGTGCCTCCGCCTTCCGAAGCCATCGCGTTCGCCAAACCACGCATCGTCGACTGCACCACCACGGGGCCGTCGCGCGGCACGCTTCTCCCTTCGGGCGATCGCGAGTTTGGGTTCGGCGCCACGTTCCTTCCCACGGGCGTGGACGCGATGCACTACCCACGGACGTCGATCCACCCCGTCAGCAGCTCCGAAGGTGGCGATGGCGACGAACAGGCGAAACGAGCGATGTCGCAGGCGGTCGCGAACGCGTCCACCTCGGCCTTCCGACACACGTTCACCTATGTCCTCCCGTTCGATCCGCAAGCGACCCTTCGTTCGGGGACGCTCTTGGCGGCGGACATCGCCCAGGCCGTTCGAGGCAGCTCGGTCTCGCTCGAGGACCTCCTCGGCGAGGTCTCGTTCGGCCGCGCCGTTCCCACCACCCCACTCGATCCGGCGGCCCCCGGGGGCCTACTTTTTGCGAGCGATCGCATGATGGTCTTCTTTCGCGGAGGTGGTCCACGCGTGGCGCTCATGCCGGAAGACTCCAGTCTCACGCCGATCTCCGCGACCGAGCTTTCTGCGGACGAGCTCCTCGTGTTGGCGAGCAACGGCATGCAGAGCGTCGTCCACAAGATGGGCCGTGGTGGTGCCCTTACCCAGGTACTCGAGTGGAAGGGAGCGCAAGATACCGAGCGCTATCCCGCGAACCCCGACGCCGTCGCCACTGGACCGCACGGCGAGATTGGCGTCATTCGGATGGCGAGCGGTCATGAGCCGTCGTCCGAAGGCGATCCGGCCCGCTTGCTCCAGGCCAAGGGAAAAGAGACGAAGCTTGCGGCTTGGTCGACGCTCGTGGCGGCGGACGACGCGGCGTGCAAGGCGGACCCGTCGGGATACCGCGCGACCATCCAGGTGACGAACGAGTGGATGCAGCTCGAGAACGCCCAGGAAAAGCCGGAAGCAACGGCTCCACTCTTCGCGCGGGTTCGCTGGGGCGAGACGCGCATCTGCCTCGAAGGGATCGAAATGCGTATGCGGTCGATGACCGATCGCCGTGAGCAGGGCAGGAAGCTCGAGCAGTGGACGGTGACCCGCGTCTTGCCCCAGAACCAGGCGTCGCGCCTCGCCATCGGTGCCGGATTCGATTTCCGGCAGCCCCAAAAGTGCGTGCTCAAATGACTCCCCGACCGTAGCTGCCGCTTCGTCGCGCTCCATCGGGCCGCGAAATTTCAGCCCCACGTCGCCATCCTCCTCGTACCATCGGCCCATGTTTACCGTGGTGACCGGAGCCGGTGGTGCGCTTGGAAGAACGCTCGTGCGGGCCCTTGCGGCACAGGGCCACAAGGTTGCGTGCGTGGATCGCACCGAGGAGAGCGTGCGTGAGCTCGCGAAGGAGATCTCGGGGGTCGTGGGAGTCGTCGTCGACGCTCGGCCCGAGTCGTTCGCTGCAATGGTGGCAGACTGCGAAGCGAAGGCGAACGAACGAGTGACGGGCGCCGCGCTCGTCGCCGGTGGATGGGCGGGGGGAAAGCCACTCCACGCGGGGGATGCTTCGTTCGCGTCGATGCTGGAAGCCAACGCGCTCACCGTGCATGCCGCCCTTCTCGGGCTGCTGCCGGGCATGGTGGAGCGCCGCGCGGGCAGCGTCGTGGTCGTTGGCTCGCGGAACGTCGAGCGCCCGTGGCTCGGAGCCAACGCTGCCGGGTACACGGCGAGCAAAGCTGCCGCCGTGAGCCTCGCCCAGGCCGCTGCCGCCGAAGTGCTCGCGTCACGGGTGCGGGTCAACGCGGTCCTGGTCAGCACGATGGACACGGCCGCGAACCGCAAGGCCATGCCCGATGTCGATCCTTCGACCTGGGTGTCGACCGAGTCGGTTTCGTCCGTGATCACCTTCCTCTTGTCGGATGCGGCGCGTGACGTCTCCGGCGCAGAAATCCCGATCTACGGCCGCGCGTGACCGGGGTCATCTGCCGATTCTCTTTCGATTCCATGTGTTTGCAAGGATAGAAGGAAATCGACGGAGGCGTTGTCACCGAACGGGGGTGACGTCGCGTTGACGGATCGAGCGCCGACGAGAACGTCTCTCTCCGCGCCGAAGGAGCTTCCCATGACCAAGCCCGCGTTCGCCTCCGTCGTCTCCACGCCCCCTCTCGGTCGTGCGCTTCCGCTCCGCGCCTGCCACCTTCACGCCGAAGCTCAAGGCGGCGTGGCGCGCATGGTCCTCGAGCAGCGCTTCGAGAACCCCCACGACGATCCTCTTCATGTCACGTACGTGCTTCCACTCCCACACGAGGCCGCGGTGAGCGGGTTCTCGTTCACGCTCGCCGAGCGAACCATCGAAGGGGAGATCGACACGAAGGGAAACGCGAGGGAACGGTTCGACGACGCCATCGCCTCCGGCCACACAGCGGCCTTGCTCGAAGAAGAGCGCTCGACCGTCTTCACCCAAGAGCTCGGCAACGTTCCTCCGCGAACCGAAGTCGTCGCGCGCATCACGATCGACGCGCTGCTCCCCTATGTTTCGCTCCCGGGTCGAGGCCAGTGGGAGCTTCGCTTTCCTCTCACCGTGGCGCCGCGGTACCTCGGAGAAACCGGTCGCGTTCCCGACGCCGCGCGGCTTGCGGTCGACGTGCACGAAGTATCCGCGGAGACGCCACGCGCCTCGCTTTCCTTGCTCGTTCGGGACGCGCTTCCCGAGGGGCGCTCTCCCGAGTCCGCGTCCCACGCGCTCCAGTGTGCACGTTCGGGCTCCGTGTTCGAGGTGTCGTTCGGGGGCGACGGGCGTGCACCGCTCGACCGCGACGTGGTCGTGCGTTGGGATGCGGCCACTCTCTGCGCTTCCGCGACGGCGTCGGCCCACGTGGCCGAAGCCGAAGATGCGGCCTACGCGCTCGTCACGGTGGTTCCGCCGGTGGCGACCAACGCCGCGTCGCACCCTCGCGATCTCACCGTGCTCCTCGACACGAGCGGCTCGATGGGCGGCGAGCCGCTCGCTCAAGCCAAGCGGTTCGCCAAGGCGCTCGTCGCGAGCCTTCGGGAAGCCGACAACGTTCACCTCGTCGAGTTTTCGAACGACACGCGTTCGTTCAAGACCGCGGCCACTTCGGCGGATGCCAGCACGAAAAAGGCCGCGCTTGCGTGGATTGAGTCTCTTCGCGCGTCGGGCGGCACCGAAATGCGATCCGGTATCCTGCGGGCCCTCCGCGACGTGCGGCCTGGTCGGCATGCGCAGGTCGTCTTGGTCACCGACGGGCTCATCGGCTTCGAGCACGAGATCGTGTCGGCCATCTTTCGGGACAATGCCCATGCCGCGCGCGTGCACACCGTGGGCGTCGGCTCGGCGGTCAATCGCTCGCTCCTGGCTCCCGCAGCGCGTGCAGGTCGCGGGATCGAGATCGTGTGCGGAGTAGGGGAGGACGTCGAGCCGTTGGTGGCACGCTTGCTCGCTCGCACGGAGGCGCCGATCGTGACGGACCTTTCGGTGAAACGAGTGATGCCGGCGGGCGACCTCGACGTCGCGTGCGCGATCGAAAAACTGCCGGACCTCTATGCGGGTGCGCCCGTGCTGATCCCGGTTCGCTTGCCACGCGAAGGCGGAACGATCGCCCTCCGTGGTCGGACTTCAACTGGAGAGTTTCGGCAAGAGATTCGAGTGGTTGCGGATGGGGTGGCGCGTCCGAACGTGCGGGCCCTCTACGGTCGGGAGGCCGTGCTCGACGTGGAGATGCGCGTTGGCGCGGGAGCGTATGCGTCCGCTCGGGACGCCGACGCCGAGATCGAGCGTCTGGGGCTTACGTACGGCATCGCCACGCGTAGGACGTCCTTCGTGGCGGTCGACACGATCCGCGCGGTCGATCCGACGAAACCGACACGCCGTGCGAGCGTGCCTCAAGCGCTTCCTTTCGGGATGACGGCGGAGGGGGCAGGGCTTCGTCCTGCTTCGGCGGTGATGCCCGTCGCCTCGGCCACGTCGGTCGGACGGCGAGCCGAGTCTTCGGCGATGCCGCCCCCGCCGCCACGGTCGGCCTTTTTGGGAGGACCCGCACGAGGAGGCGCTCCTGCACCCAAGGCTCCCGCGCCGGCCGCTCCACCCGCACAGGCTCCCGCGAAGCCACGCGCGTCGGACGACGAGGCCCCTCGAAGGGCACGCACGGCAGGGCCTGAGACGAAGGAAAAGAGCGCCAAAAAGGAGGCTCCGGGCCTCCTCGAACGAGCGATTCGTACGGTCTTTGGTCCAAAGGCCGACGCGGACGGCTTTGCGGACGAAGGCGCGAGCGCGCCGAGGGACTCCGAGTCGGAGGCGGCGAAGTCCGAGGAAAAGGCGCAAGCCTCGCTCGTCGGACGTCTGAAAAAACTCGACGGCCACACCTTCACGATCGAGGTCACTCTCCCCTCCGAGCTCGAGCTCTCGCATGGCGCGTTGTTCCTTCTATTGGCCACCGGCGAGCGCATCGCGGTGGTGCTCGACGTCACGCGCTCGACGGCACCGGGCACTTACGGAGCCGGGATGGTGCTGCGCTTCGTCGGAGCGACCGAAGGCACCGCGCCACCACGCGACGCCATTCGAGCCCTCGAAATCGAAGGTCCTTCTCCAGGGCGCGCGACGCTCTTGATTCGGATCGCCTGAGCGAAAGGACCGGCATGAACTCGGACGCGCACCTCTCGAGCATTCAGCAAGGAAACCCTGATGCCTTTGCGGCATGGCTTTCCATGACGGAGTACGAGGTGCGTGTCTCGCTGCGTGGCTTCGCGGCGTCCGTCGACACGGAAGCGGTGCTGCAGGAGGCGCTCCTACGCGTGTGGCAAGCCGCGCCGCGCATCGTGCCCGACGGACGACCGAACGCGCTCCTGCGGTTTGCGGTTCGCACCGCGCGGAACACGGCGATTTCCGAGCTCCGGCGCCGTCGCACTAGCGTTGCCGATCCCGAGGCGTTCGAGCGCGCCGTCGACGAGGCCTCGATCGAGGCCCACGCGTCGACGCCCGATGTCCTTCTTCGCGACGCCACCCGCGACTGCGTCGAGAAGCTTCCTCAGAAGCCTCGTGAGGTCATCGTCGCGCGCCTCGAAGGCTCGGGCTGCGTGGCCGACGAGGTGCTCGCCGAGCGGCTTTCGATGCGAAAAAATACGTTTCTCCAGAACGTGACGCGCGCCAAACGCGCCCTCCTCGACTGCCTCCGCGAGAAGGGCATCGTGTTCACGTGGGCCCGCGTGGACGCCGGAGGTGAGCTGTGAGCCCCGAAGAAAAGGATGCGCTCGTCTGCGAGCTTGCGTCGGCGTACCGCGAGACACGGCCACGTGGAGAAACGGCGTGGTCGCCCGCGTTCTTCGATCTCGACGAGGAAGGACGACGCGAAGCCTTCGAAGAAGCGCTCGTTCATCGTCGCCTCGAAGCGGCACTGTCCCCCGCCGGACTTTCGGGCACCGCCACAGCCGTGCTCGCCAGAATTCGAGCCACCGAACGCCCTTCCGCCAAATGAAAAACGCTCGCCCGAGCTTCCTCGAGGCGAGCGTTTCACGGGTCCGTGACCGAGCGTCAGCTGTTCTGAATGATGCTCACGATGACGCCACTCAGGAGGCCGATGCCCATGCCGATGGAGGCGAGAATCGTGGCGGTTTTCGCCTTGCCACGAGCTCCTTCGATGTCGCCCATGTTTTTGGCATTGCCGGCTTGGACCGCGAGCACGATGGCCACGATGCCGAGGATGAGGCTGATACCGAAGCTGCCGCAGCACAGGCAGGACAGGACGCCCAAGATGATGGGGAGCGTCGTGTTTACGTCGCCGCCAGCGCCCGGCATCATGGGGCCGCCGGGGGGCGGGAAACCGCCGCCAGGAGGTCCGAAGCCCGGAGGAGGCGCGCCATATCCACCAGGAGGGGGACCGCCGAAGCCCGGAGGACCGCCGCCGCCCGGAGGACCGCCATAGCCGGGCGGGCCGCCGCCGGGAGGACCGCCATAGCCGCCGCCGCCGCCGGGAGGTCCACCAGGAGGACCGCCGTAGCCGCCGCCGCCGGGAGGACCGCCGTAGCCGCCGCCGCCGGGAGGTCCGCCGCCTGGCGGAGGACCGCCGTAGCCACCGCCACCAGGAGGCATACCGCCCGGAGGCCCGTACCCGCCCGCGGCGTAAGGAATCGAGTTTGCGGTCGTGGGATCGGTCACCATCATGGGCGTTGGGTCTCCTCGCGAAGTCTAGAGTGGCTGCGTCGAGGGAAGAAAGCCCCCGCGATTTCCTGAAAGGATTGCATAAGTC
>JAYUKI010000687.1:0-48548 GCA_043764595.1 Myxococcales bacterium | reverse complement strand
TTTCCCGAAGAGCGACGCGGCCAAGCGCCGCGCACGCAAATCCTCTGACCGTGGGCACGACAGGCCCAAGGACGTCCAATGACCCGCTCCTTCCGTATCACCGGTTTCTCGGCGAAATCCCGCCTCTTTGCCCTCCTTGTCGGCCTCGGGCTCGTCACCCTCGACGACCAAGCGCTCGCTCAAGCGGGCGGCGCAGGTCCGGCCGGCGGCGCAGCTCCGGCGGCAGGCCCAGCCGGTGGAGGCGCGGCCCCGGCCGCAGGAGGCGCAGGAGGCGCGGCTCCCACGGGCGGAGGAACGTCCACCACGTTCGTCGTGCCCGGTTATCCGAACTCCGTCGTAGCCCCCGTTCCCGAAGGCGGAAACCTGGGCGGCGGAAACGTTACCGGCTCATCTTCGAAGCCCATCACGGGTCCCAACGATCGTGACGGGTTCGACCTCGGGAAGAGCACCGGCGGAGGCGTGGTCCGAGGCCGCGAGGATGGCTCGTTCGTGCTCGGCGGAACACGAATGAGCCGCAACTCGAATGCCCAGATTCACACGGTGCGTCGTGGCGATACGCTCTGGCACATCTGCGACGAGTACTTCCAAAACCCCTATCAGTGGCCTCGAATCTGGTCGTACAATCCCGAAATCCAGAATCCCCACTGGATCTACCCGGGCGACCAGGTGAGACTCCGTCTCGGCGCCGAGGAGCCACGTGGAGGCCGGCCGTCTGCCGGACTTCTCGACCGCACCCGAACCGTACCGGCTGGGACCATATTCCTTCGAAACGAAGGGTACGTCGAAGACCAATCCTCGAACTGGGGTGAGATCAACGGCTCGCCGGAGGACAAGATGCTTCTCTCCGAAGGAGACGAGGTCTACATCCGTTTCGCCGACAACCGTGAAGTCAAAGAGGGACAGCTCCTCACCGTATATCGCCCTCAAAAGTCGGTGCGCGGCGGGAACATCATCGGCATTCAAGGCACCGTACGCGTCGACAATTGGCGCGCCAAAGACCACACGGCGCGCGCCCGAATCGTCGAAGCCACCGACGTGATCGAGCGCGGAGCCCGAATCGGTCCCATCACGCGCCGGTTCGAGGTGGTTCCGCCCCTCCGCAACGAAGAGGAGGCCGCGGCCCAAGTGGTCGCCAGCGTGCGCACCCATAGCTTCTACGGCCAAGAGCAGGTCGTGTTCATCGACCACGGCGAGGACGCCAAGATCAAGCCGGGCAATCGGCTCTTCGTTCTCCGGAAGGGCGACGCCTGGCACGACAGCTTCACGAACCGAAAAGCCGTGCCCCGTATCGCCCTCGAGAACGACTCCCCCGCCGCCATCGAGGCCGTCCCCAAGCCCACCGACGAGAAGAAGCTCCCCGAAGAAGTCGTTGGCGAGCTCCGTGTGGTCACGGTCGGCAAACAAAGCAGCATGTGCATCTTCACGAGCTCTCGACGCGAGATCGAGGTCGGGGACAAGGTCTTCATGCGGAAGGGCTACTAGAGCGCCGAACCGCTTGATGACCGAGGATTTTCGCCGAGTTGCGAGCCGTGCGAGGCGCGACGACGCGTCCTACTGCTGCTAGGCGAGGAGGAGCAACGAAGGACGGCGACGTAAACCGGCGAAAAGCCGACCGAATCAAGCGGTTCGGCGCTCTAGAGCTGGGGCGAGCCGGCGACGGCTGCAGGTCGAGCAGAATGCTCGCGGGATAGGCCTTCGACCACGCGACTGGCCTGGGCTCGAGAGCACCCGAACAGGGTAAAACGGCCCTTGTCGTCGAGCGCTCGGCTCGGATGCGAGCGCCGGTCAGTCGTAGCGCTCGGAGTGGACCTGCTGCCGCTCGAGCTCCATTTCTTTGCGAAGAAGGTCTCGAACGGCGCTCACCATTTTTTGGAGCCCGCAGATGTAGACGTTCGTCCGCCCGGACTTCGCGAGCTCCTCGTAGAGCCCTCGAACGTGGGTCTGGACGTATCCCGTGCGGCCGTCCCAACCTTCGGCCGGCGGGCGCGAAAGCGTGAAGAATGCACGAAAGTTCGGGTGCTTTTCTTCGAGCGCACGAAGCTCGTCGACATAGATGCGATCTTCCGGAGTGCGCACTCCGAAGATGAGGCGCATCGGCGAATCGTCCCCCTTCGCGAGAGCATCTTTCAGCATGCTTCGGAGCGGCGTGAACCCCGTTCCCGTAGCCACGAAGAGCGACGGTCCGCGTTCTTTGCGGTAGAAAATGCCTTGAGGTCCCGTGACGCTCACCTTGGCGCCCACGTCCATGGCGTGCAGCTTGGTCGAGCCCGGCCCGCCTTCGACCCGCGTGACCGCGAGCTCGAAACGACCCGTGCCATCCGGCGGAGACGCAATGCTGTACGCGCGGCGTAGCTCGCCGACCTTCTCGGCGAGCTCGAGGTTCATCCACTGCCCCGCGACGAAGACCACCGGCGCGCCGTCATCCCGTTCGAACGTGACCTCGCGAACTCCGGGGGCGAGCGGGCGATGGGAAACGACGGTCGCGGTGAAGGTCTCGATGGGCTGCGCCATGGGATGCCTCATAGCAAAAACCGCTGCCACGGGCAGGCAAAGGAGCCTTTACGAGGTCGAGCCCATCGGTCGAAAGCCCGACAGTGTGCTCGGCCGGCGTGAACCGGCACCCTTGGAGCTTCAGCGCGGCTTCTCGGGGCCGAGCCGATAGGCGAAGCTCGGTTTCACCCGCGAGAGCGTGCACAGGCGATGCTCCATCACGAGAAGCGTATCGAGCGTGGCGTGGGTGCTCATGCCGCGCGCTCGGGCCTCTTCCAAAACGTTGCGCACCGATGGCGTGGCGTCGTGCGGATGAAAAAAAGCGCCCGGCAGCATGGCGACGACGCCTTCGGCGCTTGCGACGAGCCGAGCATCGCAGAGGCCGCCTTCGTGGTGAAAAATGCCTGCCTTGGTGGACGAATCGAAGGCCTCGACCCAAAACACGGCGTCCGACACGAGGTCCACGAAACGAACGCGGCTCTCCTCCGGCTCGAGGACAAAAAGCCCACGGTGCGCGCGACCGAAGCTCCGCGCCACCCTCGCTTCTTCCGGGCCGAGCTCCGGCGCGAAGCGCTCGCCCAGCCCACCGGGCGCACGTGTCACGGCATCGTCCCAGAACGCACGCGTTCGCCGCTCGAACCAAGGGTCGTCCGACGAAAACGCTCCCGTGCGGGCAAAAAAGGCCTCGCGAAGCGACGACAGCCACGGCTCGTTCGAGGGGTGGCCAGCAAGCGACACGAGGGCGTCGTACACGGCGAACGGGGAAGTCGACACGAAAGCGGACCGAAGGCTCGCCGATGTTGGTCGAAAATGGGAGGTTTTCTTCGAAAAACTCACACCAACCTGGCACGAAAAATCTCCCGAAAGCGAGGTCGGCGAGTTTTCCTGGGAGAGGACGCGGGCCGACGAGCCAGGCGGTTTCGCCGCGGTCGAGCATCTCGGCCCAGGCCGCGGGGAATCTCGCGACACGACCGGTATTTTGTTACTCTTCAGCGAACCGAACGCAGAGCTCCGAAGCCCTTCGCGGGTGGAGATCCGCCGCATCATGCAAAACCGAATCTTTTTCCCCCAGCAATCCTTGGACGAGTGGATCGTCGACGGCCGCATCGAGCTCGCCGCGGGAGAGCTCACGGTCATCTCGGAAAAACGCACCTACCGCGTCGCGGAGGCCGTGCGCGTGGTCGCCGAGGTCACGGGCGCGGAAGACGTGAACGAGCTCGTCGGAAAGGTGAAGTCGGTCGCCTTCCTCCAAGAGCTCGGCGCCGAGCTCCTCGAGGGCTCGATGCTCATCGGAGACAACGCGTACGACGTCGTCCCAGGATTTACAGGCTTTCCGCTGCATTCCTACGCGGAGCACCAGAAGCTCCTCGGCAGCGCGCCCTCGGCCGGCAGCGACGAGGCCCTCGTTTCGCGTCTCGCGGCAGGGAGCTAGGCTCGTGAGCACGCGCATTGCGGACGTGCTCTTCGTGGCGGCGGCCCTCGACTACCTCGTGGCCACGGTGCTCTTCGTTCGGCACCTCTTGGCAAAAACGCCGGACGAAAAACAAGGCGTCTTCGCAGCCCGACTCGTGGGCGTCGGCGCGATGTTCCACGCGAGCCACATCATCGCCGCTTCGTTCGTTTGGCACGTGTGCCCGGTCGCTGGCGTGCACTTTCCGATGAGCGTCGCCACCATGCTGATGGCCGGCGGCTATGCCCTCTTTCGCAAGAAGTGGAAGCTCGACGTGCTCGGAGCCTTCGTGGCCCCGCTCGCGCTCACGGCGCACTTGGCCCTACGTTTTACGGGCTCTGGGCCGCTCGATCCCACGCCGCGCTTTCGGTCTGCGATGCTTCCGGTGCATGTCACGATGAACGTGCTCGGCATCGCCCTCTTCAGCCTCGCTTTTGCCGCGGCCTCGCTTTTTCTCGTCCAAGAACGCCTCTTGAAACAGAAAAAAACCGGCGGGCTCTTCAAGAGGCTCCCTCCGCTCGACGCCCTCGACCGCGCCGAGCACCGCTTTCTCCTGGCGGGCTTTCCTTTGCTGACGCTCGGCATCGTCACCGGCACGCTCTTCGTGAGGCGCGTGGACGCCGTGACCATCGCCGACTTGGTGCGCACCGGCTTCGGCTACGCCACCTGGCTCTTTGCTGCCGGGGTGCTTTTCCTGCGCGCATCGGCGGGTTGGCGCGGCAGGCGCGCGGCCTACGGAACCATCGCCGGCTTCGGGTTCGCCGTCCTTGTACTTGCACTCTACACATTCAGGGAGCCATCCCCGAAAGACCCCCGCCCCCACGCGGAGGTCGGCTCGGCATCGCGTTCGTGGTCGTCGCCCGTGAAGAAGGGCGCTTCGTGACGGCCCCCAAAAAGCCTCCTGTCCCCGGCGAAGGGATCGTGGTCGTCGGACTCTCGCACAAGACGGCCCCCGTCGAGGTGCGCGAGCGATTCGCCGTCTCGGAGGGGGCGCTCCCGGCACTTTTGGCGCGGCTCTCGGCCAGGACCGAAATCGCCGAGACGCTGTTTCTATCGACGTGCAATCGCGTCGAGGTCTTCGCACGTTCGTCCGGGCCACACCACGAAGAGGCCTTGCGCGCCGTTCGCGAGGTCTTGCGCGAGCACGCCGCCGTCTCGAGCCACGAGGAGCTCGGCGCGTACCTCTACGAACGCGAAGGCGAAGAGGCGGTTCGCCACATCTTCCGAGTGACCGCGAGCCTCGACAGCATGGTGCTCGGCGAGCCGCAAATTCTCGGCCAGGTCAAGGAAGCCTACGACCTTGCGAGCGCGTCCGGCGCCCTCGGAAATCTCCTGGGTCGCTGCGTGACCCGAGCGTTCTCCGTGGCCAAACGGGTTCGCACCGAAACCGCCTTGGGCGCAGGCACCGTGAGCATCAGCAGCGTCGCCGTGGACCTCGCACGGAACATCTTCGGGGACCTCTCGGGCCACACCGTCCTGCTCGTCGGCGCCGGAGAAATGGCCGAAGCGGCCGCAAAGAGCCTCGGCAAGGGGGCTCGCTCGATCCGCGTCTGCAACCGCAGCTTCGAGCGCGCCGCGCTCCTCGCGCAGACCTTCGGGGGAACGGCCGCACCACTCGATCAGCTCGAAGAAGAGATGGTGCTCTCGGACATCGTGGTGGTCAGCACCGCGAGCCGGTCGTACGTCATCGGCAAAGACCTCGTGAAACGCGTAATGAAACGGAGGCGCGGGCGCACGCTCTTCATCGTCGACATCTCGGTCCCGCGCAACGTGGATCCTGCCGCCCACGAGGACGTCGACAACTGCTTCGTCTACAACGTCGACGATCTCGAACAGACCGTCGCCGAGGGCCTCCGCGCCCGAAAAAACGAGGCCCACGCCGCCGAAGCCATCGTCTCGGCCGAGCTCGAAGAGTGGAAATCCTGGGTTCGTGGCCTGGATGTCCAGCCGACGATCGTCGGTATGCGCGCGAAGACCCGCGCGGTGCTTCACGCCGAGCTCGAGCGAAGCCTCTCGGGCAAGCTGAGACACCTCGGACCGGACGAACGCGCCGCGCTCACCCAGATGATGGATGCCGCCGTAAACAAGCTCCTCCATGGGCCAACGTCTCGCCTGAAGTCCACCGACGCAGGCGACCTCGTGCGGGCGGCACGAACGCTCTTCGACCTCGAAGAAGAGCGCGAGGACACCGAACAGCCAAGCCAGGGCGAAAGCCGCGTCGAGCACTGACGCATAGGCCCGTGGTCCTTAGAGAGCTCCGAGTGCAACGAGGGAATGGCGTTTCTCTACTTGCCACTTCACGCAACGGCTCGCGCGGACCTCCCGGCTCGAGAAGCACGACCGCGAATCATCCGGCGCTTTTGGAGCGGCGTGTTGAATCCTTCCTGAGGTCGCCTACTACGAAAGCCAAATATCTTGGTTCCGCGAGATCGAAAGGTGCCGTTGGTCCGGCGCAGTCGACCGCCGATTTCCATCCGGACCACTACGGTCCGAGGCTCGAACCTGCGGACGTGGTTACCGAGGCTACGGACCCCGAGTCTTTCGTACTCGTGAGCCGCGTCATGTTCCTTTGTCGTGCGACACGAGCAAGCTCGTAACCACGCGGGCTCCGTCCTCCTCGGTGTGAAACAGCACCGGCGCACCTGGAAGGTCCTTCGCGAAGAAGAAGCAGGTGACCGACTTGCCTTCGCACACCGTGTAGACCGTGCACGTCCGTGTGCCGGAGAGCACCTCGAGCTCGCTCTCCGAAATCGTCACCGAGGTCTTCGGGAACTCGGCGTGTTTGCGTAGGTCTTCCCACGTGACGCGCTTCGTTTCGGGATCGCCCACCGGCTCACCGGTCTCGCGTTTCATCGAGATCGTAAGCTCCGCCCCGTCGGCGTCGACCTTTCCGAAGCACATGGTGCGGAGGACGATCGGGCTTCCGGGGAGCTCGATTCGGTACACGTACGTTCGTCCAGCCTTGGTCGCATCGCGAATTTGGGCCGCGGTAAACGGAGTAACTTCGGGGACTTCCATCTGGGCTCGGGCCTCCGAGACGCACATTCGCACACTCCGAACAGCCGTCGGCACGAAAGGCGCGAAGCTCGACAGTTTTGCCGTCGAGCGCGGAGTAGAATGACACCCGATGCTTCGTCGCTCGTTATGCCTCGGGAGTTTGGTTCTCGGCCTCCCCGCGTTGTTCTCGGCCGCGTGCAGCGGCGCGTTCGCCCCAGACCTCGCGAGCGACGGAGGCACGGTCCCAGAGACCTACGCGTCCGGTCCCACAGCCGTGGATTCCGCCGTCCCGAACGACGCAGCTCTCGTGCTCGACGCAACGCCCGACTCTGCGCCGCCGGGCGACGCGGCGACTCCCTGCACGCCCCTTTCCTTCGAGCCGGGAAATGGAAGGACTCCGTCGGTCTCGGGCCTCGCATCGCTCACGACGTCTCGGCTCACGCTTCTGCCGGCGAGCGAGCTGACCTTCAACCAATCGGGGACTGCGGTCTTCACATTTCCCGCTTCGACGCGCGTGACGGGCTCCTACAAACTTGTGGTCGGACAAATCTCGGTGAGCGGCCACGGCGATGGGGCCGCCATGGCCCTCTACCCGAGTGCTCCTGGCCCAGGCACGCGCGCCCTCCTCGGGATACCGACGGGTCCGGGCGTCGGGGTCTTTTTCGAGTCGATGAAGGCCTCAATGAGCGCAAACCAGAAGGACTACATCGCTGGCGGTGACTTCGGCGACACGCGCCCCACGACCTCCTGGAAGGCCCTCACTCCCGCGCCCTTCTCTCTCGAAGTGCAATTTTCGTTCGTGCAGGGCGTGCTGACGCTCGATGGTGTTTCGGGCTCACGAACGTCCATTCACCGGACCATCACCTCCCTTGCTTTCGGGGCCGCGTGTACGATGGAGAATCCTCAAGGGTTTGCCATCACGGACTTCTCGGCGAAGGCTTGCCCCTAGAGCGCCGAACCGCTTGATTCGGTCGGCTTTTCGCCGATTTACGTCGCCTAGCAGCAGTAGGTCGCGCCTCGCACGGCTCGCAACTCGGCGAAAATCCTCGGTCATCAAGCGGTTCGGCGCTCTAGCCGCCCGTTGAAAAACTCCCGTCGTCCGAGCGCCGCCGCATCCACAAGCGCTTCGTTGCGATCCTCCGGTGCCTGCTCACCTCGAAAACTAGGCTGCGCAACAGAGGCGCGCCTCGTGCTTGCGGCGCGGACGACGCACGTACTCGGTCCGTTTTTCAACAGGCGGCTGGCCGACGACTCGAATCCCGCCGCTCATCGTTCTCGTCGAGTAGCTTTGGATCATGGCGTATTCCGAATTTTTCGCCACATCGAAACGGGGCTCGCACATCGACCTCCGAAGTCGCCTGAATTTGTCGAATTCGTTTCGCTTTCCCCTACAGTCTGCGGCGTCTCGGCGCGACATTCTCTTGGGAGCCTTGTGGCTCATGGTTCCTGGGATTGGGTGGCTCATGAACATGGGACACCGCATCCGAGTGGTGCATCGTATGCACCGCGGAGAGACTCCATGGCCGGCCTGGGGCGATCCTCTTGACCTCCTGAAACACGGCACGATGACCTTCCTCGGAATGGCGTTTTACGGCTGGCCCGGAGTGGGCCTCGTCGGGATGGGTTTGCGGCTCGGAAGCGTGCCACTCGTCGCCGTCGGAGCGTTCCTTCTGGGCGTCGCCATCGTTGCGATTCCTGGATACATGTCGCACTACTGCAAACGCCTCGATCCTCGCGAAATCTTCGATCCATTCCGCGCACTTGGGCGCGTCCGCCAAGGCGGGCTTGCCTATTGGAAGGCCTGGGGCATCGTGGTTCCCGCCATGTTGCTCTCCTTTTTCGGACTCTTGCTGGGCGGAGTGGGATTCGCCCTTACCAGCGTGTGGTTCTGGCAAGTAGCGGCCTTCAGCTTCGCCACGGTGTTCACCCAGCGTTTCGGACTGGATTCCGACGCCATCGAGAGGACCGAACCATGATTCCGCTCGCCGAATCGATCGCTTGGTTGAGACGCGCACGCGCCGCGGTCCCGAAGGAGCATCGCAAGGTCCTCTTGAACCCGGTGCGCCTCGCCCTTCGGTTCATCGGCTTTGCTGCAAGGCGCGTCACGCACCGCGATCACGAGCTCGTGTCCGACGACGTGAGCGCGCGGGATCCTGGGCTCGTCGACCTCGTCACGGACGGACTTGGCATCCTCGCGAAAAGCTACTTCCGCCTCCGCACCGAGGGAGTCGACCACGTACCGCGCACGGGCCCCGTGCTTCTCGTGGGCAACCACTCCGGCGCTCTCGTCCCTACCGAAGGCTTTTTCACGGCACTCGCCATCCGAAATCGGTACGGCGCGGGCCGCGCCATGTTCGCGCTCGTCCACGACTTCATCTTCGAGGACCCAGTCCTCAACGCGTACGCCGGCCGCCTCGGCATGCTTCGGGCGAGCCCCGACAGCGCACGCAAAGCCCTCGAGGCCGGGCACTGCGTCCTCGTTTATCCGGGCTCCGACCAGGACGTTTTTCGACCGTTTCGCGATCGGCACAAGGTCGTACTTGCCGGGCGAAAGGGCTTCCTGAAGCTCGCCCTTCGCGCTCGAGTGCCCATCGTTCCAGTGGTCACGCTCGGCACCCACGAACAGCTCATCGTGCTCACGCGGGGGGATTGGCTTGCCAAGGTCTTCCACATGCACGCCTGGGCACGCGCGGACGTGTTCCCCATCGTGCTCTCGTTCCCTTGGGGGCTCACCTCCGGCTTTCTGCCCTATCTCCCGCTGCCCACCCAAGTCACGCAGGAGTTCGGACCTCCCATCTCGTGGCCCGAGCTCGGGCCAGAGGCCGCGGACGATCCGGCCGTGCTCGATCGCTGCTACGCCGAGGTCGAGGCCACGATGCAGACGATGCTGGACCGCATGGCCGTCGGGCGACGATTTCTCTTGGGCCGACCTCGCGACGCGTAAAAAAGCGAATGGTGTCGCTCGCCGAACGAGGCGCGGGACCAGCGAAAAAGCGGCCTCACTTTTGGAGTGCTCCTCCGTCGCCAACCCGTCTATATCCTTGAGGGAGGCTCGTCGACCCCTTCCGGGCCCGATTGGCAATCAAGGAGCGAGCATGAGCGACGTACGAATTGGGTTCATCGGACAGGGCTGGATTGGCAAGACCTACTCGGACGACTTCGAGCGCCGAGGCTACTCGGTCGTGCGCTACGCCAAGGAAGCGCCGTACCAAGACAACGCCCCGCAGCTTCGCGGTTGCGACATCGTCTTCATCGCCGTGCCCACGCCGACGACCCCCGAGGGGTTCGACGCGAGCATCGTCGAGTCGTGTGTGGCCCTCGTCGGTGACGGCAACACTGCGGTCATCAAGTCGACGCTCCTTCCCGGAACCACCGAGGCCATCCAAGCCAAGTTTCCCAAGGTCACGGTGATGCACTCGCCCGAGTTTCTCTCGGTCGCCACGGCCCAACACGACGCCGAGAACCCGACGCGCAACATCGTCGGCCTCGCCATCGACAACCCCGAGAACCGGGCCCGAGCCGAGCGCGTAATGGCCGTCTTGCCCCACGCCCCCTACACGTTGATTTGCGGCTCCCGCGAAGCGGAGCTCGTCAAGTACGGCCGGAACGCCCTCGGGTTCGTGCGCGTCGTCTTCATCAACTTGTTCTACGATCTCGCCAGCAAGGTGGGCGCCGACTGGGACGTCATTCGGCAGGCGATGGCGGCCGATCCCGACTGCGGACCGACCTACTTGAACCCGCTCCACAAGTCGGGCCGTGGTGCCGGTGGGGCGTGCTTCATCAAAGACTTCGAGGCACTCTCGCGCCTCTACAAGGAGCTCGTGGCCGACGAGAACGGAGCCCAGGTGTTCGACAGCCTGAGCGCGAAGAACATCGAGCTTCTGCTCTCGACCGCCAAAGACCTCGACCTTCTACGCGGCGTGCACGGGGAAGAAGCGCTCGGACAAGCCCAACGTGCGCTCGCGACCAAGCGCGCCACGAAATAGGACGAAAGAAGCCAGGAGAGCCCCAGCGTCGAACGCTCGACCGCAGCTGAAGAGAACGCTGCGGTCGCTATTGCGCGTAGCGGGAGAGCTTCTCGCGGGGAGCGCGAGGGAGTGCGTGCGGCTCGACCTCATTCGCGTCACGGGCTGCCGGATGGCTCGGCCCGACTTGCACGAACCACATGCCGAGAATGGAAAGCTCTTCGTCGCCCAATTCGCGAAAGCGAGGAGCGAAGCGGGGACGAGCCTCTGCTACGCGGTTTGGCTCGATGCGATGGGAGACACCTGCGTAGACCACTCGAGCGCCATGGCGGCTGGCGACGCGCAAGACCTCTCCCGCGCGCACCCGATTCGGCAAATCGATGTGGGAGCTCATCCTGTGCCATATCGACTCCGAAAACGACAAAAAGTCGAGCGGGTGGGTTCGCTCGATTCCATGGCTGCGCAAATCGATCTCGTGAATCATCACGGCGTCGGATTTGACCACGTGGGAGAGCGAAGCAAAGAGCCCATCGAGGTCGCGAACGTGCTCGAGGACCGCACGCGAGAGCACGAGGTCGAAGCGCCGACCCCCGCGCTCGAGGCCCTCCAATGACGTATGCATCGTACATGCGTCATGGAGAGAGAGCCCTTCGGCGCGACGATTTTCGTAGCCCGCGAGCCCGAGCATGGGCCGATAGATCGCGTCGAGGTAAGCCCGATCACGCGACTGGATGTCGAAGGCATCGAAGGCTTCGGTCTTCCTGGCCCCCCGGAGCTGCGCGAGAATGGGCACGGAGAGCGTATCGCCTGGGCCGAGCTCGAGCACCGTACGACCGCGATAGAGATCCTCGCCTTGTGGGACGACACCGGCGTGCTCGGCAATGGCTTGAAAGTCGGCCGCGACCGCGACGAAATACTCACCAGCAGCTTCCGCGACGCAACGTTTTCCGCGCCCCGTATCCCCAGTGAGGCGCTGGAGGGCTTGCGCCGCACGGGGAGCATTTCGGGCAAGAGTGTTGTACGCGACGTTGTACCCGACCGTGCTGGCAGCCCAAAGACTGCGACCGAGGCTCATGGCGCCGACTCTAGCGCCCTTGATACGGAATCAACAAGCGGTTCACGATGCGCTGGCCGAGCGGGTGGGCTCCACCCGACCCGGAATTCGCTACTTCCGCTTACGAACGGAGTGGCCACTAGGTTTTGACCCTCGCGTGGGCGAGCAACAAGTGCCCATTTCGTAGTCCGAAGCGCGTCTCGGCGAGAGCATGATGGATGGGAGCCCCGAACCGCCCCAGTGCCAGAAGCCCGGGCACTTGCAGAATGAGGCCACGCAGCTTTTGGACGGCAAACCCCGATCCCTCGAGCAGCTCCCGAAGCTCACCATCCTCGAAGTTGTAGTAGTAAATGGGCGGTGTGGTGGAGTGGTGCCCCTCTTTCTTCGAGTTGTCCCCTCGGCCGCGTTTGGCGTCGTACTGTTTCCACGTAGACCAATTGTAGACACTCAACGTCAGAGTCCCCGTGCCTTCCCGGAGAAGCTCGCGAGCCGCCACGATGCATTTCTGGCGTTCGTCCGCCGAGGGAAGGTGCTCGAGGACTTGAAACGATGCGACCTTCGAAAAGGCCCCCTTGGCGAGGGGCGGACGGGCCACGTCTGCGTGAACCAAATAGAGTCTCTCACGAAGCTTCGGAGAGACCCGCTCCCGAAGCCGCACGAGCGACGCGACCGAAAAGTCGACGGCGACCACGTGTCGCACCGTCTCGAGAAAGAGGATCGTCATGCGCCCGGTGCCGCACCCGAGCTCGGCTACGACGTCGTTGGCTTGGGCGTCGAGAGCGTCGAGGGTGGGCGGTATCTCGAGACGGTTTCGGTAAGTCGGCATGCGTTCGTCGTAGGTCGAAGCACCGACGTCGCGCGCCACGGCCTCATGAAGCTTGTCCGGATGGCCCGCGAGCGCTTCGGCACCTTGCCCGAGGAATCGAGCGATGCCGTCCTCCACATCGAAGGCGAGCTGGCACGTTCCACACGTGAGGGTTCCCGACCAACGGCCGCTCGACGGAGCCTCGGTCCCCGAAGCGCGAAGGCGACCGCCGTCTTTGGGACAAACGAGAAGGCTCGTCCAGGTCACGTTCGTGGGGCCTTCGTCGCCTACCGTGCTCATTCGGTGAACGGACTTACTCCCGAGCGGACCGTGCGTGGGAAAAACAAGCTCGCCCATCGAAAATCACGGTCCACGAGCCGCCCGGGCTGCGGGAAGGAAGTCACTCTTTGGGGTCGCGCGACCACGGCTTCCATTATGCTGCCGGGCGGAGAATCATCATGCGCCCATCGATCCGCAGCTCGCTCTTGCTCGTCTCCCTGTTTTCCACTGCGGCCGCGGCGTGCGGTGGCGCTACTCCGCCCCCCACGATGGCCGGCAAGGAAGGGATGCTGTCCGAGTCCGCCATCGCTCAGAAGTGCGGAGAGGCCGCGAAGGGCCATGAAAAGCCCTTCGTCATCCAGTGGGACGCCACGGACCTTGCGAGCTTCGAGGCCAGAGCAAAGAAGGGGACGGTTGTAGTCCGTTACGAGGGCTGCAAGCTCGAGGTGCTCGAGACGTGCACCCGCAACGAAGCTGGCGGTGTGCTTGGCGAATACGCCAATCCCGAGTTCACGACCGGCGGCGAACAAGGCCTCGACGTCAAGAACCAGGGAGAGCTCTACGCGAAGCTGCCGCTCGGCGCCGCCAGCTTTTCGGGCCGCGTGACCGCCGGGGAGAACCTTCATCTCAAGTACTTCGTCGCGGGCGTCGTGTCGTCGCACAGCACGGAAGTGTTCAAAGGCGACCTCGCCAGGGCCAAGGGCTGCGCGAGCGCCACCCACTTCGTGTCGTCGTACAACCTTGGAGCCTTCGAGCTCGACGTCGCCGAGAAAAACTCGGTCGAGGCCGAGGGAAGCAGCGTGATGGGCGCGTCGGCAGGTGGCAAGCGCAGCCACGAGCAGAGCAGCGTCGCGCGTGGTGGTGACGTGGCGAAGTGCCGCGAGACCGACAACCGGTCGTGCCGTGTTCCCATTCGCCTCGTCCTGCGCTCGTTGAGCGAAGGCACCTCCGCGGCGTCCGCCCAGCTCGGCCCCGACGGCAAGCCCGTCAGCGCCGTGACCGCGGCCGTGCTCGCTCAAGCGAAGGGAACCGAGGCGTCCACGGAGGAGATCGTCCGGCTCTCCCAGCAGGTCAACGATCGCTTCAACCGCGGGGACGGCGCCGGGTGCGTCCAGGCCTACGACGAGTGGGCGCGCGCGGGTGGCAAGTACGGGCCCACGCTCAAGACTCGTGCATGGTGCATGATGATGGCCGGCAAGTGCGACGACGGCTCACGGGAGCTTCGGCAATACCTCGCGTCGGAGGACACGAACCACACCAAACGAGACGACAAGCTCGATGAAGAAGTCCGCCAAGACGCCAATCGTCGCTGCCCGTACGATCAAACGAAGAGCGAAGCCGACGCGCTCATTCGCATTCGTCGTGACATTGGGGTCGCCAGCCAAGCGAAGAACACGGCCCGCTGCAAGGAGCTCTTCGATGCGGCCGAAAAACGCATGGCGAACGTCACGAACGACCGCGGCGGCGGCGCGAGCGACGGACGAAGCGCCCTCGAGTCCGGCTACCGCTGCATCTCGGCCAACACGCCGCGCTGTTCGGAGCTGAAGCCGATTTTCGTGCGCTGGAAGGTCGCCGAAGTCGCCTTCCGCAAGGACCCGAAGGCAACCGAGCGGAACCGAAAGGACGCCGAGCTCGACTTCGATCGCGACGAGACGCGACGCTCGAGGTGCACGCCGTGACGCTAGCCGCGCGTCGAGGAGTGTGCAAAGGCTCCGGCGCATGTGTGCAAGGGCTCGCTCACCTCGTGTAGGGCACGGCGTCATCCCTCGAAGATCCTGGGGAATTCGAAACGGCACAAGCGATGCAAAAGGCTCCTCGCAAAGGAGCCTTCAACATGCGAGCCCTCACGACGTTTTCTTCTGTCTTCGCCATTCTCCTCGGTAGCGCCACGGCGCACGCCGAGCCTCCAGCGCTGGGGCCCATGGCTCCAACCATGGCTCCTCCAGCCACGACTCCGACCAGCAAAGCCCAAGCGGTGCCTTCCACCGGAACGCCCCCTTCCACGGGAACGGCGACTCCCTTGGGAACGCCTGTGGTCCAAGCCGTCGCACCCGCCACTCCGCCTGCACCTTTGCCTGCGGCCCGCACGGACAGTCCCACCACGAGAAGCGCCCCCGACTACAGGGTCCCGAACACGCCCGCGCCCGAGAGCGCCTACGAGCAAAGCACCTACGTGCCGCCGAAGATCGTGGACTACCAAGGCGGACGGATTCCCAAAGATTCCACGATCGAAGAGCGTCCCCGCACGGCCTACATTGCGACCGGGCTCAGCATGGCGGGGGGCGCTTATGCCCTGTCCCTCTTTTACGCGATTGGCACGTGCGGTGCGCAGATGGAGTGCCGAAATGGCAGCGCGTGGCTTTATGCCCCCTTGATTGGCCCGTTCATGACGGCAGGACAAGCACCGACCTCGGGAGGGCGAGCCCTCGCGATCTTCGACGGCGCCCTGCAGACCGTCGGCGTCGCCCTCTTCGTGGCGGGCTTTTTGGCCCCGAAAAAGGTCGTGGTCATGTACCGAGACGCGTCTTGGCGCGTGGAGCCGGTCCAAATGGGATCGGGAATGGGCCTTGGGCTCACGGTGAAGAATCTCTGACGCCGATTCGCGTCGAGCGAGACTCGTTCTGGTCTATCTTTCCAGCACTTTTGGACTCACGGAGGCTTTCGCGAATCGCGTGGCGAGCAGCGCATAGAGTGCCGGAAGCACGCCCAAGGTGACACACGTGGCCGTCACGAGACCGCCAATGACGACGGTCGCGAGTGGCCTCTGGACCTCGGCCCCCGTCCCCGAAGCGAGGGCCATGGGCAAGAACCCGAGGGAAGCCACGACCGCCGTCGTGAGAACGGGTCGCAAGCGCTCTTCGGCAGCGCGCCGTGCGGCCTCCACGGGAGAAAGGCCATCTTCCTCGATGCGTCGAACGGCCGTGAGCAGGACCACGCCATTCATCGTGGCCACTCCAAAGAGAGCAATGAAGCCCACGGCGGCCGAGATGGAAAAGGGCATTCCTCGGAGGGCAAGAGCCACGATTCCGCCGCTCGCTGCCGCCGGCACGTTGGCGAATACCAGCGCCGCCGGGAGCACGCGGCGAAACGCGAACCAAAGGAGGACCACGATGCCGAGCAAGGTGAGCGGCACGACGACGGCGAGACGACGCGAGGCCCGCTGGAGGTTCTCGTATTGGCCGGCGAGCACGAAATAGTAGCCCGCAGGCTTCTCGACTTTGGCGAGCCTTCCTTCGAGCTCGGAGACGAACGAGGCCAGATCCCGACCTCGCACGTTGACCTCCACGAGGACGCGCCGACGCGCGCCTTCGCGGCTCACCTGGGCTGGACCCTCTTCGGCACGAATCTTCACGAGCTCGCCGAGCGGAACGACCCGTTTTTCGCCCAGAGGAACCATGAAGTCGGAGAGCGCGAGCACGCTCGGCCGAGGCGGCACGTCGAGACGAACCATCACGTCGAAGCGCTTTTCGCCCTCGACGAGCACGCCCACGGGCCTTCCCGCGCGCATCGCTTCCACGATGCCGCGCGCTTCGTCCGCGCGTACGCCATGACGAGCGAGGCCGGCGCCGTCGGGTCGGGCCGTGAGCATCTCGAGACCCGTGGTGGCCTCCACGCGCATGTCGGCCGCGCCGCGCACGAGCGAAGCTTCGTGCTCCACGTCGTGCGCGAGATGGGTCAAGACCTCGAGATCTTCGCCGAAAATCTTGATGCCGACGTCCGACTTGATGCCTCCGAGAAGCTCTTGGGAGCGCATCTCGATAGGCTGAGTGAAAGCGAAGAGCGTTCCAGGTTGGCTCTTACGAAGCGCCGTCTCCATGGCAGCCACGAGCCCCTCGCGGGTCTTCGCGGTGGTCCACGTGGCACGTGGTGCGAGCATGACGAACACGTCGCTTTGCTCGATGCCCATGATGTCCGTCGCGACGTCCGGGCTTCCGCTTCGTGACACCACGCGCACGACTTCGGGAAAACCCTTGAGGGCCGTTTCTACGGCGGTCGTCCCCGCAACCGACTCGCCCAACGACACGCTCGGAGGGCGGGTGAGCTGAACGACGAGGTCCCCCTCTTCGAGGCGCGGGACGAACTCCGCACCGCGGCCGAAGCTCGCCAAAGCACCGCAGGTCACCAGGACGGCAAAGACGAGGCCAGCGAGGCGCGGACGCGACACGAGCGCGCGGGAAACGGGCTCGAACCCCGACCGGATCGTGCGAAGGAGACGCCCTTCTTCGGGGTGCGCGTGCTTCACCAAGAACGACGCGGCGACCGGGACCCAGGTGAACGTGAGAACGAACGCGGTGGCGAGCGCAAAGAGCACCGTGAGCGCCATCGGCCGGAACATCTTGCCCTCGACGCCTTCGAGAAGGAGCACGGGAAGGTAGACCACTCCGATGATGACGACCCCGAAGGCGATGGCCGCTCCGACCTCTTTGCCTTCGTGAACGAGCGCGTCTCGCGCGGTGAGCTTCCGTAGGACCATCGTGGTGAGCATGCCCTCGACGACGACGACCGCACCGTCGACCACGAGACCGAAGTCCACGGCACCGAGGCTCATGAGATTTCCACTCGCGCCAATCGCTTGCATCCCGACGAACGCACCGAGCATGGCGAGCGGAATGGTGGTGGCCACGACTGCCGACGCGCGCAGATCGCCGAGGAACGCGAGCAACACGAGGACGACGACCACGCCTCCCTCCACGAGAGAGCGTTGGACCGTGCCCAGCACCCTGTCCACGAGGCGCGTGCGCACGTAGAAGGGCCTCACGACCACGCCCGCGGGCAACCGAGCTTCGAGCTCGTGCACCCGCGCCTCGACCCGCGGCACGATCGAGTGGGCGTTGCCACCCGCGACCATCTGAACCATCGCGTAGAGCGTCTCGCCCTCGCCGTCGGCCGTGGCCGCAGACGCGCGAAAACCGTCACCATTTCGAACAGTTGCAACATCTCGCACCAGCACCGACACGCCGCCCGGTCGGGCGCGCACGACCTGCCGTGAAACATCGTCGAGCGAGCGAAATTGACCGTCGAAGCGAATGAGGACTTGGTCTCCCGCGCGCTCGAGGGCACCACCTCCACCGCTCTGTCCTGCGGCCCCGAGCGCCTCCTCGACGTCGCGCTGTGAGACGCCGGCGGCTTGCATGTCCAGCGGCGATAGCCTCACTTCGATCTGCCGCGCGCCCGCCCCCCAGGCGTTCACTTCGACGACCCCTTGAACCGACCGAAGGGCCTGGGCGACCTCCCAGTCGAACACGGTGCGAAGCTCTTGCCCGGTGTGCCCCGGCCACGCCATCGTGAAGTGGTAGATCTCCCCGAGGCCCGTCGTGAGCGGACCAAGCTCGGGACGCTTTGCGGAAGGCGGAATGGCCTCGCGTGCCGAAGCGAGACGCTGCGAGACGAGGGATCGCGCGTAGGCGAGCTCGACGTCGTCGCGGAAGACGATGGTCACCGCAGAAACGGCCGTGCGCGACGTCGAGCGCACCGTTTCGATGCCAGGGATTCCTGCCATCGCGAGCTCCACCGGACGCGTGACGAGCTGCTCCACCTCGAGCGGAGACAGGCCGGGGGCATTGGTGAGGACCTGCACTTGCACGTTCGTGATGTCCGGAACGGCATCGAGTGGAAGTGCCATGTATGCGCGGGCACCGAGACCGATGAGCGCGAGCACGCCAAGGACGACGAAGAGCCGGTGAGCGAGAGAAAACGAAACGAGCTTTTCGATCATTCGTGAAGCTCCGCGCGCAAAAGCTCGCTCTTCACGAGAGGCGCCCCGACGACGACCACGTTCTCGCCTTCGCGGAGCCCCTCGGCGATCGCGACGCTCTCGCCGCTTCCGGGCTCGGTGCGCACTGGGCGAAACAAGAGCGGCCCCGCCCCTTCGGCCGAGGCGCGCACGAACACGCCCATTCCGCCCTTCAGCTCGATCAACGCATCCCGCGGAATCGTCGGCTTCGCTGTGCGCGGAGCATCGCCCTTCGCGCCGAGATCGACGCGGACGAAGGCGCCGACGACCAGCCATGGGCAGGCTTCGTCGAC
The DNA here is from genome assembly GCA_043764595.1 of Myxococcales bacterium. GTDB lineage: Bacteria > Myxococcota_A > Polyangia > Polyangiales > Polyangiaceae > JAAFHV01. The sequence goes on along the minus strand of JAYUKI010000687.1, from coordinate 29,481 downwards.
CTCCACCCGGAATCCGCGCGTACGGGTCTCGGGTTCGACGGCGCCGAGATCGCCCCGCACGATCGCGCCGCACCCTTGACCGTTTTCGTCCGTGGCGCCGCGGGGACGCACGCGTGCGCGACCTCCGACCTCGGGAAAGAACGCGGCGCCTTCGGGCACCTTTGCCACGACCATGCGCGGCCCTTGTTTCACGATTTCGAATAGCGCCGTGTCGGGGGAAATGGCCGCACCGAGCACGCCGTGGCGCTTCGAGACGGTTCCGTCGATGGGGCTCCGAACGGCCACGCGTCCACCACCGCCGGAGCCTCCGAGCGACCGCAACAGCCCCTCCGCCGCAGAGAGATCGGCCTTCGCGATCGCGGACTCTGCCGAGGCTTCGTCCACGGCGTTTTGGCTCGTGGCACCCTCGAGCGAGAGGGCCTTTTGCCGCGCTTCTTTCTTGGCGGAAAGCTCGGCACGCGCCTTCGCGCGGACGACCTCGGCGGACACACGGGCGACCTCCGGGGCGTCGACCCAAGCGAGCACGTCACCGCGACGAACGCGGCTCCCCACGTCGACTTCGAGAGAGACGACTCGGCCTGCCGTGAGGACGCCCGACTCGGCGCGACCACGCTCGTCCGAAATGACCTCGCCCGCGAGCGAGCGCGTGTCGATGCCTTCGCCACGCGTCACGGGACCGAGCCGGACCCGCCCCCGCGCGAAGAGCGACGGATCGATTTCCACCGAGAGCGCCGCACTCGAAGCGACCAAAGGCACGGGAGGCGGAGCGGGTTCCTGTTTGTGGCCGCACGCCACGAGGACGAAGGCGGCGAAGATCGAATAGCGGTTCATCGGCGGGCCTCCGGAAGGAGCCTCCCTGTCACGTGCAAAAACCGGAGGTCGGCGCGCAGCACCTCGCCGCGCGCGTGTGTGACGCCCTCTTCCGCAGCGAGGAGCCGCTGCCTCGCGAGAAGAGCTGGCCCCACGTCCGAGGTCCCCGCCGAGACCTCGGCGAGAGAAAGGCGAAGAGCCTCCCGAAGCATCGGAACCGCTTCCTTTTCCAGTCGTTCGCGCACTTCTCGCGTGTGCTCCATGTCGTGCACCGTGAGCGAGAGCCGCGACGCGAGCTCCGCTTTCAGTCGGGCTCCGTCGGCTTCGATCGTCCTCGCGATGGCGTCTGCGCGGGCTCGGTCGAACGCCGCAGCGTCGAGGATGGGCACGGGAAGCGAGAGGGCTCCGAGCACGATCGACGAGCCGTCCCCCTCACGCGCGAACATGGCGCCGACCGAGAGCGTCGGGCCGCTCGAGGCATGCGCCAACACGACCTCGGCACGCGCCGTTCTGGCCCTCGCCTGAGCGGCCTTCAGCGCCGGGTTGTGGCCTAGGTTCTCGGCAGCCCACGCGCGGGCTCGAGCGTGCGCTTCGGGAAGCTCGAGGGACAGATCGCCATCGAGCCTGAGCTTCTCGCCCGGAGCCGCTCCAATCGCGACGCGAAGCTCCACCAGAGCATCCACCTCGGCCCCCTCGGCATCGAGCTCGGACGCCGAAGCGAACGCGCGATCGCCCGAGGCCATCGCGAGCTCGGAGGGTCGCGCGACCCCGGAAGATACCCTTCGTTTGGCGAGCGTCACGAGCTCTTCGGCGCGCTCGAGGGTCGCCTGCCGCACGGCGAGAATCTCACGGGCCTCGAGGGCATGGGCCCAAGCGAGGGCTGCGCGAAGCCCGGCGTCGCTCCTGGCCCGCTCGACGTCGGCGTGGGTCCCTTGGCGCATGGCATCCACGGACCGCGTTCGGGCGCCACGGAGATCCCGAATGGAAAACGGAACGTATACGCCCACTTGAAGGTCGAGCGAGGTTCCGCTTGCGCCGATACGCGGCCCAGCGGCGAGTGTCACGTTGGGCGGCGAAGGAAGCCTCTGACCTGCGGCATCTCGGGCGGCAGAAAACGTCGCGGTCGCAGCGCCGGCCACGGCGACTCCGGGTCCGACCGCCGAAGCGCGCTCGAGCGCATCGGCGAGTCGCACGACCCGCGCCTCGTCGGCCTGGGCGAAGCTCGGCATGAGCCAAAGCCCCAGCACGACCGCGCGGAGTATCCCGAGCCTTTGCACCCTCGAACGGTTAGTCCCTGTCGAGCCAGGTCGGCCATCCGACAAATGCCGGAGGGAGGCCCGGCAACCTTGTGGTGTACTCCGCCCATGGGCCGCTCGACCACGACCTTCCGCGAGACGAGTGGGGCAAAAGGCCGCACGGCCTCCCTCGTGCTCTATGTCTTGGGTGGGCTCGTTCTGGGAATCGGATATGCCGCCGCAAATACGGCTTTCGACATCCTCGACCGAAAGACTCCGCTGGTCGCCACGCTCGCGCTCGTGCATTCGTTCGTCGACCGCGGCATTCCGCTCCTTGCAGGAGCGCTGCTCGGCGTCACGGTCCACTATTTCCGCGTTCGAACCAGCCTCGCCCGCGAAGCCGAGCTCCGTGCCGATGCCCTAGGCCGCCGCCTCGAGCACGTCGAGCGCGATCAGGCCGTATGGCTCGTCGCGACGGCCACGCTCCACGAGGTCAAGAATCCACTTCACTCGCTCGGGCTCTTGCTCGAAGAGGTCGACGCCCTCGAGACGTCCCCCGAAGGACCGGGTCCTTCGCGAGCCGACCTTCTCACCAAGGCGCGCGCGCAGATGGCCCGAATCGACGCGAGCATCCGAGCCCTTCGGAAGGTCGCGGCTTCGCTCGAGCCCAACGTCGCCCCACTCGACCTCGACGGCGTCGTGCGCGACGTCACGCGTTCGTCGGCCGACCTCGCTCCTGGCAGAGCCCTCGAGCTCGTCGTGGAGCCCGATCTCTCGGCGCGGGCCGACCGGACGTTCGTTCGAATCATTCTCGAAAACCTGGTCCAAAATGGGCTCGAAGCCAGCGCCGACGAGCGCGAGCCGCGAGTCCTCGTGACGGCCACTCGCACCGAGGAAGGCGCCGTCGTGAGAGTCCACGACAACGGCCCGGGCATCGACATCCACGCCCGAACCTCCCTGTTCGAGCCTCTCGCAACGAGCAAGTCCGGAGGCATGGGTCTCGGGCTCTCGGTATCCCGCGCCCTCGCGCGCGCCATGCATGGCGACGTGCGGGTTACGGACGTCCCGGGGTGGTCCACCTGCGTCGAGCTTCGTCTGCCCGCATGAAGCAGATTCTCCTGGTCGAGGACGAAGTCGATTCCCGCGAAGCGCTCGCTCGCGCCCTCAAACGTGCCGGATACACCTGTTTCGCCGTGGGCTCGGCGGACGAAGCGCGCGCCGTCGCCGAAGCCGAAACCGATCTGGACGCGGCCGTGCTCGACGTGAAGCTCGGAGCGGACGACCTCGCAGGGGTACTTCTCGTAAAGCCACTTCGCGAGGCCTTCCCGGGGCTTGCCGTGGTCGTGATTACCGCCTTCGCGAATCTGGATACCGTAAAACGGGCACTAAACGACGGCGCGGCCTACCTGATGGAGAAGCCCTTCGCTTCGGCCGATCTCTTGGCCGTTCTCGGGAGGGTGCTCGCCGAGCGAGACGACACGTCGCACCTCGTCGAGCGCTGCCTCCGCCGCGCGAAGCTCACCGAAAAGGAGGCGGAAGTCGCACGCCTGGTATTGAAAGGATTACCGAGCGCCGAGGTCGCGGAGGTCTTGCGCATCTCCGACAAGACGGTCAGGCAGCATTTGTCGCAGGTGTACACGAAGTGCGGCGTGACGAGCCGCGCGGAGCTCTTTCACCACGTTTTCCCGTCCTGAGACCTCGTTCACGAACGGCTGTCGGCGTCGCGGTGGGCGGGATTTCGGCCAAGCATCGGCTCCCTCACAACCACTTCTTGTAGCGAAACCACCCAAGCATCGCGGCCGGTATCCCGAGGCACGCCACGAGCATCACCCACATGAGCTGATGCGAGTGAGTCCAGCCTGGCATTCCAGGCATGTCGTCGAAGTTTTGCCCAAAGAAGCCCACGACGAAGCTGAGTGGCAAGAATACCGCACTCATGAGCGTGAGATACTTCATGATCTCGTTCGTGCGGTTCGATACCGAAGAGAGATAGGCATCCATCGTGCTACCGAGCAAATCTCGATTGGAGTCGATCGACTCGGAGATGCGCACGAGGTGGTCGTACACGTCGCGGTAATAGGCCGCGTTTCGGGGGGACACGTGCTCGTCGTCGAGCTTGGCCAACATGAGCACGACGTCCCTCTGCGGGGAGAGCACGCGACGCATGATCGCGAGCTCGTGTTTGAGCGCAAAAATGCGCGCCAGATGGGCGCGCGAAGGCGTCCAAAGGACGGCCTCCTCCAGCGTCTCGAGCTCCTCGGAGAACTTGTCGAGAATCGGAAAGTTGCTGTCCACCATGTGATCGACGACGAGGTAGTGCAAAAAGTCCGCCCCTCGTGTGCCGAGAATGGGTTTGGCTAGCGCCCGTTTCCACGCCGCGTCGAGCTGAGGAAGGGGCTCCTGGTGGACCGTGACCAGGTAGCCCGGTCCGAGGAAAGAATGGAGCTCGAGGGGCTCGAGCTTTTTCACTTTGGCTTCGGGACATAAAAAGCCATGGGTCACCACGAAAACCACCGCACCGAACTCTTCCACTTTCGGGCGCTGGTCGAGATGGAGACAGTCCTCGATGGCGAGGGGATGAAAGTCGAACCGACTGCGCAAGAGCTCGAGCGAATCGGCGTCTTGGGCTTCGAGGTCGATCCACCGCACGATTCCTGAGTCCGGGGGGCCAAGAGCGGCTTGAATGGCCGCGTCGCCCTCGTGAACGGTCGCTCGGCCTTCGGCGGAAACATCCAAGACTCGGAACATGGCGGGAGGATACTCCGCCTCGCCGTCCGAAGTGCGTACGAACCGCCGAGCAAAAGCGCCCCTGCGCCTCGACCAGATTCTTCATGACGCTTCCGTGCGCGCCAGACGGTCCTCTTGTTGCGAAGCTCGTCCGGCGCTCCTCGGCGCTGCGACGTGTGGCCAGTTCGCCTCGGTCCTACGGTGGGGAGTGCGAGCTTTTCGCTGCGGTCTCGGCGGCTCGCCGCATGAACCGCGTGAGGAATCCAGGCTAGTCTGTGCGCATGAAGCGTTCCGTGTGGATCCCCCTCCCCGACCGGGACTTCGACGTGACCGAAGTCGCCGTCCCCTGGAAGATCCTCACGCAGGCTGCCGTCGACGTGGTGTTTGCCACCGAAGACGGCGCCACTCCCGCGTGCGATCCGTTGCTGCTTACGGGAGTGCTGTTCGGGCAGCTCGGTGCCGAAAAGGGGCCCGTGACGTTCTATCGCGAGCTCGAGTCGGCCCTCTCTTTCCGCTCCCCAGCACGGTGGCGCGACTTCGATCCGGCGAAGTATGCAGGCATCTTCCTTCCGGGCGGGCACGCCCCTGGCATGCGGCAGTACTTGGGAAGTACCGTACTTCAAGCAAAGGTGGCCGAGTTCGTGGCAACGGGTCGGCCCGTAGGCGCCATATGCCACGGAGTCCTCGTCCTTGCGCGGAGCCGTGATGCGACGACGGGGCATTCGGTCCTCCACGGAAAGCGCACGACTTGCCTCCCGAAATACATGGAGCGCACGGCGTATTTTCTCACGGCATGGAAGCTCGGTCGGTACTACCGAACGTATCCCGCTTACGTGGAAGACGAGGTTCGCGCGGCCCTGGCCGCACCGACCGACTTCGAGGTCGGACCACGCACCCTCACGTCCCGAGGAACGGCGGACGACGACGCCCATGCTTTCGTCGTGGAGGACGGAGCTTACGTTTCCGCCCGTTGGCCGGGCGACGCCTACGCGGTTGCCAAACGTTTCTTGAAGAAGATCGAGGACATACCTCAAGTCGGGTAGTCCCGAAGCCGTTCCGTCTTTTTGGCGAGCCGCGCGGCCGCCGGCGTTTCGGTATTCTCGGCCCATGGCCCTCGTCCTCTGCGTGTCGTGCTCGCGCCACGTTCGTTTTGGCTCGAACCTTTGTCCGTTCTGCGGGGCCTGCCTCCCCGCAATGTCCCCACTCCCCGCGCCGCGCGGGCGGATGAGCCGCGCCGCCATGGTCTTCGGTGCGATGGCGGTCTCGGTTGGCGCAGCCGCGTGCTCCAAAGAAACACCCACGGTCGCGGCCGCCTACGGCGCAGCACCTCCGCCCTCGGACGCTCAGTCGCCCACGATGCCCATCGCTCGTGAGCCCGACGCCGTCGACGCTGGCGTCGCGCCCGTCGTGTCCGTCGCTCCTCCGCGCGATGCGGGTCGAACGTCGGCGGTCGCGAAGCCCTACGGTGCACCGCCGGGTCCAGACCCCGACTACCTTGGCCCGGCCCCCAATCCCCGCATGGCTCACCTCCATCCAATCCAGGGCCGAAGAAGCACTAGGTTTTGGAGCGAAGGTTTTCGCCCTCGCGCCGAGGAAGCGCTCTACCCTCGAGGGATGCGCAAAGAGGCTGAAGAGCGTGAGCCGTGGTTCTATTCGGAGGTCGTCGAGCATATTCCGACGATGGTGTTCGTGAAGGACGAGAGCCTCAAATTCGTGCTCTTCAATCGCTCCGGGCGCGACCTCTTGGGCCTCGATCGCGAAGGGCTCATTGGCAAATCGGACGAAGACTTTTTCCCGAAAGAGCAGGCCGACTTCTTCCATGCTCGCGACCGCGAAACCCTCGCGCAGAAGAAGGTCGTCTCCGTAGAAGAGCCAATCGATACCAAAGAAGGTAGACGCTACCTCTATACGAAGAAGATCCCCATTCTCGATCCGGACGGCCACCCCAAATACCTTCTCGGGGTATCGCTCGACATCACCGACCGCAAAGCCATGGAGGACGAGCTTACGCTCGTGAACACTCGGGCTCGCGAGGCCTTGGAGCACGTCATGGCGCTCGAGCCCCTCGCCGAAGCAGGTGGCCGGGCGGCCGAAGCGGCCACCCGCATCGTCGCGCTCCTCGAACAATCGAGCTCGACCGACCCGAAGGTCGCCGAGGCGCTCGCTCTCGCCCGGGACCTCCTGATGTCGGTAGGCTGAGCCCCGTGACGGACGATGCCGGGATTCGCGTGGCCGTGCTCGAGATGCCTGCGCGGTGGGACGCCCGTGACGAAGCGCTCGACGACATCGACCAAGAGCTCGCGCACACGCATGCCGATCTGCTCGTCGTGCCCGAGCTTGCTTTCACTGGGTATTTGTCACCCCGGGGCGACATCGATCTCTCGCGTTTTGCCGAGCCCCTCGACGGAACAACGGTGACGGAGGCAAAGCGCATCGCGAAGCGGCGGCATGCGAACCTCGTCGTGCCGCTCGTACTTCGTGAAGGCGACACGATCTCGAACGCCGCCGTGCTCGTCGAACCTACGGGAGAGGTCACCGCCTACCGGAAGCGCCACCCGTGGATCCCGGAGCGCTGGGCCACACCAGGCCGCTCGCCCCCACCGCTCGTGCGAATCGCAGGAATCACGCTGACCTTCGGCGTCTGCTACGACCTCCATTTCCTGCCGGAAGACGCGTCCCACGAGCTCGAACAGGCCGATCTGCTGGCCTTCACGAGCGCATGGGTCGACGACGAAGCCACACGACTGCCGCAGCTCGCCACACTGGCCACGCGGTTTCGTGTCGCGATCGCGAACGCCAATTGGGGACCGGGGGTCGTCGCGATCCCCGGCCAAGGCGACTCGGCCATTTTCGACGCGAATGGCAGCATTCTCGCCCGCGTCCCCCCGAACGAGCACCGCGCGGACGCGTTCGTTCGTGCCGTCAAAAGTTCGATCCCGAGGTGAGTAGCCCGACTATCGGGGTATCGTGACCGGGATGGATCGAGAGCAAGCGACGGACGCGCTCCTCGTGCTTCGCAAACTGGCGGCGAAGACACGCGACGACACCGCTCTTCAGAACTTCGGGCTCATCTGGATGTGCTCGTCGATCTCGAACGGTGCCGGTTTCTTCGGAACGCACCTTTTGCTCGCGCGCGAGCGCTACGAGCCCCTGCCCTACGTTCTCCTTTGGACGGTCGTGTTCGTCCTGAATGGCGCGTTCATCGTGTTTCTCAAGGGCAAGAGCGAAGGGCCACGCTCCTACATCGACCGCCAAACGTTCGCCCTCTGGAACACCTTCGTGGCCGCGATGGCGCTCACGGCGGTGGTGAACTACCTGCTCGGAATTCGCGTGATGCTCTTCATGCCTGCCGTGGCGTGCATCGTCGCTGCGATGACCTTCTCCGCCATGGGCTCGATCATGGGGCGAGGGTGGTACGTGCCCGCTGCGATTTGGGCGGCCATGGCGATCGTCCTCGCGATGCGACCAAAAGAGCAGTTTGCCATCTTCGCGGTGCTCTGGGTGCTCACACAAGGCACCGGAGGCGCGCTGCTTCACCGCGCCAAGCTTCGGCTTCGCGCAGAGGTCCGCACGTGAGCGCCGCACGCCCCCTTTCGGAAATTGCGGTCCTCGGCGCACTCGCCGCATCCCCCGCGGGCCTTCGTCCGAACGAGCTCGTCGAACGGCTCGGGGAGGTCGGAGTCCAGCTGGACGAAGCCGTCGCCGCCTGTGAGATCCTCGTTTCGCGAGGCGAGGTGATCTCTCGTGGACCTTCGCTCGAGCTTTCTCCGCGTGGGGGAACGGCGCTGCTCGCCGTGCACGCGGCCATCGAGCGCGCCCTCGATCCCTCACCGTCGACGCCGGGCATGGAAGAGTGCCCCTCGCTTCCTTGGCTCACGACCGTCGAGACGGCCTGGCTCGACGCCATCTCACTCAACTATTCGGTCGATCCGGAGGCCCTGCGCTCGCTCTTGCCTCCCCCACTCGAGCCGGAGATCTTCCATGGACGCGCGTGGGTGCAGGTGCTCGCGTCCCGCCTTCGCGAGATGCGTCCGCAAGGCGTCCCGGCGCTCTTCGGCGTCGATTTCCACCAAGTGAGCTACCGCGCCGCCGTGCGCTACACCGGTGCGCATGGCGTACGCCGCGGCGGCTATTTCGTTCGAAGCGAGACCGATCATGCCGTGATGCGCGCCGTCGGGAATGCCCTCGTCGAGTTCCGATTCCACGACTTCGAGGCCGCCACCATCGACCTTCGCAAGAGCTCGGAACAAATCACCTTTTCTGTCACGCCAAAAGGCACGAACGCGCAAGGAAAAGCGAGGGTCGTGCTCGATGCGCGAGCGGGGCAGAGCCCACCGAGGTCGAGCGTGTGGCAGTCTCGAAGCGAGCTTCGGGAGGCCCTCGTCGAGTGCTACGACGCCTTCGGGGTCGACCCCCTAGGCTTCGTCTACGTTCTCACCATCGACCGCGAGCCTTGGCGCGAGACATTCGCCACACCGCTGGCGGCGGACGTCGAGTGGATGGACCGCGGCCCGCTCGCCGGCGCAATCCTCGACTCCGCATTGCACATTCCGATGCCATGCCGCTACAAGTGGCGGCCGTTGCGCCGCGAGCGCCTCGTCCGATGAGCCGGGTCGTCGTGATCACCGGGGCCACCAAGGGAATCGGGCTCGCCATGGCCGAAGGTTTTCTCGCGCGTGGCGCGAGGGTCGCGGTGTGTGGACGGGACGCCGCAGCCGTGAGGGCCACGGTGGATTCGCTCTCGGAAAAGCATGGGCCTGGCCGAATCGTCGGAACCGCCTGCGACGTGACGAAGTCGGCCGATCTCCGTGCACTCTTCGAGCTCACGAAGACCTCGTTTTCCCGGGTCGACGTGTGGATCAACAACGCCGGAACGAGCAGCCCCCAAGTGGACTTCATCGAGCAAGCCCCCGAGGTGGTCGCCGCAACCGTCCAAACGAACTTGCTCGGCACGATGTTGGGCTCGCACGTCGCCATCGAGGGAATGCGCAAGCAAGGCTTCGGTGCGCTCTACAACATGGAGGGTTTCGGAAGCGACGGAAGTAGGCAGTCCGGAATGAGCACCTACGGCAGCACCAAGGTGGCGGTGCGCTACTTCACGCGCTCGCTCGCGGCAGAGCTTCGGAAGACGCCGATACTCGTTTGCACGTTGAGCCCAGGAGTCGTGGTGACCGACCTCCTCCTCGACGTTTATCAGAAGGGTGACCCCGAGAACTACCGAAAGGCCCGTCGTCTTTTCCAGTTCATCGCCGACCGTGCCGACGTCGTCGGTCCTTGGCTTTGCGACGAGGTTTTGGCGAACCAAAAGACCGACGTACGGCTTGCATGGATGACCGTTCCGAAGGCGATTTTTCGCTTCTTCATGCCGAGCTACCACACACGGCACATCTTTCCGGACGACCCTCGGGACGATCGCCCCGTTCGACCGCGTTGACCTCCCGCGACGCGTCGCGGATGCTTCCTTCCATGCCTCGTTTGGCTCGTGCCCGGGCCCGTGCTCCATCGTTCCAGCGGCGCTTTCTCGTCGCGGCGCCGTTTTCTGGAGAGTAGACACGCGAGGGTCGCAACGCAGAAGGGCCGGGCGCGGCGGCGGCGGCTGGCCGACGGGAGGAAATCAAGGGGCTCCTTGGTCCCGTGGACCGGTATGCTCCCGCGCGGAGGTCACGAATGGCAGCGATGGACTGGCTCAAGGGCATCATGGGACCGTCGGCACAATTTCCCGGGCAACCCGGCTTTGGACAGGCACCGCAGGGATCTCCTCTCGGTGGGCTCGCGCAGGCCGCCGCAGGCGCGCTCGGCAATCCACTTGGGAATCCGCTCGGGGGAATGATGGGCGCCCCTTATTCCCCGCAAACCAGCGATCCCTATGGCGGACAAGCGGGAATGGGCGGACCTCCGATGGGAGGCTCTCCGTCGCCGTACGGCGGACAAGGGGGCTATCCCACAGCCGGCGACGCGTTCGCCTCGAATGCCGGTTATGGCTCGCCGATGGGCACTCCAGGCGGGCCTCCCGGAGGTCCCCCGCCGGGCGCGGCGATGGGCGCGAGCTACGCAGGGTACGGCGGCCAAGCGGCGGACCCGAGAGTGGCCGCGCTCGAAGCCCAGGTGCTCGAGCTCCGGCACGACGTCGAGTCGCTCGCGCTCTTTTCGCGCACGCTGCTCACCGTCATGCTCGAGCGGAGCATTCTGACCCCGGAAAAATTCCAGGAAACGAAGAACCAGATCGACATGCTCGACGGCAAGCTCGACGATCGCGTCGCAAAGTAGAAAGCCGCGCGGACGACCGCGCTTTCGCGCCTCGAGCTTTGGTAGGGTTCCGGCGCATGGCCGGGAAGCCCGATGGAACGCCGCACGAAGCCTTCGCCAGGCTGCGCGCGGCGTTTTCGCTTCGGTCGAACCTCGGGAGCTTGTTTCGTGTCCCGGAAGGTCGCCTCCGACCCGTCGACGGGCTCCGCGCCTTGGCCATTCTGTGGGTCGTTGCGTTTCATACCGGGGTTTATTCGGTCGGCGTGCTTCCGCCGCTCGAGTACGTCAGGCTCTTGGTTTCACCCGCCATGCTGCCCGCGTGGCGGGGGGCCTTCGGGGTCGACGTCTTCTTCGTGCTCTCCGGGTTCTTGATCGGCGGGATGCTGGTGGACGAGCGCGAGCGAACCGGAAAAGTCAGGTTCGGCCTCTTCTACGTGCGCCGCGCCATGCGCCTCTTCCCGGCCCTCTCCGTCGCGCTCGCGTTCGACCTTGCCACCGTCGAGATTCACCGCAGCACGGCCTGGGCGGTCGTTCTCTACGTCGTGAATTTCGTGCCGGTACGAAGCGCCTGCATGCCATGGACCTGGTCTTTGGCGATCGAAGAGCAGTTTTACCTCACGTGCCCGTGGCTCTTGTGGGGCCTCGCGAGGCTCCGCCCCATGGCTCGGCCCGTCGTGCTCGTGCTCCTCGTCGCGGCTCTTTCTGGACTAGGGATCTTCGTCGCGAGCTCGCACGGATATTTCCCTTTCGACGTCGAGATCGTGCCCAATCGTCCCGCCCCGCGCTGGGAGGCCGCCTTCGATGATCTCTATACGAAGCCATGGATGCGAGCGGGTCCGCTCTTGGCCGGAGTCCTCGCCGCCCTCGTGCACCGCATGCCACGGGCCATGGACAAGCTCGCACGAGCCAGAATCGCTGGAACCCTCGGCCTCTTCGTCGCACTTGGCGTCGCGCTCGTCAGCACGCACTGGCCCCTTTTTGCCCTATCGAGCCGCGCCGTGGGGCTCGTCTACATGGGAACATTTCGCGCGGCGTTCGGGATGGCGGTGGCCTACCTGCTCGTGCTGGTTCTCTCGCAGCATTCCGTCGGCCGCGCGCTCGCTCGAGCGCTGTCTGCGAAGGTCCTGTGGCCTTTTGCACAGCTCTCGTACTCGGCGTATCTCGTGAATCCAATCGTGACGCTTCTGGTTCGTGGAGCGCTCGCCCAAGGCATTTCGCGAGGGACGTGGTCCATGGTCTCGCTCTTCGCCGTGGACCTCGCGGGCACGTTTGCCGTAGCCACCCTGGTCTACACCCTGGTGGAACGCCCCTTCATGCGTCTCCGTCCGTCCGGACGGCTCTAGCAGCCCATCCCGCGCCGCCGAAGCCTCGCTCTACCGAGCCAGAAGCCTTGGCGACCAGGACGCCTACATTCCGGCTTTTGCAATCGCCGCGGCGAGCTCCCCGGAGGGCCTCACGTCTCCCTTCGCCGACTGCTTGCGAAGGTTTTTGATGGTGTTCAGGGGCCAATTCTTTTGGAAGGCATTGGCGATGAACGTGGGCACCGAGCCCTTCGGATCGGCGTGAACCTCGGTGACGACCAAGGTCTTCTTTCCGCCTTCGATCGCCGTCAGCACGAACGAGCTGTGATGAATCTCGCCGCGAACGTAAGACGTTTGCGGGGCCGAAGGCTCGGACACCGAGCGAATGTGCACTGTGAAGCGCTTCACGGCAGGATCGAACTCGCCACGTGCGCTCGTCACGAAGTCTCGATCGGTGAGCCCGGGCGGGGTCTTGATGTGCGTATAGACGATTTGCTCGAGGGGACCGACCTTTCGGAGCACGCGAGCTTCGACGGTGCTGTCCATCCATTCGGTCGTCCGCGACGTGTCCGTGATGGCTGCGATCACTTGACCCATCGGAGCGTCCACGGCGCCGACACCTTTGAACGCAATGACCGGACTGCCGGCTATCTCTTGGCGAAAAACGACGATGCCCGCGTCCTCGGTCACGCGTTCCCACGTGGGCGGGGCCACCCTGGTCTCTTCGGCGGCGCCGCTCGAAGAGAACGACAAAAGCGGGAGGGTCGTGAGCGCGATGGCAACGAAGAGAGGGCGGAAACGCATGGCGAAAGCCTAGCTCGGATTATTCTCGAGTGCGAAGCCAACCCAGCAAAAGGCAAGAAAGAGCTCTCGAGCGGGACAACGCTTTGCGGCATGAGGCAAGGTCATTGCGTCGTGCCGTTGCGTCTTTCGGCCTTGCGTCTTTCGGCCGGTTGCGCGAAATCGACTCCGTCATGCGAAATTCCCTCATTGTTACGGGCACTCTTCTTTTCACGGCGGCCTGCGGAGAGCCCAAGCCCGCGGAGGTGCCGCCCACTGCGGGAACGGCCGCCGAAGTGCGGCCCAAAGGCGCCGCGGCAAAACCTACGGACGACCAGCCGGCGAAGGCTCTCGCCCTCGAGACCCTCACGCAGGAGGAGTCGAGCAAAGGGGCGTGCGATCCGGAGCATCAAGCCGCACTCGAGAAGCTCCGCGCCGAAATCGACGCCGCCATGCAGACGAAGGCCGGCGACGACGGAAAGCCCCTCCCGTTGAAGCCCATCTTCAACCGCGTGGTGGCGCTCGGACCGAACGCAAAAGCGCTCGAGATCTCGCTCCAAGGAAGCCTCACTCAGGCCCACGTTCTTGCCTATTCGGCCAAAGACATTTCCATCGACGTGCTGGTTGGCACCACCGCCGCCACCACGATGCGCTCGCCGTTCCAGCGCACGGTACTGCCGAAGCCCGTTGGCATCGAGCTCGCGAAGGCCGGCAAAATCGTGCTCGAGAGCGATAGCCGCCAGCTCGAGCTCGAAAAGGGACAGCCTTTGAAGGTGAAAATGACCGGCCAAGGGTGCGCCTTGGTCGTGGGCTACATGAAGCCTTGAGGGAAGGTTCTGCGGTCACTGGCGTAGGAGAATGTGGGCTGGCACATCGAGCGACGATTGCCGTGGCCGAATTCGGCTCGGCGCGCAAAGATGAGCTGTCCGCGTTCTCTGCTCAGAAAAGGTGCCCCGCATGAAAACCTTCGCTTTTGCGCTCTGTATCTCGGTCACCGTCGGAGGGGCTTTCGTCGCGTGCTCGAGTCAGGATCGGCCGAACGTCTTCGACGAAGCGGACGGCAGCTCGGGAACGACGGTGGTCGATGGCTCGGGCGGCGGTGGGCCTGATGGCTCGCTGCTCGGGAACGAAAGCGGCGGCGGACCTGCGGGCTGCATCGGCCTCGCCTGTGCCAAACCAAAGTGCAACGGAACGAACACGACCACCCTCACCGGAAAGGTTTTCGCGCCGAACGGCAAAGACCCTCTCTACAACGTGCTCGTGTTCGTCCCCAACGGGGACCTCAAGCCCTTCGACGAAGGCGTCACGTGCGAGACGTGCGAAAAGTCCGTATCGGGTGACCCCATTGCGACCACCCTGACCGACACCCAAGGGCGATTCGAGCTGAAAGACATGCCAGCGGGAAAGGACATTCCCGTCGTCGTTCAGATTGGCCGATTCCGACGCAAGATGGTCCTCCCGGCAGTCACCGAATGCGTCGAGACCAAAGCCACCGACGGAGATCTGCGGCTTCCGAAGAATGCCACCGAAGGCGACATTCCACGCATCGCCATCGTGACGTCCACGTACGATCCGACCGAGTGCATTCTCAATCAGATTGGCATCGACGCTTCGGAGTTCACGGCGCCTTCCGGACCGGGCCGTGTGCACGTCTACCGCGGAAACGGCAACAATGTCGCCGGAGCTCCTGCGGGCGCGGAGCTTTGGGGCAACGCCACCAACCTGAAGAAATACCAGCTCGTGGCGCTGCCTTGCTCGTCGTATCCGTCCGACCAGCCGAGCGTGCAGAACCTCTTCGACTACGCGAACGTCGGCGGCCGCATGTTCATCACGGATTTGTCGTATCCAGTCGTTTCGCAAGGGCGCGGCACCTGGCCGAGCACGGGCAACTTCTCGAGCCCTGGTTCTTTCACGAACCCCGCCCAAATCGACACCACCTTTCCAAAAGGCAAAGCGCTCGCGGATTGGCTCCAGGCCGTGGGCGCCACGACCGGACCGCAAATCAACCTGACCGACACCTACAGCCGCGTCGGCGCCATTGCGGCTCCTGCCCAACGTTGGCTCTACTCGGGTCAGAATACGCAGGCCTACACCTTCAACACCCCGACCGAAGCCGCCGAAAAGGATCAGTGCGGGCGCGTCTACTACTCGAGCTTCCACATCGGGAGCGGGCGCAGCACCACGGGTACGTTCCCGGCGGCGTGTCGCACCACTCCGCTCACTCCGCAAGAGCGCGTGCTCGAGTTCATGCTCTTCGATCTCACGTCGTGTGTCCAAAGCGACCAGAAGCCGCCGGCCATTCCGAAGTGATTTCGAGCGGAGCCGTCGACTCGGTCGAGCAGGGCTCAGCCCTTTTGCTGGAAGAAGCTGCGAACACGTGAGAGGAGCGCTGTCGTGCGCTCTTCGAGGACCTCCCGCTTCGGACGGGCGGCACGCGCGGCGAGGTGATTTTCGAGCTCCTCTTGGCGCTCCACGAGCACGCGCGTCATCTCGGCCAGGAGCTCGGGCGCTTCGGCAAAGATCGCTTTGAAGGCCTCTTTGCCGACCACGACGAGCTCGGTCTCGGTGACCGCTTGCACGGTAGCGGCGCGCGGTTCGCCCGTCATGAGCGACATTTCGCCGAACAGGCTGCCCTTTCGTAGCCGCGCGACCTCCGCCGTGCTGCTTCCGTCGCGTCCGACGACCACGCTCACTTCGCCACTCGAAATGAGGAACATGGCCTCGCCCGGCTCGCCCTGACGAATCACGAGCTCGCGGGGAGCGTACACTTTGGTCGGAACCATGGTCGCGAGACGGGCAATGGTCTCGGCTGGCAAGACGGCTAGGAAGTCAACGTCACGAAGCCTCTTTTCCACCTCGCTGGCGCGGGCGGCTCGCGAGTGCGCCGCTTCGTCTTTGACGGGCTCGTGGAGGTGCACTTCGCGGCGAGGGTATGGAATGGAAATGTCGGCGCGCCGCAAGGCATACCAAATACGTTCGCGCACGGCCGAGTCGGTCACGTCCCGGACGGCGAACGAATCGGTAAAATAGCGAACGACGTAGTCGACTCCGCTCTGACCGAAATGCCACGTCAATACTGCGGGAGGCGGCTCGGTCAAAACCTCGGGCAAACCCGACAGCGCTCCAAGAATGGTCGCCCTCACGCGCTCGGGAGCCACGTCGTAAGCACACGACACCTCGACCGAGCGACGCGCGAGAAGACTCGGTTTCGTGTAGTTGCGAATGGGCGCTTTCGCGAGCGTGCCGTTCGGGACGATGACCTCCATCTCGTCGTTCGTGAGGACGGTGGTGGCGCGCCAGTTGATCTCGATGACCCGTCCGATGAGCTTCGCATCCGGATCGAACTGGATGAAATCGCCCACCTCGAAGGGCCGCTGCATCTGGATCGAAATGCCCGCGAAGAGGTTCCCGAGGGTATCTTGCAGAGACAAGCCCACGACGGCCGTGAGCAAGGCCGACGTGGCGAGCAGCGAGCTTACCTCGACGCCGGCGAACCTGAGGGTGACCAAGAGCACGCCCGAATAGACGACGCTCTGGAAGATGTCGCGGACGATGCGCGGGAGCGGCCGACCGAGCCGCGCGGCGAAAATCCCATCGGCCACCAGCACGAACGAGCCCCGACCGATCGCGAGGAGGAGCGAAAGGGACGCCAAGATCTGGATGGGGTGCCAGAGCGCCGAAGTCTTCGCGACGAAGAAGCCGACGATCTCGAGCGCAATGTGAACGGCGACGAAGACGGACGGAGGGAGGATTTTCGAGCGCCCATGGGCCGGCAAAACGACCCAAAGCGCCACGAGCAAGATGAGGGCCGCCAGGAGCCCGAGCCCGAAGAAGGAGGTAACTCCGAACCACCGCTCGATGCCGCCGATGAAGCCGCCCACGTTCGACAGATACCAGAGCCTGCTCGATTCGCGTGCACGACCTACGTCCCGGCTCGAGATCGAGGATCGAGCTCGGGGCAGAGTCGACGAGCAGGCTTCGTTCCTCGGTCAAGGCTGCTATACGAACCGCGTCCCATGCCGCGCACTTGGTCCTTGCTCGCCGTCTTCGTGCTCCTGTCCTCAACGGGCGCATGCTCTCCGCCCACGGCCACGCCTGGCCCGCCTGGCCCGCCTGGCACGCCGGCGCCGGTCCAGGCCGCCCCGAGCCTCGGGGCGGCGCCCTCTCCTGCCTCCAGTGCTCCGGCCCTCGCCAGCGCGAGAGCGCCCGCTGTCCCGGCAGAGGCCCCGAAGCGCGGTCCGCTCAACGTCCTGTTCGTGACGATCGACAGCCTCCGCGCGGACATGCCATGGGCCGGCTACCCACGCCCCATCGCCCCGAACCTCACGGCCCTCCAGGCAAAGAGTGTATCCTACACCCATGCCTATTCGACCTCCTCGTTCACGTCGAAGAGCGTGGCCGGATTTTTGTCCGGCCGGTATCCCTCGCAGCTCGCCCGAACGGGGAAGTTTTTCACGAAGTACTCGGACGAGAACGTTTTCATGTGCGAGCGGCTCTCCGAGAAGGGCATTCCGTGCGTGGGCGGACACGCGCACGCCTACATGGGAAAGGGCCTATCCGGCTTCGAGCAGGGCTTTTCCGACTGGCGTCTCGTTCCGAACATTCCGTTCGACTACAACAAAGATCCCTACGTCACGAGTCAGGCCCTCACGCCATTGGCGATCGAGATGCTGGGAACCGTTCAGAAGGGGAATGCTCCATTTTTCGCGTGGTTTCACTACATGGACCCGCACGACGAGTACAAAACCCACGCGGAAGCTCCACATTTCGGGAACCGTGCGCGAGACCTCTACGACGAAGAAGTCTTTTACACCGATCTTTGGATTGGGAAGCTCCTCGACTACGTCAAAGCGCAACCTTGGGCCGACAAGACCGCCATCGTGATCACGGCGGATCACGGCGAGGGCTTCGGCGAGCACGGCTTCTACCGCCATGCCCACGAGCTTTGGGAGCCGCTTTGCCGCGTCCCCCTCTTCGTGCTCCTGCCCGGCGGCACGGCCCGCACCATCGACGTCCCTCGTGGCCACGCCGATCTGGTCCCCACCTTTCTCGAGCTCCTGGGCATGCCGCAAGACGCCACGCTCCCCGGAACGAGCCTCGTTCCCGAGCTGCGTGGCGGCCCGACCCCGAGCCGCGACGTGGTCATCGACCTCCCGGAGGACGAATACAACGAGCGACGCAGGGCCCTCGTGCACGAAAACTACAAGCTCGTGGCCTTCGCCAACGACGCAAGGTTCTCGCTCTACGACCTCGACGCCGATCCGGGAGAGCTCGTCGACCTCTACAAGACGAACAAAGCCGCGGCCGACGCCATGCTCGATCGCTACCGGGCCATGTCGAAGCGCTTCGAAGACGTCCCCCCACGCGGCGGGATTCCGAAGCACTAATCTGCCATCGCGTCAGCGCTTCACACCTCGGAGAGCAGCCTCTGCTTTTGAGCCTCGAAGTCGTCGGCAGTAATCACGCCCTGATCGCGTAGCTTCTTCAGCTTCTCGAGCTTCTCGAAGACGTCGCCCGATTTGCCCTTCTCTTTGGCGAGCTTCTCGGCCACCTCTTTGCCTTTTTCGAAGTGGCGCTCGTAGGCGCGCTTTGCCGCATCGAGGTCCATCGACGAGAAGCTATGTCCCGACGCAAACTGCGAAATAGCCACTTGGCCGATGGAGTACGTGGCCGCACCCGACATGGCGGACATGGCGGCACCACCGAGGATGGATCCAATTCCAGGAATGAGCTTCAGGGCATTCGCGCCGAGACGCGCGGCGATTCCACCGGCGAGCGCGGAGACCCAAGCTTTGCCTTCCGATTCCGAGTACGGCATTCCGTAGTGGGTGGAGAGCTGCTTCAGCATGTCGAGCTGAATGGCCGTGACCGCGGCGATGTCCACGAGCGGTATGGGCACGAGGCCTGCGCCGACGGCCCAGAGCACATGCTCGTTCACGATCTTCTGCGCGCGGGCTTCATCGGACATCGTCATTCCTCCTTGTCGAAACGAATCGAACGCAGCGGTTATACCGTTCGAGGTTCAGCCTAGCCTTTGACGGGCGCGAACGGCGAGGCCTTGCCGAAGCGCCGTGATGCCCCCGCCAATGCACGCGGCCATCACGATGCCGGCGAGGCGTGCCGAGACGAAGGCGAGCGGAAAGACGAGGACCCCGAGGACGATTCCGGACACGCCGCCCCAGATGAGCTGCGTCGCACCGCTCGACGTGCGCGCGTTCGCGTCGGCCGTGTAAAAGCAGCCTTTGCAGACGTTCGAGCCGTCGGTCGCGAACATTTCGGCGGGTCGCTGGTTGCAGCGTGCACACATCGAGCTCATGACGCGAGCATGCCCGAACCAAGGCGTCGCGCAAGCGATCCTGGTCGGCAAAGGGGACCTTGCTTCGCGTATGCTGCCGACCATGGCGTCCGCTCCCGACAAGACCCACTACGATCTCTGTGTCATCGGCGCCGGACCCGCTGGGTTTGCCGCAGCCATGCGCGCCCACGATCTCGGCAAGCGCGTCCTGCTCGTCGAGAAAGACAAGCTCGGGGGTGCAGGCCTCCATGCGGGCGCGTTGTCGTCGAAGACCATGTGGCACTTGTCGAACGACTACGCCCTCGCTTGCCGCAAAGACCGCGGGTTTTCAGCCGAGAACATAACAGTCTCGTACGCCTCGGTGATGGAGCAAGTGCACACCGCGGTGAGCGAGCGCCGGGACATCCTCACCCGCCAGCTTCATGCACTCTGTGAGCCGAACGGCAAAGGCGGGGAGGTGGATCTTGCGAAGGGCACGGCCAAGTTCGTCACGCCCCACGCCATCGAGGTCGTGGACCAGGCGGGGACGGCGAGGCGCTTCGAGGCCGACTTCTTCCTCGTGGCCACGGGCTCTTCGCCGCGCGTGCCGGCCGGAATCGAGGTGGACGGCGAGCGAATCGTCACGAGCGACCAAATCGAGGACTTCCCCGACTTCCCGAAGAGCATGGTCGTCGTAGGCGCCGGCGTCGTCGGTTGCGAGTATGCCGCGGTCTTCGGCAACTTCGGACACACCAAGATCAACGTCATCGACCGGCAGCCGCGCATTCTTCCCTTCGAGGACGAAGACGTCGCCGACGTCGTCGCACGCTCGTTCGGCAAGATAGGCATTCGCATCCACAAGGAGTCGAGTCTCGTTTCCCTGCGTGCCGTGGGCGACCACGTCGAATACGTGATCGCCGACCCCGCAGGAAACCAGGAAACGCTCAAAGTCGAACGAGCCCTCATCTCCGTCGGTCGGGCCCCGAACACGGGCTCGCTCGGGCTCGAGGCCATTGGCGTCAAGCTCACGAAGGGCGGCGGAATCGACGTCGAAGGCACGCGATCCACGACCGTTCCTCACGTCTATGCCGCCGGCGACACGACGATGGACGTCGCCCTCGTGAACGTGGCCGAGCTCGAAGGGCGCCACGCGGCGGAGCGCATGTTCGGCCAAAACCCGAGACCCATTCGGTACGAG
This sequence comes from Myxococcales bacterium, assembly GCA_043764595.1. Taxonomy (GTDB): domain Bacteria; phylum Myxococcota_A; class Polyangia; order Polyangiales; family Polyangiaceae; genus JAAFHV01. The sequence continues at coordinate 8,910 of JAYUKI010000687.1, read as the reverse complement.
GCACTCTCGGCGATCTACTTTTTGAAGCCCGAGGTCGCGGCCGTTGGCCTCAACGAGACCCAAGCCAAGCAGCGCAAAATTCCCTACCGCGTGGGCGTACTGCACAATCGGCTCATCAGCCGGAACATCGCCATGCGCAGCACCGAGGGCTTCATCAAGCTCCTCTGCTCGCCCGACGATCCGCAGCGTGTGCTCGGCCTTCGCGTCGTGGGCCCCCACGCGTCGAGCACCATCCAAGGGATAGCGTTCCTCATCGACAAAGACGGCACGGTGGACGACATCGACCATTGCGTGCACCCCCACCCCGCCATCACCGAAGGCGTGCAAGAGTGCGCCCGTCTCTTGCTCGGTCGGTCGATGCACAAGCTCGACGTCTTCGGAGCCGACTTTTTGCGCTGCGACGAGGGCTGAGCCTCGAGGGATACGACGTCAAAGAGCGACGTCGCCACGCATCATTTGATGATTGGGCTTTTTGCCTTTGGGCTTTTGCGGCGGGTGGGCGGGCCCCTTCGAGACGGCCTGTGGGACGACCTGTGGCGCGGGAAATTCGGGCTCGGTTTCAACGCCACCCATGGGCTCGACGGGCGGCGGTGCTGCCGCTACGGGGGCTGGAATCGGCTCGATCGGGGATGGGCTCGGCTGGGATACGGGAGCCGCGCTGGAGGCCATCGGGAGCTCGGGAATGGGCTGAGGCGTATTGGCGCAGGCCGCAAGCATCACCGCGCCGGCCGCGGCCATCGAATGGGCCGCAAGCGGAAGTCTCCGTTTTGCCGAAGGCGGAGAGGCATATCCATCGGCGAGTAAGATCGCGCCATCGGCTTTGCGTACGAGCATTTGTGCGCACACACGCGCCCCATGACGACGCGCCGAACGAAAGAGGGCTTCGGCCTCGTCGAACGTGAGCCGCGAGAGATCGTGCACGACCTTCTCGCACGATTGGCAGTAGTAGCCTTCTTCGGAGTCCATCAGCACGTCCGAGGGCACGTCGCACGGGGTGCGCACACGTAGCTCGATTGGAAAGCTTCGCATCCGTCGAAGCGTAGCAGACCGTCCGCACGTCGCAGAACCGAGGGTCCGAAACCGTCCGCGCGCCGCCAAATCACGCTCCATCGAGCACCTTCCTGCGTCAGCGAACCTCGATTGTGAGCACGTTCGAGCGGAGCGCCGTCGGCCGCGGGCCCCAGGGGGACGTCGCAAAGCGCCATTCGATCGTGTGCCTGCCGGCAGGAAGCCGGTGCACGCTGACTTCGTAGTTGTGGTCCACCCCAGGGCTCTGCACGACCGCGCCGTCGTAGGGCCCCGGCGGGGCTACGGCGGCGGGGCTCGCGAGCTTTCCGTCGACGTACTCCCCGTAGATGGCCTTCGGTCCCATGACGTAGAGCTCCACTCCCGGTTTGGTGGCTTCGTGGACGTGAACGATTCGAACGTCCTCCCCGGCCGAATAGACTCTCTTCGACGTGAGAATCGTCAAGCGCTCGCCGGAGGGGAGATCCACGACGCCCTTGTCGACCCAACGCGGATAGCCCCGAAGAACGGCGTGGTCGACTTCGGGCGCGGGCACGATTGAAGCGCCCACACGGGCATAGAGATCCCCCGAGGCCTCGAGCCGCACGAGGTACGCGGGGAGTGCGCCCGAGGCGGGCAACATAGGCCAGCTCGACGATGCAGGCGCGGCCTGGGGAGCGGGAGCGGGAACGGGAACGGGAACGGGAACGGGAACGGGAACGGGAACGGGAACGTGCTCCCGCGAGCAGGCCGAAGAAAAGAGCACTGTGGCCACCGTGGCCCCAAAGGAACATGCACGTGAGCTGGCGAATGGCATGAACGTCCTGGACCGCTTCATCGGCCTCGAAGGATGCCCCCCCTCTCCTTGGCACGCAAGCGGGCGTCGCTCAGGCATCGCGCGCATCGCGCAGATACCGCGTTTTGGGGTTCTCTTTGCGCCACAGGACCGTGTCCATGAAGTAGTGGTGGAGGTTCACGACCACGTAGATGGCAGCAAAATAGGGCGTAGGCCCGAGGTCCGTGAAGCGGTCCTTCTTCGCGACGAGGATGGCATCGAGGGCTTGTGGTGCCCCATGGAACACCACGAGCCCGAGACCGAGCGCCGTGGCGGCCAAAACCCCGAGACGTGCCTTTTTCGACATCTCGAAGTGCGGAGGCCCTTCCATTTCTTTCGCTTCGTTTCCTTTCAAGAGCCTCACCATGAAAAGGTATTGAAGCGAATGGAGCGCGGGGTTCACGTACCGCACGAGAGGGTCGATTCCCGAATAGATGGACCACGCCCAGACGCTGCACAAGAGGGCCATGAGGGGAGTCGCGATGGGAAGTCGCCCTTCCCGTCTCCACTTCAGAAAAAGCAAAAAGGCGAGCGGCGGAATCGTGGCTAGGAACACGGCGAATGTGAAGCGCTCGAGCGCGAGGGATCTTGCCCACGTCTTGAACACGACCCCCTTCTCTTCGACCTCCGTGCCCGGATCGGCTGGACTTGCCCACGCATACGCCCATCCCGCAAAACAATGCGCCAAGAGGGCGAACCGCTCGCGCGGCGAATAGAAGACGCCTCTTCGCGCCGAAAGCACGGTCATCACGCCAAATCCTTGTTTGACGTAGTGCCAACCCACCAAAAGGAACATGACCTGAACGAGCGCGCCGAGCACGACGGCCGATTTCATCGCCAAGGCGGCGACCGCCCAGCCCACGAGCACGAGGGGCACGACGAACGCAACCAGCACGTAGCGAAGTCTCTGCCCTTTGGGAAAGGCATCTCCGAAAGCACGGTCTTTGGCGTCCTCGTAGAAAAGGCAATACGTGACGGTGAAGTGCGGATCGTTGATCACGTGCGCCGCGTGGAACATCGTGAAGCCCACGGCGTATTCGGCCGCATCGAGCCCGAGGGACTTCCGCATGAGCCACGAGACGAGAAAAAGAATCGGAGTGATCCCTCCCGTGAGCAAAAACTCGCCTACGCGCGCTCCGAGGCTCGGCCCGAGCTTGGGCTCGGCCGTCTCGCCAGGGGGAACCGGGAGCGCAGTCATCGGAGAATCCTGCCCGAAAATGCGCCGGCACGGGAGCGCGTTCGTGGCCTCGCGAAGCTCGCCCGGCACGGTGACCCGGTGGTTTCCCAAGGATCGCTCGCTTCTGGCAACGGTGAGGGACCATGACAGTCCCGTGTCCGAGACGAGCTCGACTCAGGGTCCTCGATGCTTTTAGCGGGTGGAAAGCCCGCGTTCCTTCTCGAAAAGCCGAATCTGCTCGTTGCCCGGCAACGCCGACCCAAACTCCACGATCTCGCCTGTGGCCAGCACGAGGACCGGGCCCTGACCGCACAGTGCGCTCAGGATGTTCCCCGTCTCGACATACTCCCGAGAGTTGTACGAAAAGACCCATCCATAGGGCTTCTCGATCGTGCACGAAGGAATGAGTGCGATTCCGCCGGGCTCGCCTACACCTCGTTGTCCAAGGTGGCGCAAGACGGCGTCCGCGGCCTCTTCCAGGTTCATCGCAATTCCTCGAACGTGGAGTGCCGGCAGCGGCTACGCCTGGGCGACGACCTCGCCCACGGGGGGCATCTGGCCGAGGGCGCGCGCCATGATCTCGTGGACCGCTTGCGCATGATCGCGGGACGTCTCGGCCGTCCACGATTTGGTGTCGATGGGCTCGAGGATTTCGATCGGAAGAGTGCCGGCATGGAGCCCACCCTTCTTCGGCCAAATGCGGTTCGCGCCGTGCACGACGACAGGTACGATGGGAAGCTTGGTGGCAATCGCGAGGTGAACGAAGCCGGACTTGAAGGGCTTCAGCATGCCGTCGTGGCTACGCGTTCCCTCCGGAAGAATCCATAGTCCGAGGTTGTGCTTCTTCATGAGCTCGGCCACCTCGGTGAGGGCGCCGACGGACTGCGCGCGGTCGCCGCGGTCGAGCATGAGGTGCCCGGAGAGCTTGTAGAGCTGACCCAAGAAGGGAATCTTTTCGACTTCCTTTTTGGTCACTCCACAACCGCCGACTGGGCAGAGCCAAATGGCCAAGAAGAGGTCCAACGTGGACGTGTGGTTCATCACGTAGATCGCCGGAAACGTCTGCTCGATGCGCTCCCGGTTCTTGAACTCCGGAACCGCTCCGGCAATGTGCGTGATGGCCTTGCCGGTGATGTGCCCGAGCAGGTTCGTGAGCTTGATGCGCAAGACCCGCGAAGGCAAAAGCGAGATGGCGAGCGGCATGCCCACGGTGGAGACCGCCGCGATGAGCCCGAAGCCGGCCGCATAGCGCGCCACCGAGGACTTGAGGGGCCGTGCGCTGGGCAGCGCGTCGATCGCGGAAAGCGGGAGCTCGGACGACATCATGGGCGCGCAGCCTACGCGATCTGCCACGCGGACGCCGCGCCTCCCCTGTCAGAATCCTGTCATGGAGAGGCCGCTCCCACACGACGAGGGTGCGTGGGTGCGTGCGCGTGTACGCAACGCCGAGGCGAACGAGGGGTAGAGGAAGGATGGAGCGAGGCTTTGGGATCCCAAGAATTTCAAACACTTCGAACCGCTTGGGGAGCCTGTTCGCTGCCCCGTGCCGTTGGGCGTTCGGATCCGTTTGGGCTCAAGGGAAGGCCGGACCGACCGTTCACGCTGGCAGCCCCTTTCAACCTGGATTTCGCCGTGATCCACCGGCGGCAGAACGATATCCAGGCCGAGCCGCTCGCTGCGCTGCGAGCCACAAGAACGAAACCGTTTGGCCACGACGGAGAACCCGATGCCCAGGACACGCCACTTACGCCCCGCTCGCGATTCGATGCTGGGCACGCTCTTCGTCCTTGGCAGCAGCGCCTTTCTTGCCTGCAGCGACATGCCCTCGCAAAACGCGGCCGCTCCGAGCGATGAGCCAAAGGAGACCGCAGAACCGGCGGAAGGCACTCCGGAGGCCGAGCCTAGCCTTCTCTTGCCTTCGTTCGATCCCAGAGCGAAGGCGGTAGAGCGTTCGTCCGATGGGCCGACCGAGCTTTCTCTCGGCTACTTTCCCGCTCCCGTGACCATTCCCGATTTGGCCCAAGACCGGGTGCCCGTGGTGATGGCGCCCATCCTCCCGGCGAGGTTCGATCTACGCACGGCGCGAAAACTGAACGCCGTGCGAAACCAGGGGAGCTGTGGCTCGTGCTGGGCATTCGCCTCGCTGGCTTCTGGGGAGTCTGGCTTGCTGCCCGGCGAGACGTGGAATTTTTCCGAAGAGCACGTGAACCTCTCGCACGGATTCGACGTAGCCCCGTGCGACGGGGGCAACGCGTTCATGAGCATGGCCTATATGACGCGCGGCAGCGGCCCGGTCGCCGAAAGCGACATACCGTACACGGGTACGGTGAGGCCGCTCGGAAGCTCGCCTTCTCCGAAGAAGTACTTGAAAGAAGGACTCGTGCTCCCGGACCGCACGAGCGCTACGGACAACGACACACTCAAGTCTGCGATCATGACGTATGGCGCGCTGTACACCACGATGCGCTGGACCAGCGCGGCATTCCGCACCCAAACCCATGCCTTCTACGACGCCGGCCCGCGCCAAACCGCGAACCACGCCGTCGACCTCGTGGGCTGGGACGATGCCTTTCCGGCGCAAAGCTTCGTTCCAGGGGCTCCCCAGAATGGCGCGTTCCTCGTGCGCAACAGCTGGGGCACCGGCTTCGGCCAGCAAGGCTACTTCTGGGTCTCGTACCACGACGCCTACATCGGACGTTCGAACGTGGCGTTTGCGTCGTTCGGCGCTCCAACCGAATACGACAGGATCTACGGCTACGACAAGCTCGGGCAGACCACCGCCCTTTCTTACGGCACCCGCCAGTCCTTCGGTGCAAGCGTAATCACGGCGGCTGGACCAGGCCTCCTGCAATCGGTCGGATTTTACACGGCCGCCCGATCGGCGACGGTCACCATCTCGGTGTACGAGGGCACGACGACGGGGCCCACCACGGGCACGAAGCTGGGCACTCGGCAAGTGGACGAGCCGTGGGCCGGCTACCACACGGCTACGCTCGCTGGAATCAGTGCTCCCCTCGTCAAGGGCCGAAAGTACGGGATCGTCATCGGGGTGACCTATCCCCAAGCCCCCTCGTATGTGCCACTCGAATACCCCTTCTCGGGATACTCGTCGAAAGTCGTGGCGGTCCCCGGAACGAGCTTCGTGAGCAGCAACGGATCGAGCTGGACGGACGCTGCCGTGGTTTGGCGGGCGAACACTCCCATCAAGACCTTCGTGCGCACGATTCTCGACTGCGACGACAAAAATGCGTGCACTGTGGACCTGTGGGATGGCACGAAGTGCCTCCATACGACCGCGCGGGCGGGCACGTCGTGCCGTGCGGCCACGGGCCCCTGCGACGTGGCGGAAGCCTGCACGGGCGCATCCACCACGTGTCCACGCGACCAATTGCTCGCCAAAGGAAGAGCCTGCGCGGTGAACCGGACGTGCAACGGAACGACGAAAACCTGCCCCTGAGTGGGACGGAACGGCAGCCGCACCAACCAGAGCCGGCAGGCAGACCTTCGGTTCGATGGGGTCTCCATCGTTTTGAAGGGGCCGCAAGCCGAAGCGATCTACGAACAGCCCCGAATCCTAGGCACGGCTCGTGCAGGGACCTCGGCATGAAGCGTTGCGGGGACACCCAGTCTACGATTCCCCGGCCTGCGACGACGTTCGCCTACCGGGTGATGAAAACGGCCCTTGGATTCTCGGCCTACTCTCCGGAGATGCGCTTTGGCGCCGAAGGGGCCACCGTCCAGATCGCCGTCGCATCGCTACGCGACGCCATCCACCAGGCTCACGGCGCGCATTGACCGCGAAACACACGGCAGAAGGCGCCGTTCCGAAGACCGATTGGCACACCCGTCCGGCAGAAGAAGCCGCTACTTCGCTCGGTACCGACCTGGCCCGCGGCCTATCGGACGCGGAGGCGCAGACCCGGCTCGGCCGTTATGGCCCGAACGCGCTCGGCGAAGCCAAAACAAAGTCGCTGACGTCCATTGTCCTTCATCAGTTCAAGAGCCTCATGGTCAGCCTGCTGGTCGTGGCCACCATTGTCGCCGGCGTGCTCGGAGAATGGCTGGAAGCTTCTGCCATCGTCGTCGTGATCCTACTGAACGCTGCGATTGGCTCGATCACGGAGTGGAAAGCAGCGCGTGCGTTGGAGGGCTTGAGACGAGAGACCACTTTTGTGGCGCGAGTGCTTCGTGACGGGGAAGAGCGTGAGGTCCCCGCGGAGGAGCTCGTTCCTGGGGACGTCGTATTGCTCGGCGCGGGCGATCGGGTTCCGGCGGACGGTCGTGTGTTCGACGGGGCGCGCCTGCAAGTGGACGAGTCGGCCCTGACGGGCGAGTCGGCCGCAGTGGCGAAGTCGCCGGACTCGGTCGCAGAATCGTCGGTCGCGTTGGGGGACCGCGTCGGCATGGTGCACATGGGTACGGCCGTCACCGACGGGCGCGGCGGATTCGTGGTTACGGCGACGGGCAAAACGACCGAAATGGGCAAGGTCGGCGCTCTGGTGGAGGGCGCGGTCGACCGTGGCACCCCCCTCGAAGCCAAGCTAGGCCAACTGAGCCGGGCGCTCGTGGTCGTCGTGCTCGTGCTCTGTGCCGTCATCGTGGTCGTCGGGTGGCTTCGCGGACAAAAGCTGCTCCACATGGTCGAGGTCGGGGTTTCACTCTCGATCGCCGCCGTTCCCGAGGGGCTATTGGCCGTCACGACGATGACCTTGGCCGTAGGAATGCAGCGAATGGCGCGCATGCACGCGCTCGTTCGACGCCTCCCCGCAGTGGAAGCACTTGGCTCGACCACCGTCATTTGCACCGACAAAACCGGAACCTTGACGCGGAACGAAATGACCGTGCGCGCCTACGACTTCGGCGGCCAGCGCATCGAGGTCACGGGGACCGGATATTCGCCCGAAGGACGCTTCGAGTCCGACGGCAACCCCATCGAGACGAATGGCGCGTCGCCGAACGAAGAGCGTTTGCGTCTCGCCATCCGCATTGGCGCACTGTGCAACGATGCCAAAATCGATCGCTCGGGGGACGGAACGAAGGTTCTCGGCGATCCTACCGAGGCCGCGCTCATCGTCGCGAGCGAGAAGGCGGGGCTCGAACAGGCGACGCTCGAGCGCGACTACCCGCGCATCGCGGAGGTCCCCTTCGGCAGCGAAGACAAGCTCATGGTGACCGTGCACACGACGCCCGACGGCAAGGCCGTGGCCTACGTGAAGGGGGCGCCCGCTTCGGTGCTCGCCGCGAGCACCTTCGTGCTCGGAAAGGAGGGTCCCGAGCCCACTTCCAAAGCGTCGAAGAAGGCCGCACATGACGCGAACGACGCGCTGGCGGCGGGCGCGCTCCGAGTCCTCGGACTCGCCTACCGCGAGCTGCCTTCGGGCTACGGAGACGACGATCGAAAGCGCGAGCTCGTGTTCGTCGGGCTCGTGGGAATGATCGATCCGCTCCGCGACGGAACGCGGGACACCATCGCCACGTGCCAAGGGGCGGGACTTCGGGCCATCATGATCACGGGAGATCAGGAAGCCACCGCCGCGGAGATTGCGCGGCAGCTCGGGCTCGACAAGGACTCCGACGGAAACCCCCTACGGACGGTGCACGCACGCGCACTCGAGGGGCTCAGCCCAGAAGCGTGGAGCGAGGTCGTCAAAAAGACTTCGGTTTTTGCTCGAGTATCTCCCGAGCACAAGCTCTTGATCGTGGATGCGCTCCAGCGAAACGGGCAAGTGGTCGCCATGACGGGCGACGGCGTGAACGACGCGCCCGCGCTCCGCAAAGCGGACATTGGCATTGCCATGGGCATTCGCGGCACCGAGGTCGCCAAAGAGGCCTCGGACATGGTGATTACCGACGACGACTTCTCGACGATCGTGGGGTCCATCGAGCAGGGCCG
>JAYUKI010000686.1:0-1103 GCA_043764595.1 Myxococcales bacterium | reverse complement strand
GTGGCCTCTTCGAGGCGCGCGGAGAACGAGCCCGTGATGGCCCCCGAGGCGTCTCGGGTGAGATCGATCGTGCCCACTCCGCGACCACGCGTCTTCAGTCCGCCCTTCGCCAAGTCCTCCATCCAGCCGAGGGTCGGGGTGTGCAGCTCGCTTCGATAGGCCCCGACGCCCGCGCGCAAGGGCTCGCCGACCACGACCTGAAGCGTCTGCCGAAACGACGTGTTGTGCGCCGAAAACGGAGCCGCTTTCGTAGAGGGAAGGTAAGAGAGCTCGATTTGGGTCAACGCCGAGTCGGCCCCGATCTCGATCTCGCCGTCTTTCGGCACCGCGATCCGACCGTTGACGGCGCCGCTGACCACGAAGCTGCCCTCGACGCGGGCCGATCCTTGCGGCACGTCGACCGCCGCGGTCGTGCCTTCCAAGAACATTCCCCCCGCAAAGCGCGCCAGAAACGTCGACCTCGAAGGTTCGACGCGAATCTGGGGAATCCCCGCCGAAGGATACACTTCGAGAAAAGATGCATCTTGCAATGTCGACGAGCCGCTCGCCGACGCGGTGAGGTAGCGGAGGATGTCCGGCCCCTTCGTGTCTTGCAACGAAAGCTTGGCGATGTCGGCCGTGCCGGTGCGTATCTTCATATCGTTCGTCACGATTCGCGGGCCCACGCGCACCATGCCTGCGCCGACGTGGAAGGTCGAGGGCCTCAACATGAAGTCTTTTCCGGGCCAGAGCGTGAAGCCGCCCGCCGCCGAAATGTCTCCAGTCACGCGGTACTCCTGAATCCATACTTCGTCGGCGTGCACCACGGCGTCGACGAGATCGACGTGCCAGGCCTTCTCGACCGGCTTGTCGGGTACGGGTATGGCGGCCGATAGAAGTGGCGGACCAAGCGCTCCTTCGATGTCGGGGAAAGCAGCGACCCGCTCCGCGTTGTCCGGGCGGATAGCGTCGACCCGCATCCGGATCCGGAACGACACCCCGGACGCCTCCACGCCAGAGAGCTTGATCTCGCGGCTCAAGAGCTTGAAGAGATTCACCGAGGTCGTCGCCCGGGCCACCGTGAGCCTCACCTGCATATTCTCGTTGTCGAGACGAAGCACGAA
>JAYUKI010000685.1:0-3721 GCA_043764595.1 Myxococcales bacterium | reverse complement strand
GCGCCGTCGGATTCATTCGCGTGCTCATGTATCCGGAGCAAGGCATCGGTTTCGCTCTGACGGTTTCGGCGTCGCTGGTCGGCATCGTGATGACGGGCTGCACGGTCGGCAGCCTCCTTCCGATCCTGTTGAAGCGTCTTGGCGTCGACCCGGCCACGAGCTCCACGCCGTTCATCGCCAGCTTGATCGACGTTCTCGGGATCGTGATCTTCGTACAGTTTGCCAAGATGATCATGGCGGCCACCATTGCGAAGGCCGCGTTGGGGGCGCCGTGACGTCGGAGCTTCGATGACGAGCCTCGTTCGTCGTGCTGCGTTCGTTGCCTGTGTGCCGGCCGTCGTCGTGTTGCTTTCGGGCTGCCTCAAAAAGAACAAACCGCCGCCGGTCGAGAGGCTCTTCATGGGCCCCCACGTCACGTGCGCGGAGCTCACCTCGGGCGTGCTCAAGTGCCAAGGGCGAAGCACCGACGGACAGCTCGGTCCGGGTGCAGCGGGGCACGGCCCGAACGCCGTCCCTACGGTGGGAAAGGTCGTCGACGTGCACCTCGACGAGAGCTCCACGTGCGTCGAGGTCATGGGCGCTCCCCAGACCTGTTTCGGACGCGCTGAAGGCGAGCGTGCGCCCAAAGGCGAAGGCTGTGTCCTTCGTGAGGGCCGCGTTGCGTGCTCCGGCCCGCGCTGGAAAGAAGCGAAGCTCGGGGGTCTCATGAACGTGGTCGAGCTCGCCGAGGGGCGCGCCCACGCTTGCGCGCGCCTTACTGGTGGAACCGTCGTTTGCTGGGGGGACAACACGAAGGCGCAGCTCGGCAGCCCACCTCCTCAGGGATCGAGTCTGCCCTCGCCGGTCCAAGGCGTGTACGGCGCCGCCCAGATCGTCGCCGCGGGAGACGGTACCTGTGTACGTTTCAACGACAAAAGCGTGCGCTGCTGGGGAGCCAACGAGGACGAGCAGCTCTCGGTTGGGCACGGCGACGTGCTCAACGTGCCCGCGCCGGTTCATTTCTGAGCCTGGAGCGCTCTGGTAGTCGTTCGATCGGAATTTTTCTCGAGTCTTCGCTCTGCCGGCGGAGCTTGGGGCGATGACGTCCAGGCTGAGGCAGGCCCGAGCCCCTCGCGATTTGGGCTAAGCTCGCGCCGGCCATGAGCAAACACTACGACGTGGTCGTGCTCGGGCTCGGAACGGGCCCCCTTGTCGCTGCAGCGCTTCTTTCGCGGAGGTCCTGGCGCGTGCTCGTCGTCGGCCAAGGGACTCGCGCTCCCACCTACGCCTACGAGGACGCCAAGCTGTCGCGACGCGCGTTTACGCTGCTCTTCGGCGCATCTCCCGTGTGGATGCGCACTCTCGGCGAGCTCGCGCAGACGATGACGTTCCGCCGAAAGACCCGGCCGCTCTCTCCGATGTTCCAAGTGCTCGCCGACGGACTACGCCTCGACGTTCCTCCCGATCTCGAGCTCTTCGGCAGCGAAATCGATCGCGAGTTCGGCGGGCAACGCCGCGCCACGGACGAGCTCTACGCCGAGCTTGGGCGCATCAACGGCGAAGCCGACATCGCGTTCGAGAAGGACGTGACCTGGCCTCCGGGCACCTTCTGGGAGCGCAGGGAGACACGAAGCGCCCTCGCCGAAATTCGTCTCGCCAAGGAGCCCGAGCGCGATCTTTTGGCCGACTTTCCCAACCGCCATCCCCTGCGACGCATCGTCTTCGAGACCGGTCGCCACGCGAGCGACGCGACCCTTTTGCCCTCGTTCGCTCTCGCGCGCGTCCACGGCTCCTACACTCGTGGCGTGCTTTCTCTGCCAAGGGGCGAGGCCGAGCTCACCGAGTTTCTGATCGAGCGCGTGCGCGCCCAAGGGGGCGAGGTCCGTCCGGCCGATCGCGTCGTGTCCATCGTGCAGCGCGGGGGGAAGGTGAGCGCAGTCGAAATCGACGGTCAAGCCGAGCCCGTCGGAGTCGGGTTCGTCGTCTCCGGCGGCACGCTCGAAGAATTGCTACGTCTCGCTCCCAGCTTTCCCGTGCCGCGCAAGATCGCCGACGCTTTCCCGGAGCTCATCCCCGAGGAGCACCGCATCTGCGTGACGCTCATCGTCCGAAATGAAGCCATTCCTCCACCGCTCGGGGCCGAAATCTTCGTTCTCGGCGAGCCCGCGCGAGCGGAGCTCAGTGTCCACGTCCAACGCTCGGAAGGACCCTGGCCAGGCACGACTCAGCTCGTCTGCGAAGCCCTTCTGTCCGATGCGACGCCGCGGCTCGCGAAGGCCCGCGAAGCCGTGCTGGCCACGCTCGCATCCCAGCTTCCGTATCTCGAGCGGCACGTGCTGGTGTGCGACTCACCGCACGACGGTCGTCCGCTATGGGATTTCCGATCCGGGGAGAAGGTCGAGGTCGATCGTGTGCTCTTGCGGCAAGGCGGAGGCTCACTGGATGCGGAGCCCATGGTCGCACGCTACCGCGTGGCGGGTGGCGAGCTCCACGGGCTCGCCGCAGAGTCGCTGCGCTCGCCGCTCGACGGCGCGTTCCTCTGCGGTCGCTCGGTGCTTCCTGCGCTCGGCCAAGAGGGCGAGCTTCTCGCCGCGACGAGCGTCGCCCGCATCATCACGCGAACCGACGGTCAGAAAGAGAAAATGCGGCGCGAAATGTGGAGCAAGGTAGACATCGCATGAGGCCGTTCGTCCTTGGAATCCACGCCACGTTCGCCGCGCTCGTGACGCTCGTAACGCTCGTGACGCTCGTCGGGTGCGACGAAGCCGGCCGGAAAGAAGCCGCCGGTCTCGATCGCGCCGTCATGGCATATCGCGAGGCAGAAAACCGACACAAAGCCGAGCTCGCGAAGCGCCTCGAGTCCGTTCCGTGTCAAAATAAGGATGTCTGTGCGGCGAAGGCCGCGTGTCTCGTGACGGCGAAGGCTACGGGTGAAGGGCTCGAAAAGAAGCGCGTCGTGGAGGAATTCATGGCGAACGAATTTCCGAAGCTCTCGCCGGGCGATCCAAAAGCCCAAGAAATGCTGACGACACTCGACGCCGCGGAGAAGCTCCTGGTCACGGGCCGCGATTCGGTGGCCCCCTGCGACGAAGCGATGAGAACCCTTCGCAAGACCTACTCGCTCCGCTGAGCGTGCAATTCCGAAACGCCGCGATCGATTCGTGCTGCCTCCTCATCGAGCGGCATACGACGGCTCGATTCGCTTCCGATCCACCGGGGACCGGCGAACCTGCTCAAGCGCTCCGATGCGCCATGGACGCCTTGCTGGGCGTCATCGAAGCGCACGACTTCGGATTCGGTGAGAACGTCGCCGAAAGAACACAATGGCGGCTCCGAGAACACCGAACGCTCCGACACGCCCTCCGCTGGAGCTCCCCGACGCGCTGCAGCCGGCACCACCGACCGAGGTCGACGGCAACGAAGTCGGGCCCGACACGACCGTTCCGTTCTCTCCAACACCGTCCGCCGAAGCGTCCGACGGCATGGGGCCCTGTCCCGTCTCGCCAACTCGCTTGCAGGCTGGCGAGCACGTGCCGTTGGCGCGCGGATTGGCGTCGTCGCACTCTTCTCCGCGCTGGACGATTCCATCGCCGCATCGTGGTTTCTTGCAGAAGTTCGTGCATTCGTCGTCTTCGATAGCGTCTCCGTCGTCGCACTCCTCGATGCCTTCCACGACGCCGTTCCCACAACCGGCCGCGCTGCCCGGGTAAAGAGCCCGAATCCCGGCGATGTCGTCGGCCTC
>JAYUKI010000684.1:0-3722 GCA_043764595.1 Myxococcales bacterium | reverse complement strand
GACTTGGTGGGGCTCGCCTGGCGAAAAATAGCTCCGCGCGACGCTGACGTTCCACTGCGTCCGCTTGGACGCCGAGGAGGCGGAGAGCGCGTAGGCGTACGCGTTCGGGAGCTCGGGAAACTCCAGCCGCGCCCGGCCATAGGGCGCCGAGCCAGCGAGCGACGCGACGGGGTTCGGGAACGTCATGTCGAGCGTGAGGTCGACGGGGTCGGTGAACCGCCCGGTCAGGTAAGAGGCCCCTTGAGCGCTCGACCCGTTCTTGGCCGCGCTCACGCTGAGGACGTACGCGTCGGACGCGCGAAACTGAGAGGGGTCGATCGCCGCGTAGGTGTCGCTCATCGCGCGGCCCTCCTCCGAGGTCTGGACGCGGAACGGGCTCCTGCCGTCCACGGACCACGTGACGTCGTGCCGAACGAGATCGGTGTCGGAGAGTCCGGTCACCGCGAGCGTTCGTAGCGTGACCGCCTTCCCTTCGACGGCGAAATCCAGGTTCACCGGTGGGTTCGAGCCGACGGCCGCGGTGAGCGGCAGGCCCCGCTTCACCAGGACGCGGGTCAGCGGCTCGTGCTGGGAGGGCCTCAGCCCGAAGACCAGGTCCTTGTATCCGGTCCACATCTCGAACGACACTGCGCCGCCGCTGCCGCTCGGGAGCGCCTGTCCGGTGGTGCGGCTCCCGGTATAGGAGAGCCACCCCGCACCGTCCGCGTTGTGGACCTGGCCCCTCAGGAAATACGACGGGCTACTCGAGGCGCTGCTGCCCGAGTTGCACACGTCGACGGTGGTCACGTCGGGCGTCGCGTAACGGACCTGAATCTGACCCTCTGAGCACGCCGCTGCGACTCCGTAGCGCGCTCCGGTCACACCGAAGGCGAAGGTGGCGCCCGGCTTGGGCACACGCACCCACGCGTTGTCGCCGTCCTGGACCGCGGCCCACACCGGGAAGGTCGATTTGTAGGCGGAGGTCGTGCGAACCGTGATGACGGTCCCGTCCATCGAGGGACCCGGGCCAGCGTCCTCGGGCACCGGCGTCTGGGCGTCCACGGAGGCGTCCGCTCTCGCACGACCGGAGCTCGAGCCATCCACGGCCTCCGGCTCGAGCTGGCCGCACGCGAGGAGCCATGCCACGAGCGGCAGGGTGCGCGCTGCACCGAGGGGGTCGCTTCGTCGGGTGAGTGGGGGCGTGCAGTTCATGGGACGCGCCAGAGCACCAAGCGTGCCGTGGGGCGTTTTCCGGGCAAACCACGCCGGGGCCCACGCGCGTGTGCGGATTGCTACTGCACGCGGTTGCCCACGTGCGCACGGCACTGCACGTGATGAGCTGAGCGTGTGAGCTTGGGGGCGTCCACGAATCGAGATTCGACTCGCGCCCCCCGTCAAACCAAAACGAGCCAACCATCACCTCTCGGCAACAGCGGCGCGTCCCCCAAGCCCCGACTCAGGGCGCGGGGCTGGAAGCGAACGGACCGAAGAGGAGCTCGATAATGGGTGGGAATCGAAGTTCGGCGAGCGCCTCGTGTCCGCTTGCGCCGATGATCAAGGTTGCATAACGTAGCCGCATGGAGCGACAGCGCCCACTCGCAAGCACGGGCTACGTGACCGTGAAGGAAGCCGCTGCCTTTCTCGGCGTCAGTGAGGTCACCTTGCGCCGCTGGGATCGCGCTGGAAAGCTGCGCGCGCAGCGCCATCCGATGAACGATTACCGCCTCTACGCGCGGAAAGATCTCGAGCGAGTGAAGCGTCTGGTGGAGCGCCCCACCGAAAGGGCGGCCGGCTAGTGGCACGCGCAGACTTGCTACTGAACTTGGTCCGCGCCGGCGCGACCGGCGATCAGGTCGGCTTCCGCCGCACGGTGGAGGCCATGATCGCCGATGAGCGTGGACGCCAGCATCACGTCGTCGCCGACCGTCTCGAAGAGCATCTTCACGCGAAGCCGAGCGCCGCGACGCCGATGCGCTCCACGCCTGAAGCCCCGGTCGGCGCATTCGACGAACGGCGTCCCGAACGCATCCTCAGCGATCTCGTCCTCCCCGAGATCGTTTCGGGTGCCATGAAGGAGCTGGTCGAGGAGCAACATCGCGCGGACCTCCTTCGCTCGCACGGTCTCGAGCCGCGGCACCGCGTCTTGCTCGCGGGCCCGCCCGGCAACGGAAAGACGTCGCTCGCCGAAGCACTCGCCGGCGAGCTGTCGCTCCCTCTCCTCGTCGTGCGCTACGACGGAATCATCGGCAGCTACCTCGGCGAAACGGCGGTGCGCCTCGCTCGCCTCATGGACTACGTCCGAACTCGCAGGTGCGTCCTCTTCTTCGACGAGTTCGACGCGATCGGCAAAGAGCGCGGCGACGCGCACGAAACCGGTGAGATCAAGCGGGTCGTTAGCTCGCTCCTTCTCACCATCGACGCGCTCCCCTCGTATGTCGTGGTCGTCACCGCGACAAACCACCCCGAGCTCCTCGACCGCGCGGTGTGGCGTCGCTTCCAGCTCCGTCTCGAGCTTCCCGCCCTCGACCGCGAAGCGGCCGAAGCATGGATCCGCGGATTCGAAGAGCGCACCGGTTTGCGGCTCGGGCTCACCTCCAAGCAGATTGGCGAGACGTTCGAGGGGGTCAGCTTCGCCGAGCTCGAAGAGTTCTGCCTCGATGTCAGACGCCGATCCGTGCTGGAAGCGCCCAACGCGAGCACTAAGCTGATCGTGGCCGCTCGGCTCGCGCAGTGGCGGCGGCGCTTCGGCATCGCCAAGTAAGGACGACACATGGGGAAACCGGAGCGCCCGCTGCTGATCCTTGGAGCGCCCACCCCCGTGCCATTTCGCCCGCTCCCGTCGATTGGAGGCGGAGCGAAGGGACCGAACAAGGCACGGCAGATCGAGCGCCTCGACCCGAAGTTTCAGGCGCTTCAGGACCATCTCGATTCTCGCGTAGCCGCACTTCAGACCAGCCCCGCCAGCGTGGCTCCGGAGTTGGTGCTCGTGCTCGAAACCAACGGTCCGGTGAAGGAGCTCCTCGACGTCGTCACCAACACGCCTGGACTTTCGTGGCTCGCAGACGACGACCTTCGCGATCTCGCCCCCGACGACGACTTCTTCGACACGAAGAAACCACTTAAGCCCATCAGCGCGTGCCTCTACCTGATCATGACGAATCAGGAGGCGCTCGCGCAGTTGCTCTCCGTTTGGAGTACCTGGAAGGCTGGCAAGAAGGTCCCCGCCGAGTTGAGCGATTGGCAGGTAGCCTTCCGCAACTTGCGCGACATCCGTCGCTGGGGCGTGAAAGACCGACTCGGCGAAAATGGCGTGCTCGACGCATGGCGCGAGCGAGTCGCGTTGGGCGGAGAGACGGTCTCCGTGGAAATCGAGCTTTGGTTCCGCCAGGCCGAGGCCCGTGAACAGGCGATCGCGCGAATTCAACGGTACGTGAGAGACGTCGGCGGTGAGTGGGTATCCACGTGCCTGCTCGAGCCCATTGCACATCACGCCGCACTCGTCAGGCTCCCCATTGCCACGGTCGAGAAGATCCTCGCGGACCACGGCGAGGTCGAGCTTCTCCAGTGCGACGAGGTGCGGCTGTTCCGCTCCGTCGGCCAGAGCGGCGCTCCGGTACTCGACGAGTCCGAATGCCTGTCGCCGTCGGGCGATCGCACGGTGCCGGGGCAGCTCGGGCCGCCCGTGGTCGCGTTGCTCGATGGCCTTCCGCTCGAGAATCACGTGCACCTGCGTGACCGCCTTG
>JAYUKI010000683.1:0-3722 GCA_043764595.1 Myxococcales bacterium | reverse complement strand
CCCCAAGCCGACGCGTGGGGCGACGCCATCGGAAAGTGCGACGCGGATCCCGAGCTCGTGACCGCGCTCTACGCGGGAGCCAAGGCGAGCAGCTCGGCCAAACGAGCCCAAGAAGCGCTCTTTCGCTTCGCCGAGGTCGAGCGAAGGTTCGGAGGCCACAGGTTCGCCGACGACGCCGCCCTGCGTGCCGCGCTCCTCATGGACGACCAAGGCGATCACGAAAAGGCCCGCGAGAAGCTCTCCAAGATCGCCGAGCTTTACCCCCAGGGCGACATGCGCGGCGAGGGGCTCTTTCGCGCGGCGCTTCTGGCCCTTCGCGCGGGCGACACGACCCAAGCGGGCACATGGCTCGCGCAAGTCGACACGCTCTTCCCCGACGATCGCCACTGGGGCACCGCGGGACGAGCCACGTTCTTTCGCGCGCGTCTCCTCGAGCGTGCCGGCGACACCAAAGGAGCGCGCGCCCTCGACACCGAGGTCGTGACCCGCGCCCCTCTCTCGTTCTACATGGCCCGAAGCTACGCCCACATCGCCGAGTCCGACTCGGCCGGAGCGCGCGAGCTCCTGGGCTCGATGCTCGAGCGCGACGCCAAGGGCACCTTCGCCGAGCCGTCCCGGGAGGTCCTGGCTTCGCCCGCGTTTCGCCGTGCCGTCGCGCTCCTCGAAGTCGGCGACGTGGACGACGGGCGCCGCGAGCTCGTGTCTGCGGGCGCGCTTGGCGAGGGTGCGCCGCCCGAGCTCGTGTGGGCGGCGGGCGATCTGTTCGACCGCGCAGAAGCTTGGGACGTGGGCCACGGCATCTCGCGCGGCCGCGTGAAGGACCATTTGGCGCACGTCCCGGAGGGCCCTTACCGAAAGCTCTGGGAGACCGCGTACCCGCGCGCCTACGCCGACGAAGTCACGCGCGCGACGGCGGCCTACGGCGTGAGGCCCGCCCTCGTGTGGGGCATCATGCGTGAAGAATCGAGCTTCATCGCGGACGTCCGCAGCCCCGCGAACGCCTACGGTCTCATGCAGCTCATTCCCGCGACGGCCAAATGGATCTCGGCGGGAGCGGTCACCCAAGAAGCCGAGTTGAAGCGGGCCGAGGTGTCGGTCGATCTTGGCACGAAGCTTTTGGCGCAGCTTCTCACCACGCACAAACATCCCGCTCTCGCGATCGCCGCGTACAACGCTGGCTCGGGCGCCGTCTCGCGATGGGTCGCTGCACGAGGTGGCGACGATCTGGAGACCTTCGTCGAGGAGATCCCCTACGAAGAGACACGCAACTACGTGAAGCGCGTCCTCGGAAGCACCGTCGCCTACGCGTACCTCTACGACCGAGGGCACCTCGACGAAGTGCTCCGATTGCCGTCCAAGGTCGCGCATTGAAACGAAAGCCGGGGCCGCAGCTCGCGTTCGACTTCGGGGACGTGGCGCGTCCCCCGGCACCGCCAGCCCCTGCGATCGCCCCGGCCGAGGCGCCCGTCATCGACTCCGGACCCGACGCCGAAGCCCGAGAAAAGACCCGGAATCCGCGTCCTCGTCGCCCACGCCCCGATTTCGCCGACGCCATACCGGACCTCTTCGCCGTAAGCCCTCCTCTGGAAGTGGAGGCGAAGCGGAGCGAGACGGAACCGCTCGCGCCGGTCCCCGTCGAGCCCCCCGAATGGCCGGTGCTCGACGAGCGGCCGATGGAGGAATGTCCACTCCCGGACGAGCTCTTCGAGGGCACTCCGGACGATCTTGATGCACCGTTCGAGGATCTGGACGAATCGTTCCTCGTCGAGCCTTCTTCGCCCGCGCGCGCGTTCGACCGCGAGCTCCTCGACCTCGAAGCCCCAGTCGTCGTCCCGGACGAGCCCGTGGTGGACGAGCTCGCGAGCCCCGTTCCAAAGCGGGATCTTCCGAGCCCCACCGGGATGGTCTTCGTCGTCCCGACCGAACGGCACGTGGAGCGATTCGCCGTGGCGGGCTACACGGCGCTCACGTTCCCGTCGCTCGAAGAGCGCCTCTTGGCGCGCCTGTCGACCCTCTCGGTGGCCGCGCAAGCCGACGAACGCGCGACGCTCGCGGCCGTCTTGGAGGCCCACGGAGGCGCCCGCGAGATCTCGGGCATGGAGGTCGCATCTTCTCGGTTTTACGGCTGTTTCCTGGATGCTCTCGACGACGTCGCCCGTGACGTCGGCACGTTCGAGCGGGCCCGTGGCGAAGCTCCGGACGTCGCAAAAAAGCGCATCGCGTTCGTCTCGAGCCTGTCGCGAAAACTCGACCAAGCGCTCGCGGACCTTGGGCTCGTTGCGCGAAGGCAGCTCGCGCTCCATCTGGCCGAGCGCGTCGCGGAATCGACTCCCGAAGAGGTCGCGATCGCTCTCGGGGCCATGTCGGTCGAGACCCGTCTCGTCGTCGATCTCGCCCCACGCCGCCTCGTGCTCCTTCGCGCGCTGGAGACCAAGCTCGCGGCCGTCGGTGGTCGTGCGAGCGTGTGTCTCCCGATGTTCGATCGCCCCTTCGACTCGGAGCGCATCCCCGATCCGCTCGAGGTCGTGTCCACATGGGCGCTTCGCTGGCTCGAGGACGCGCCGAAGACCGTGCTCCTCGGCGCCCGCCTGGGGACCTTGGACGTGTCTCCTTCGGGGGGCGAAGGCGCGCAAGACGTCGATCTCCATGGAATCGAAATTCGCCTCGCAGCCTCCACCTCAGCCGAGGCGCACGCGGTGGTCGACGCCGTAGCCACGGCGCTCGCTTCGGGGGCGCACGTGGATGCCGTCGCCGTCGGCTACGGGCGTCGCGACGATGCTTTTCTGCTCGAGCTCGGGCGAGCGTTCGAGGGCGCGGGAATCGTGGCCCACGGTCTGACGCACGAGACGTCGATGCTGCCGGCGTTCCTCTTCGACGCTCTCGCCACACTCGATCGCAACGACGCCCGCGCGCTCTCTCGGCTCTTCGCGTCGCCCTACGTCGACCTCGGCCTCCGAACGAGCGAGGCCCGAAAGCGCCTGCCCACGCTCGCGCGCAAGCTTGCCCAAGTACCGAATGTCGTTCGTGAATCCGCCCGACAGGCGACCCACGTCGCGGTCGCTCGAGCGGCGCGACCCGGGGCTCGCTCGGACGAACGCGCACGCGACACGGAGCTCGTCGATCGCGCGTTCGCGGCCTTCGAAGCGTTCCCGGAAGAAGGCACCGTGGCCGAGCTCGCGCGCGCGACCCTGGCGTTCTTTTCGGCGCTCGGTGTCGACGTTCGTGTGTCCCGCTCGGACGTTCGGCTCTTCGCCACCGACGATCTCGATGCGTTCGCGAAGCTCGAAGCCTCGGCTCTCGCCCGGGATGCCCGTGCATGGGCAGCGTTCGAGCTGGCTCTCGGCGAGATCGTCACGGCGTCGGCGAGGGCATCGCGGGTCGGCGTGCGGACGACCCGCGGGCGCTTCTTCGAGGAGATCGGAGCCGTCTATACGCCGAGCACACCGCTCCCCGGGGCGTCGCGAAGCTTTGCCGTGCGCGTCGCGAAGCTCGCGGATCTCGCGGACGAAGAGCTCGATCTCTTGGTGGTTCCAACGGCCACGTCGGCCGGGCTCGGAGCCCCTCCACCAAGCTCTCCGCTCGTCAGCGCCGAGGTCCTGCGCGCGCTCGGTCACGAGCCGCATGTCGAGGCGGCCAAGGTCCTCGCCGGACTGGCGCTCGCGTCCTCACGGGCCGCACGTGTGGTGCTCACGGCCTGCGAAAGCGACGACGAGGGTGCCTCT
>JAYUKI010000682.1:0-3723 GCA_043764595.1 Myxococcales bacterium | reverse complement strand
CGGTTGACTTCGGTCTGGGAGACTGCTTTCGCATCTTCCCTTTCCGTCGTCGGGGCGCGAATCCTAGATTCGCGTCTCCGGTTCGTCAAGAGGATTTTATCCTCTTTCTGAACCGGGCCCTCTCGTTGCCGAGGAGGCTTCCGGCGTTCCGTGACTTGCGACCTTTTCTCTCCATCTGCCCTCTTTCGCAAGAGGTTTTTTTGATGAAGTTTTTGTCCACAAGTTACGCACAAGACCGCGGAATCACAGGGTGAATCTTGGGCCTTGGCCTGACGTTCCGAGCCTCCGTTTCCGGGGGCGCCATCGCGTCGGGAGGCGCAACCTACTCGCGGGGACCAAAAGGTCAAACTTCAATTGCAGGGCCGCGTCATTATTTCGCAAGACCCCGGTATTTCACGGGAATTTCGGCCCTAGGTGCGTGCGCCATGCACGCTTCAGGCGCGCGGTTCGAGCGGCGTGTCGGCGTACCAGCAGTTCTTGGGCTCTCGGACGAGGGAGAACTCGTGCCCTTCGCGGCTACGCACGCGGTAGCCGTGCTCGCCGAACGTGCCGAGAACCTCGACCGAAGTGCGTTTTCCGGCACCGAAGACGAGCTCGACGGGGCGGCGGCGCCGATCCCAGCGTACCTCGACGGCGACCCAATCCGTGCTCGGGGCCAGGGTCCACAGCGCCTCCCGAGCCAGCGCCTTCATCAATAGAGAAGTGGCAATCTCCCGGCGCGGAAACCCGGCTCGCTTTCGCAGGATGACCACCACCGCGTACCCTTCGGGCGCGAGCAATGCGAGAACCGAGCGGTTTTCCCCGCGGACCAGGAGCGTCTCCGGAGCACTCGTGATCCCCGCCAGCACGCCGGCTTCACCCAGCAGGATGCGGAAGTGCGCGGCCATTACCTTGAGCTCGAAGAGATCGTACTTGCCCGCGTAGTCGACCGTTTCGCCTCCCTCGTCCACGAGCGCCACCGCCATGCCGCCAGGCAGGCGCGCCAGGAACTCCCCCAAGATGGCCGAGAAGGGCGACGCTTCCATGTCCCGCGGCGGCACGGAGAAGCTGCGCCTCGGACGAGCCCCTTTCGCCATCAGCGGGCCCACACCACGCTGTCGAGAATGGCAGGCGCCGCCGGCGAGATGCTCACCTCACGAGAGCTGCGAAGAGCGGCGAGGATGGCGTCGACCTTGGTTCGCGTGCGGCGCGCTTGCACCTCGCCCGTGAAGAGGCGCCGCCGCTCGTCGAACGAGACGCGATGCTCGGGCTGGATTTCGACGAGACGTATCACATGGAAGCCGAACGCCGACTCGACTACGGCGGTCGTCTCTCCGGGCGCTCCGAGCGCAAAGAGCCCACGAACGAAGTCGGTGTCGAACGTGGTGCCGCCACGCAAGAGGCCCTCGGCGGAAACGGGAGCAAGGGTTTCGGCCTTGGCCTCGAGCTTCCCTGTACCCGCGCCTGCCTTTTGCTCGGCGAGCGCCAAGAACTCCTCGGTCGATTTCGTGGCAGCAAGCGGCCCACGCAGCTCGTTCGCGAGCTCGCGAGCGCGAAGAAGAAGCTCGGCAGCTTCCTTCCCCTTCGGTCGGAGGACCACGAGATGAACGGCCACCCGCATCACCGGACGGTCGACCTCGTACCAGAGCTCGGACGAGAGGGCGGTCACCTCGGCGTCGCTCGGAGGCCCTTCGGCTTTCGCGGCGGCTTGTGCGCGCTCGATGGTCATGCGTCCGAGCGCACCTCGGATGCGCAGGCGCGGAGCGGGCTCACCTTCGAGCTTCGCGGCTCGGGCCTCTTGTGCGCCGATGGCGTCACCGACGAGGCGATCGAGCGCCTCGTCCGCAGTGACGTGCCCTTCGCGCGCAGCCTGCCGCACGAGATCGGTCGGGATCGCCACTTCACCGTCGATTCGGGCGCAAACGCTCCCACCAAGGGGAACCGACTCGACGGTGCCGCTCGCACACCCGACGAGCAGGACCAGCAGGACCAGCGCGTGGTGCACGACGCTTCTTGGATGGCCGCACCGAATCACCGGCCCTCCTCCACGCACTTCGACGAGACGCGCAGAGCGAGTGCACCGACCACCATCCACAAGACCGCCCGCACATCCGACGCGCCCGAGAGGGCAACCCCTCCCCATGCGAGCGACGCACTCCCTACCAGCGCGAACACGATGCCGAGCGTCTCGTAGGACCCCATCCACGGGCAGCATAGCGGCGGACCCCATCGCTATGCAAGTCGCCTACCTCGGCATTTGCACAATTATTTCAATGCGTTACGTGAGCGCGGTGCGGCAAATCGCCGTTTATGAGCCGCTCATCTCGAAGCCGAGCGCCACGCCCGCCACGACGAGGAAGGCCACGATCCATCCAAAAAGGCGCGCGCGGCGCTTCTTGCGCGAAGGAAGCACATGCCGCGCGAGCGCGACGCTCGCGAACGCGCCGAGGACGGCCATGCCTGAAACCACCGTGTAGAGACGCACGAACAGTGCGCGTTCCCGCGGCTCGATCCCCCAGCCGATGCACTGCAGACCGAGCGCGACGGCAATGCCGACGAGCAGGAATGGAATGTCTTTTCGACCACCTCGCTGCCTCGGCTCGAGACGACCACGCTCGACGACGCGAGCTTCTTCGGCCTCGGTTCGTGTGAACGCGGGCGCTGCCGAAGCGAAGGCGAATACGGCCCAGCCCAACATTCCGAGCACGCCACGTGTCGTGTCGAAGCGCGAAGGTCCGACCGCGGCGGGGACGAGCGCCCAAACGAGGAGGCTCGACACGACGAGACCCCAGACGGAAAGATGGCGGGCCACCGCGGGACGGTCTTTGTCGACCAAGACCGAGGCGAGCAAGACGATTGGCCCTCCGAGTGCAACGACTCGGGTTTGCCAAGGAACGCCACGCGACCACGCGCACGAAGCCACGGTGACCGCCCAAGCATAGAGGCCAGGAATGCTTGCCTGCGCCGACGGTCCGAGCTCCGAAATCCGCGCGAGCAGGCTTTTTTCGCTCGAGCCGTCTTCGCTCATGCATTCCTCCCGTGGGTCGGTCGGCCTAGACACGCCAGTCGCCTGCGGCTCCTTTGCATGTTCATGCCTTCCGGTCTGGTCACGCGTCCGGTCACGCGGACGTTCCTTGAAGGAGGCGGGACGCCGACACGAGAGCCTCGCCGGCCGCGACCTCTTTCGCGGACTCGAGACCGAGGGTCTTCCAGAGGCCTTTGTCGAGCAAGTGGGAAGGCCTCACGTTTTGAGTGGCCGCAAGCATGACCTGCTTCGTGCCAGGGTGCTTCGCTTCGAGATCGTCGAGCATGCGGCCCACGACCTTCCTTTGAAGCATCTCCTGTGAGCCGCACAAGTCACACGGCAAGATGGGGAATTCCTTGTGCTTCGCGTACGCCGAGAGGTCCTCTTCGGCGCAATAGAGGAGCGGCCGAATCACGACCTGCCCTTCTTGCGAGACCATCACGGGCGGCATGGCCGCGAGCTGACCTGCAAAGATGAGGTTTAGCATCAGGGTCTGGAGGACGTCGTCACGGTGATGACCGAGCGCGATTTTCGTGCAGCCGAGCTCGCGCGCCACGCGGTAGAGGATGCCGCGGCGAAGGCGCGAGCAGAGCGAGCAGAACGTCTTCCCCTCCGGGATCTTCTCGGTGACGATCGAGTAGGTGTCCTCCTTCACCATCGTGAAGTCGTAGCCCTCGCGCGCCATGTAATCGACCAGGATCTGAGCCGGGTAGCCCGGG
>JAYUKI010000681.1:0-3726 GCA_043764595.1 Myxococcales bacterium | reverse complement strand
TTCCGCGTGCTCCACGAAGAAGAGCCGTGGCCCAGCGAAGGCCCGCGACGCGCAGGCATCTCGAACTTCGGCTTTGGCGGAAACAACGCCCACCTCGTACTCGAAGAGTGGCTCGGCTCCCGCGATGCCTTCGGAGCTTCGGTTCCCCATGCTCCGCGCACCGACCATGCCGTGGCCATCGTCGCGCAGACCGTTCGGACCGGACACACCAAAGACGCCACGGTCCTTCACCAGGCGTTCTTCACGACGCACCCGCCCCACGAAACGAGCCTCGTCGCCGAAGCTCCCGCGGGCGACGTGACCATCGACGCCGTGGGCCTGCGTTTTCCGCCTACGGATCTTCGCGCGGCGCTGCCTCAACAGTTGCTCGTGCTCGCCGCTGCACAGGACCTCGAAGACGTGCTCGCCCGGCTTCCGCACGAACGCACCAGCCTCCTCGTCGGCATGCAGACCGACGCCGAGGTCGCACGCCACGCCATTCGCTGGTGCGGCGATCGCGAATGGGTCGGCGCGCTTCCGCACGAGCTCGCCGATGTCGGACTGAGCGGCGCCTCGGTCATCGGGTGCATGCCCAACATCGTGGCCAATCGGCTCAGCCATCAGCTCGATTTCCGCGGCCCGAGCTTCGCCATATCGAGCGAAGAAGCCTCCGGAAACGTCGCGTTCGAGCTCGCGGTTCGTGCGCTTCGCCACGGGGAAATCGACGCCGCGGTCGTCGGTGCGGTGGACCTTTCGTGCGAGCCCGTATCGCGCGCCACCGGCCGCGAAGCCCTCGCTTCCGGACGAAACGTGCCCGGTGACGCCGCCGTGCTCATGGTGTTGAAGCGCTACACCGATGCCCTTCGGGACGGCGATCCTATCCTGGCCGTGGTCGGCACGAGCGACGACAGCACCGGCGCGCGCGAAGGCACCCTCGAAGTGGCGCTCACCGACACGGACTCCGGGCTCTCGGCAAAGCTCGGCCACGCGCACGCGGCCTCTGGTCTCTTGCACCTTGCCGCGGCCGTCGAAGCCTGTGCCCACCGCGCCGTGCCTTCGCGGGCCGGCGCCATGCCGTGGCTACCGTCCTCGGGCTCGCGGGCTCCTGGCCGAAACGCACGTGTCCACGTGACGACGCTCGGTCATGGCGTGTCCGACATCCGGATTCACGCCGCCGACACGCCTTCACCAAAGCCGCTCTTTTTGGGCCCCGCACCGCGTTTTGGCGTGTTCGCATCGAGCACCCTCGAGGGCCTCGCCCTGGCGCTGTCGCGGCGCGAAGAAGCCTCGAGCGAAGGCGCCCACGGTGAGCGCTTCCGCGTGGCCATCACGGCCGAGACGCTCGCCGACTACGAAGCCCGCATCGATCACGCGGTCACGCTCGTGCACGCGCTTCCCGCAGACACTCTCCCGAAGCTTGCCACGCTGGACGAAGGCATTCACTTCGGACACGGCACGTTCGAGGGCGAGCTATCGTTCGTCTACACCGGCGCGGCGGGCGCGTACCCCCACATGGGCCGCGATTTGGCGCTCGCGCTCCCGGATCTCGTCGACAGCTTTGCGTCGCGCGCGGCTTCGGTTCGTGAAGCCGCGGGCTGGGTCTATACGGACGATCCCACGTTCGAGTCGACTCCCATGGACAAGCTCTGGGGCGCTTCGTACCTCGCGCAGCTCCACACCGAGCTCACGCGAAAAGCGCTCGGCCTTCGCCCCACCGCGGCCATTGGCTATTGCTCGGGCGAGACGAACTCCCTCTTTGCCCTCGACGCGTGGGACAATCTCGACGGCTTCCGGCGCGACGTCTCCGAGTCGCGGGTGTACGACCGCGAGCTCTGCGGGGAGCTTTTGTGCCTGCGTAGCGCATGGAACCTGGACGAGGGCACTGCCGCCGAATGGTCCACGTGGCGCATTCGTGCAAAGTCCACGGACGTCGAAGCCGCGCTCGAAAACGAGCCGCGCGTGCACCTCGTCATCGTGAATGCCCTCCACGACGTGGTGATTGCCGGAGATCCGGCGGGGTGCGCCCGTGTGGGTGCGGCGTTCGGCCGAAAAGCGCAGCGCACCCCTGGCTACGACTTCATCATGCACTGCCAAGAAGCGCGCGAGTTCGAGAGCCGCTGGCGTGCCCTCCATACGCGTCCCACGAAAGACGTTCCCGGCGTGCGCTTCTATACGCACTCGACCCTGTCGAGCTACGCGCCGACCACCCAAACGGCCGCGGACGCCCTCACCGGTCAAGCGATGAACCGCGTAAATTTCCCTGCCTTGGTGGAACGCGCGTATGCCGATGGCATTCGCATCTTCATCGAGCACGGGCCGCACGCCGGCTGCACCAAGTGGATTTCGGACACCCTCGGCGACCGCGAGCATTTGGCGATTGCCCTCGATCGTTATGGGCACTCTTCGCTTTTCCAAGGCATCGAGTGCGCCGCAAAGCTCTTTGCGGCCGGTGTTCCGGTGAAGCTCGATACGCTCCAAAAGGCGCTCCAGCGCGGCGGAAACTCGGTCGGCACGGCCGCCTCGGCTTCCCCCGCGAAACGCTCGCTCGTGCTCACTCTGCCCGCACACCCCGAGCCGGTGCCTCCGGCATCGACCACGCCGCGCCAAAGCAAGCGCACCACGATGTCGCCGCGAATCAACCTGCTCGCGCCGCATGCGCACACGACCCAAGGCACCCTGGGCGACTACATGGCTCCGGCCCCGAAGCTCGCGCCGGTCATGTGGATTCCGCCTGCCCACGTTCCGGAACATGGCACGACGAATGGCGGTTCGTATGCCGCGCTCGAGCCCGCCCCGGCATTGGACCATGCCCCGCCTGCACCGCTTGCCGCCGCGAATGCCTCGGATTTTTCTGCCATCGAGCCGGCACCTTTTGCCGTCTCGGATCACTCGGCCTACGCCCCCTCGGATCCCGCTCCCATGACCACTCCTTCGTCTCCCTACGCTCCCGCACCGCTCGCAGCGCCTTCCGCCATCGACACGCTCGCGGCGCACCACGAACAGCTCGCGGAGCTCCACCGAGCGTTCTTGCGTCAGCAGGTCGCCGTTCAGACGCACTTCGTGAACGTGACGATGGCCCCGCTAGCAGAGTGGGCCGCGGGGACGCACGAGCCCTCCCACCAAGCGTTCGCCGAGACGCACGCGCCAACCCACGAAACGTACGCCGCGCCCGTCCCGCAGTACGTGGCCCTCGCGCCCGTCCCGGCCATCGCGGCCATCGCGCCGACCGCGCCCGTGGCTCCGCCCGCAAGGCCCGCGCTCGCACCTGCGCCCGCGCTCGCACCCGTCACGCCTTCGGGCTCAGCCAAGCCAGCGAACGGCGTTTCTGGCACGAACGGCTCGCACGCGAAGGCCGTGGTGACCGCCGCCGCGATTGCGAAGCCCGCACCGAAGGCCGCCCATGCGGCCCGCGAGGGAGGTGTCACCAAGGTGCCGCCGCCGCGAAAGCCCACGGGGCTCTCGCTCGATCGCAAGGGCCTCGAGGTTCTCGCTTCAGGGAAAATCTCGGAGATTTTTGGACCGCTCTTCGCCCAACAAGACGGCTACGCGCGCCAAGTTCGCATGCCCGAGCCCCCGCTCCTGCTCGCCGATCGCGTGCTCGGCATCGAGGGCGAGCCCGGCACCATGGGCACCGGCACCGTGTGGACCGAGACCGACGTCACGGACGATGCATTCTACATGCACGAAGGCCGCATGCCCGCGGGCGTGATGGTCGAGTCCGGCCAGGCCGATCTCCTTCTCATCTCG
>JAYUKI010000680.1:0-3727 GCA_043764595.1 Myxococcales bacterium | reverse complement strand
AAGCCGAGGAGCTGAAAGAGAAACGTCCGAATGTGAAGGTGTACGTAGCCTTCCGGCACTTCGGCCTCTTCGGGAAAACGAATGGGGTTGGGCGCACGCAGGTGTCGGACGGGCTGCTGCACACGTCCACCGACCTCGAGCGGCTTCGCGCGCATGGCATCGCCGGGGATCGGGGGGACGCGGTGCGACGTAGCCATAGCGTGGATTCTATCGGGCCGCAGGGCTGCGCGCACGGATTTTCAAGGGCGGCGCGTGCGTTCGCAGAGGCACCAAAAAATCCGTGACGACCTACATCGATCCCCTGCCACAAGCATGACGTTTGGTGGGGGCTCGGGCGCCCAATCGCGCTTGTTCGCACGCCAACAGCGGGAATTTTGGAGGGCTTCGGACTGGCACGGTCACTGCAATTGCACCGCCGAATGCCTCCACTGCCTACTTCCGTCAGGACCGCTGAATGATACGACCGACCATCTTCCTCGGTGCCAATCCGGATGCGCGTGCTTCCCTCTATTCGTTGTGGATTCTTCGCAACGAAAACCACGCCGAGGCCGAGGGATGGGAGCTTGGGCCATCCCTCGAGGCGGAAAGCTTGGATAGCTCGGGATGGTGGGACGATGCCCGGGAGAAACGGAGCTCTTCGTTTCCGCCGGCCCTGCCTCGAAGATCTTCGTTTCCGCCGGCCCTGCCCCAAAGGTCCTCCGCACCCCCGAGGAACGCTCTCCCCGAAGTGGTCTCCGCGGAAAAAGGAAGCCGCCTAGTTCCCACTCACCGGTTTCCCGCGCATCCCTTGTTCTTCGCCCCGATGGTCGCGTTGCTTCTCGTGGCGTCGTGGTCGAGTTGGGCGGCCGGCGAGCCGCTCGAACGCCATCGCGGCCGAGACGACGCTCCACCGAGTGACGCGGCCCAACTGCGAAGCCCACAACGGCTCCGCAAAGAGCGCGTGATGCTCCCCCAGCCCGAGCCCATGGGGCCAACGAATGGCCCCAATCCCTGACGGACAAACTTGGGTGCCAATCCCGGCTTCCGTCGGAGTCTTTCCCGTTCCCGTTCCACTCCCGATACTCATTCTCGAGCCTGCACGGTCTTCGCGACCTTGCTCAACATCCAAGCCATGTTGAAGGGAACGGGAACGGGAACGGGAACGGGAACGGGAACGGGAACGGGAACGGGAACGGGAACGGGAACGGGAACGGGAACGGACGGGAGCGGGAACGGGAACGGGAACGGGAACGGGAACGGGAACGGGAACGGACGGGAGCGGGATTTGCACCCCGACGGACTTCAGAAACCGCGTTTGGCGTAGGCCGAAACGCCGCGCCCCTTCAGCTGTTTTACTCGGGCCTCGGCGGCCTTGAGATCGGCGAAACGTCCTCCCAAGACCACGTCGAAACAGCACGCGAGGCCGGTGAAGGCTCGGCTGTCGTAGCGCTCGGCGTCGTGGATTCCGAGCTTGTCGAGCTTCTCGAAGAGGGCACTTGCGTCGGTGTCGGCGCGGGTCGCGTCGGCAAGTGGGAAGGCGCCCGCCACGACCAAAAAGGGTTTGTCGTCTTTGACCTTCGGGACAAGCTTCTTTGCGAGTGGCCCGTCCAAGAGCACTTTGGCGTGGGCCCCTTCGAGGTCGGGCGAGCCCATGGCCGTGCCGACGATCGTGGGTGTGCTGGAGAGACGAAACTCCGGGACGACCACTTGGGGTCCGCTTCCTCCACCTGCGGGAACGCTTCGCGTGCGCCCGGTGAAGCGCCCCGTGATTTCGGCCGAGGCCCAGTCGGCAATGGCCACGGCCTCGCCGGCGTCGTCGTGGAGATCGATCCACGTAAGCCCGGTCTCTTCGGACACGGTCTGAATGCAAGGCGTGGGGCACGTGCACGAAGGTCCGCAGTGCCACACGCGCATGCCCACGATCTCCGTGACTCCAGCCTTGGCTTTGGCCACACGGTTGTCCAAGAAGGGCTTTTTGGGATCGTCCGCCACGACCGTGGGGGCCTCGGCGACTTTTCCGCGGGGCGAGCTGGGGGCTTCAACGGGCTCGCTCGGCTCGGATGGGAGGGCGATCACGCTAGGCACGGCGGGCGTAGCGGACGCCGCATCGACCCCGCCCTTGTCCTTCGAGCGGCACGCGATCAAAAGGCCCATTGCCGTGGCCAAGAGCGCGAGCTTGGTGCGGTGGCCAACACGCGTCATTCGGCGACGACGACCCGATTTCGACCGCCTTGTTTTGCCGCATAGAGCGCTTTGTCGGCCTGCTCGTAGAGCACGTCGGCGACGCCACCTTGCGCCGGCAAGGTCGAACAACCGAGGCTGATCGTCACGGTAAACGCTTCGTCCTTGATGAGAAAGCGCGCGCCACCCACCGCTTGCCGAACCTTCTCTGCGACGATGCGTGCACCGTTCGAGTCGACCTCGGGCAGGAGCAGCGCGAACTCTTCGCCGCCCACACGGCCGAACACGTCGTGCTCGCGGATGCGCGGACGCACGAGCCCTGCGAGCTGACGGAGCACCGAGTCGCCCGCCACGTGCCCGTAGGTGTCGTTGATCTTCTTGAAGTGGTCGATGTCGAAGAGCACGAGCGAGAGCGGACGCTTGTACCTCTGGGCGCGCCCGACCTCGCGCGGCAAGGCCTCCGAGAAGGCGCGCTTGTTGAACGCCTGGGTGAGCGCGTCGGTCATCATGAGGTTGTAGATTTCCTCGTGATAACGAGCTTCTACGTCATTCCCGGCCATGTATTTGAGAATGCTTCGGCCAATCTTGATTTGGACGCCGTTCTCGAGAATCTGCTCCTTCACCAGCACGTCGTTGACGAAGGTCCCGTTCGTGGAGCCGAGGTCTTCGATGTAGTGGCGCGCATCCCTTCGGAAGACGCGCGAGTGCCTGCGGCTAACGCTCTCCTGCGGGATGCAGAGGTCGGCGGGCTCCACCCGGCCGATGACGAAGGGCTCTTCGCCGAGCTGCATGCGGCGGCCCATGTCCGGTCCATAGAGGATGACGAGAAAAGCCGTGCCCTCCGGGAGGTCGGGCATCGAGGAACGACCGCCGATCGTGTACGGGGTCTTCAGGGTGGTAAGCTTTTCCCTCACCTTAGGGAGAGTAATTCGGACCCTTCGGTTGCTCCACCTCTCATTTCGCGAGAGGTTGCGGGGGTGGCCGGGCCGGCTAGCGGGCCATGACGGCCGCGAACCGGAGCGCCGCCGAGACCGTGTCCACCGACAACCCCGTGTGGGACGAAAGCTCGGCAAGGCTCGGCTTTTTGCCCGTGACGGCCGAGAGCGTGCGTATGCCCGCCAGCACCGCAGCGAGGTCGCGCGCAGGCGAGCGTGGCTCGTGGGCATCCAGGAGGGTGCGTCCCTCGGCCTCGAGCGCGAGAAAGAGCGTGTCGATTTCGTCCGCCGAAGCGGACACTACTCCGAGCGAAGCCGACACCACGTCGAGCGTGAGGGTGCGTTTTTCTTCGCTCTGCTTGAGGAGCCCGTGAAAAACGAGGAGAAGCGCTGGGCGAAGGGCCATGCTCAAACCCCGCCCAGGGACGGAACGAGCTCCGCTGAGATTCGTCGGGTCCGCTTCACCATCGGGTCACTTTACCACGCCGTACCGAAACGCTCATGGGCCCTTCGGATTCTTCACAAAGCAGCAAGTGCCTCGATTCCGTTGAGTGGATGGGTAGGCGTGGTTGGATCGCCTGGATCGCAAGGCGCGAGGAGAGCGCATACTCTTGTATGAAACCGACGAGCAA
>JAYUKI010000679.1:0-3731 GCA_043764595.1 Myxococcales bacterium | reverse complement strand
GGAGAGAACACCGGTCGCGTTGTTGCTTCAGCTTCTCCCGCGCGCACTAGTGCTCTACGGGGAGAGAGCCAAGAACAGGCTACCTTGCGATGTGTGATGTGGCGATTCTCCAGGACGGCGCAACACCGTCCTTGCGCTCGAGGCGCATAGGCTGGTGAGCTGACGCCCTCACGGAGAGGCTCCTTTTCTGCTCTGGTCTTGGTCCCTTCGTTTCGCAGCAGTGTCGTCAGCCTACACCGCGTTGTGTCCTGTCGATCCTCGAATCAAAGTTTGGTTCGTCAGGCGCTCTGCGCGTCGGTATCGATGAACCCTTCGGTCGCGAGCCCGTCGAGCCGCGCGAAGTAGGCGTCGCGTGCTTGGGCGTCCGTGTCGAACCAAAGGCGCTGGAACCTTGGCTCCCCGAGCGGTTGCCCGTCCGGGGCTTCGTGGGTTTCGACGCGAACGGCACGATCGTCCAAAGTGAGTCGATAGCGCGTCTGTTTTCCTGCTGCATCCCGATGAACCAGCGTGCGTGTTTCGGCGCGCACGAGCTTGCGTCCTTCGGGCGTGAGTCGCAAGCGTTCTGCTTCGAGCGCAGAACGTTTTTGGAACACGAAGAGGGCAATCATGTGCTCGCACGGACCCTCGCGCATCGCGGAGCGTTGGTACGTGGGGCAATTGCACCACGCCTCTCGAACCTGGCCTTCGAGATCGGCCGTGAAGCGGGGCAAGAACTTGCGACGCGCGCCCTTGTCCTCGATCTCGCCCGAAATCTCGGTGCCTTCGCCTGCCACGAGGTGAAGCTTGGTGATCGTGACCGAGCCTTCGGTGCCGAGGAGGCGGTGCGCTGCAGCCTCGCGTGGCGAGCCATACTGAATCGTCTTTTCGTCGACGGGATTCTCGAGAATGGCGCGCGGACGGTACATGTCGCGATCGCGGTCGAAAAGCACCTGCCCGCGCAAGCATGCTCGCTGGAGCGCCGCGCGTGCATCCACGGTCGAGCCCCCGACTTTGGCCGCGAGATCCGGGAGCGAGAGCGGACCCGATTTCACGAGCGTCGCCACGACGGCGTCGACCTTCTTCGTGTCGTCCGAGCGCGGCATGAGCGCATCGAACGACGCGGCACTTCCCCAGCGGCTCTCGGCCCAGCTCGTGAGGGCGACCGTCATGCGGGCTTGGCCCATGTCGAGAACCCAAAACGAAGGCAGCGCTGCTCCAAGCAAGTGCACCCGCACCTTTTTGAGATGAGGAAGCGCTCGCGCGAGGGCAAGCAGCCGTTGGCGGCCGAAGAGCCGAACGATGCGCGGATGGGGACCTCGGTAGACGTCCCCGTGGGCCTCGAAGGAAATCTCCCAAGGCTCGATCACGATGCGTGGTTTCGCTCCGGGCACGAGCTCGAAGCGGAGCCCACGCGGGGCCTTTTTTGCTCGACGCGTACGGAGCGTGAAGAGGATGTTGTAAAAATCGACTGGCGAAAGCTCCAGGGTCGTTCCGGGAAGCGTCGCGGCGGACTGCACCTGGAGGAAGCCACGGAGCCAGTCGTCGGGGAGCTCGATTTGGCGGTTCTCGGCGCCGTTCTGCTGGCCTTTTTGGGCAGCTTTCGCCTGGCTGGTCGCCTCGAGATCGAGGGGCTGATACGTGCGGATGCGCTCCACCTGCTCCACGAGCGCAGGAGACAGGTCCGCGAGCGAGGTGCCGTGGGCGGCCGTTCGATCGTCGAAGAGGGCGTTTTCGAACGAGAGTCGCGCATAAGCGCTCTCGTCGCGCGAAAAGACCTCGAGAGACACTTCGTCGGGATCGACCGTGACCAGTGGATCGAGGCCACGTTGACGCGGCGTTTCGTCCGCAAAGGCGCTGTCGAGGAACGACTTCTGGGCCTCCCAGATCGCTTTGGTGGCCTTTTTGCCCTGCTTCATGAGGAAGGCGAGGTACTGGGCTCGGTCTCTTCCTTTGTAGCGAAGGTCGCTCTCGCGAATGGCCACGGCGGTCAGGAACGCGTCGCGGAAGAGCTCCGCGTCGTTCACTCGTCCGGTGACGCCGACCGTGCGGGCGCTCTCCAGCGAGAGGCACACGCGGGACGCTTTGGGCGAGGCGACGACCTCGCTGGGCGCTGGGTATCGAAGCTCGAGGACACGTGCGCTCACGGGCGAACCTCCTTGGGGAGTCGGGCGAATCTACGCTGCGCGCGGCGAAGCGCACGGTAAGCCATTTTGCGGACGTCTTCGGGCTCACCCGAGTCTTTTGCGGCAAGCATTTCGAGGAGCGCGATGGACTCGGTCGCGGGCAACAAACCAAGTTGCGCGATCGATTCGAGGCGAGCTTCGCCGGTGGCCTTTTGGGCCTGGGCGAGAAGTGGCGCGAGCTCGCGCGCACCGAGGGCAACGGGGGAGAAGATGCGCCTGCCCTCGGGAGTCGAGAACGAGGCCGCAGGAATCGCGTTTCCGCGGGCGACCCTGCCCAGCGTCACCGAGTCGACCGGCGAGCGGCGAACGGACTCGACACTCGCTTTGGCCTTGCCGAGCGACGAGGCGGCTTCCGAACGGATGGCGAGCTCGGGGTCACCAAGGGCTTGCTTCAGGGATTCGAGATGGTCCGCACCGAGGCAGCGCGCCGCTTCGACGCGCACCTGCGTGGGCGCTTCGCGGTCGTCGAGCAGCGCTTTCGCCGCAGCGCCGATCCCTTCGACTTTTCCTTCGTTTTGGAAGAGGCGAGCCGCCCATAGAGCGCGGATCTCGACGTCGCTCTCTGCGCGCAGCTCGTCGTTCTTTCCGCGCTTTTTCGCGTCTTTTCGCTTCGCCGACGCTTCGTGGATGGCCTTGACGAGCGCCTTCCCCAAGGCGGCGTGGTCGGTCTTTGGGATGGCCGAGAGAGCCACGGCTGCGACCCACGCGGCGTCTCCGCGTGTGGTCGCCGGGCCTTCGCCCAGGAGCTTGACGAGCGCCGAGCCCGGAATGGTAGAGCGCCGAGCAAGGCCATAGCGGAGACGCTCACGGAGGCTTTGGCTGGAGATCTTCGCCAGCTTCCCAAGCAGCTCGGCGGCGTCTCCCTCCACGGCCAAGAACGAAGCGGCGGGCTCGGAGATGTCGTCGTACTGGCTCTCGACGGCGAGCAACTCGACCCGGGTGCGCTCCTTCGGGAAGATGAGATCGAGCGCGGTTCGGGCCGCATGGCGAACGTCGTCGTCGTAGTCGTCGAGGGCCTTCTTGAGGGCGGGCTCGGCCGCCACGAAAGCAAGCTCACCCATCGCTTCGGCCGCGAGCCGACGTTCGTCCGTCGTGCTTCCGCTCCCGAGAATTCCCAAGAGGCGTGCGCGCGAGCGTTCGTCTCCGATGAAGCGAAGGGCTTTCACCGCGGCGGTGGCCATGGCGTAGACCTTTGACGCGACGTTCGACTCGATGCGATCGCGGACGCGCTCTTTTGCTTCGTCGTCCTTCAGGTGACCGAAGAGTCGACCGAGCGCTTCGAGAGCGGCGGCCTGCATGGGCTCGTCGACAGGGGCGTCTTCGGTGCCACCGGAGGCGATGGTCTCGAGCTCGGCGAGCCCACGAACGTCGCCCAAGGTACCGAGTCCGAGAAGCGCGCGTTCCCGCTCCCCCGACTCGCCAGCGCGAACGAAGAGCAAAAGCGGGCGGAACGACGCGAGCCCATCGACCGGACCCTTCGTGGCAAGTCCACAGGCCGCAGAGAGCATGGTCTCCCGTGCGCCGCCTCGGATGACCTCCGAAAGCGCAGCCGGGCTCGCTCCCTTTTTC
>JAYUKI010000678.1:0-1109 GCA_043764595.1 Myxococcales bacterium | reverse complement strand
AAAACGAGATCAGGAGACCATCGCGAGCGCGCTCGCCCGCGAGACTGCTTCATAGAAAATTAGCAAAGGAAGCGACAACAACTTTGACACTCACCGGGGTCGAGGCCGAGTCTGCGAGGTCGAGACCCCCGCAGACTTCGTAGCGAAGCGGAGAATGTCGAGGACTCTCAGGCCCGTACTTCTCGGAGGAGCTCGAGGGGCAGCGCCCCTCGAACAAGACCACTCACGCGAGCCCGAGCTGGCGCTCGAGGCGGTCGACGAAGTCCTTGGCTTCCTTGAGGCCGCACTTGTAGGCCGTGCGGTAGGCCTTTATCGCTCCGATTTTGTTGCCGTTTCGGAGCTCTTGAAGGACCTCGGGCGGGACCTCTGCAGATTGGTTTGCGGCCGGATCTCCGGGCGCCGTAGGCTGACCGGGCCAGGCGAGCGCCACTTTGCAGAAGGGGCAGGCCGGCAGCGCCTGCTGGAGCGGAGCGCCACACGAGGGGCATCGGACGACGGTGACCATCAGTCCCTCGTCGCGAGGTAGAGGTTCACGATACCGATGACGGCAAAGAGCACGGCCCGAAGGTAGCTCCCGTCCGGATCGCGACCGAGGCGCGACTCGACCCGCGCTTCCCACACGCCGACGACCGCGGCGGCGAGCCACGCCACCACGCGCAGCGCCACGAAGACCTTGCTCTCGAAGGCGACCGTGAACGCGACGGCGGCGATGGCCACGATCACCGCGACGAGCCGCGCCTTTTCGAGCACCACGAGCGTTCGAATATCTTCGTCGTACGACATGGCGGCGAGCGTACCGGTTTTGGTGAGCCCACTTCAAGGCCCTTGCACGGACCGCGAACCTTCGCGAACGCGTGCGACGACGATGCGTAGTGGGCAATCGTCGGTCGCGGATTCTTGCATCTCGCAAGGAACCAAATCAAATCAAACAAAACAGCGAGGGCACGGGGGAACGCCCCGCACCCTCGCTGTCGTGTGGAAACCTAGGACTTGGCCCGTTCGGGCTCGGATCGATTCAGGGGACCGCGGCCTGCGCGGGCTCGTCGACACGAATCAAAGGTTTTAGCTTTTTGAACGTTCCTCGGCCAATGCCCTTTACGCGCATCAGG
>JAYUKI010000677.1:0-13319 GCA_043764595.1 Myxococcales bacterium | reverse complement strand
AAACCTTTTCGGCGGTAGAGAAGCCCGGATGGAAGATGAAGTGGCTCACCTCACGCTCGCTGAGCCGCGAAGCGCGTTCAGGCGTTACGAGACCACGCTCGACGGCTCGCGCTCGGATGCGCTCTACATCCAAACCGCCGCCGTCGTCGGAGACTTCGATATTGACCTGGCCGCCCTCGTGAAACGCGCGCAATAGAAGGGTTCCCGACTCGGACTTCCCCGCAGCTTTTCGCTTCTCGGGACTCTCGACGCCATGGTCCACGGCGTTGCGCACGGCGTGGGTGAGTGGGTCTTTGATGGCCTCGATGATGGTGCGGTCAAGCTCGGTTTCGGTTCCATCGAGCTCGAGATCCACACGCTTGCCACAGGCGTGAGCAAGGTCGCGAACCACACGCGGAAACTTGTTCCAGACATTGCCAATGGGCTGCATCCGCGTCTTCATGACGCCCTCTTGCAGCTCGGTTGTGAGCAAGTTCAACCGCTGGGAAGCATTGATGAACCCTGCGTCTTTCGAGGAAACCCCGAACTGCATGATCTGGTTTCGTGCCAAGACGAGCTCGCCGACCAGGTTCATGACGCGGTCGAGGAGCCCGACGTCGACGCGAATCGTCGCATCCGACACCGGGGGCCCCTTCAACGTGCCCGCGTCCGCCGCCTCCGGCACCTGGGGATGGGCCGGAACGACGGGCGGAGCCTTGCTCGGAAGCTTCACGGTCGCGCTGGAATGCGACTCTGGAACGACGGGGGTCGCCGTTTTGGCCGGCTGGACTACGGGCGCAGGGGCTAGCGCGAGACCAACCCGAGTGAGCTCGGCGATGATGGGCCCGTGGTCTTCGTCCCCTTCGGTGCCGAGGCGCTCGATTGAATCGAGCATTCGCCGAACTCCGTCCACCATTGCGAGAAGGGCCGAGGTGATGGCAGTGTCGTTGACGAGCTCGCCATCTCGGAGACGGCAAAGCAACGTTTCGCCGACGTGGGTGAGACTCTCCAGTTTTCCGAATCCAAAGAATCCCGAGGTTCCCTTGATGGTGTGGATACTCCGAAAGATGCCGCCCAAGAGGACGCGATCGGTCGGATTCTGCTCTAGCGCGACGAAGTCACGGTCGAGTTGATTCACGTTCTCGCCACTCTCGAGCAAGAACTCCCGCATCAGTTCGTCGTCACCCGACATGTCTGGCTCATCCCCGAACGCTCGCGCCGTGACGAAGGTGTCATACGGCCGCCACGTTACGGACGAGCTCAAAGCACTCGGCGTGCCACATGCCCTCACTACCTGCTTTCGTGGGGTTAGGAGCCTCTTGTCACGGGTTCTGGTCCGCAACCGTCATTGGGATGGCGACCCGTCGGAGTTTTGACTGTTGGAGCCCAAGAACCGGAACATCTCGGTGCGGGCTGCATCGAGACGCGTGCGAAACGTGTGGAGGACCCCAGTAAGGACGCTCGCGTGGAGGTCGGTGAGGACGCGAGCCGTCGAAAACGTGGTCGCAAGATGCTCGACTTCGGTGGCGGCCTCCGCAGCGCGATTGGCGCCAAGCGCAAGAAGGGCTCCTCGGACACAGTGGGCGCGCGCCGCGGCCTCGGAGAAGCGGCCCGTATTCGCGAAACCAATCATCTCTCCGACGAGCTCGTCGGACGTCGAAAGGAAGTCGAGTAGCACCTCGCGTACCAGCTCCTCGTCTTGGAAGGCGCGCTCTCGCAGCGCCGTCAGGTCTACCTCGGGCACTCGGGCGCCTTCCGAGTCGGAAGACTTGGCCGTCGCTCCGTTCTGGCGGAAGGCGCTACCCGGACGAACCGTCTTGGCACGTGAGGCCGCCGTCGCAAGCGGATAGTGGCGCTCGTCATCCTCGCGGACACTCTCGGTCGTGGCGTAGTGCGAATACGAATAGGCGTTCTGCATGGACATCGGGCTCCTCCTACCTCCCGGCTCACATTGGGGGGGATTCCCTGGTGAACGACGCAATGCCATGCGACTTGAGCGGAAAGAGTGATTTCCTGAGCCGAGTCGCGCGCATTGTCGAAGGTGGACAATGGATAAGGCGAACTAGCTAGGCCTCTGCCCGCCAGCAACACGTCGCCGGCCAGAGTACGTGTGCACGTATTCCCACCGTTCTCTGAGGCTCGCCGAGCGAATTTCGCCGCAACCATCGTCAGAAGCCTTCAAGTCGGTCTCACTTCGGACGTTCTCCTCGATAGACCCGGATTCTCGCCAAAGACGGCGGGCCGACGAGAAGGCACGAGACAGCGCGGAGGTATTCGCCATGAGCTTATTGGCCACTTCATCTCTGGATGGCTTCTTTCAGGACGCTCTCACGGACGCCATGAAGGCGCGTCGCATCGACGCGTCGGCCGGCGCCACGACGTACCTCGTCGGAATGCTCTCCGAGTTCGCGAAACCCGATCCCGAGCGCGAAGCGACGCTCGAGCGGCCTCTCGTATTCCTTCTCGACGAAGCCCTAAGCACGAACGACCTTGCCGACCGGTTCACGAAGCTCCGCGCCCTCGGCGACGGAGCTCTCTACAGCGGCGGCTTTTTTCTCGACCATTTCGAGCGCCGCGGGGTCGACCAGAGCTACCTCGTCGGAATCGGCGCGCGTGCGTACGAAGCGGCTGGGAGCATTCTCGTGCGTGGGAGCAAGCAAGAAAGCCGAGGGCCTCACCTCTTCCTCGAGCTCGCCCAGAAGTTCGAAGCGTTCGTGACCGTCGTCGGCGAGGTCGCGAACCTCACGCTTGCGAAGGGCGCGGGCGGGGCAAAAGGAATTCTCAAGCTCTACGAGCGTTGGCTGAAGACCCGAAGTGACACACTTGCCGACGCTCTCGCGGCACATGGGTTTCGCACTCCCCGCGGCAACCAGGTATTGCAGTGAACGAAGCGACGACGCGGCTCCTGGAGGGGAATGGCGCGGGGCTCCTTCGAGAAATCGCGCTCGCCGAACGGGTCAAAGAAGGGTTGTCGCGCCTCTATCGCGTCGATGATCTTCCTCACGTCGGAGACTTCGTGACGGAGGCCGCGCCCGACGAGCGCGAAGCTCTCTTCGTACGCGACGGGCTCGAGGACATCGAGGTCGAGTTGCGCCTTCCCAGACTAGGGTCGAGCGAGCTCGACCTCGAGGTCGACGATCTGGACCCTTTGTGCCAAATCATCGAGGGTGTGAGCCATTTCGTCTATCTCGCCGCTCGGGCGGTGCGGAGACGGGAGACGACCCAGCTCGAGCTCGAGATTCAGGCCGAGGTGGACAAGTATTTTGTACTTGCCCACACTGCACCAAGCTTCTCCCGGCGCTCGAGTGAACGGCTCCGCACGCGCCTCTATAGCTCCGTTTCGTATTGCCACGAAGCAGACACGCCCGAGGGTGAACGCTACAGGGTCGCAAACGAAACGGCCCTCCGCTTCACCGACAAAGTCGAAAAGCGGTATGCCGGCAACGAGGGGAGGCGCGCGATGCGCGAAGACCTTCGCGCGTTCTTCGAGATGGGCCTCCAGGAGAAGCTCCGCGCGGCACGCTGAACCGCGGACGGGTCTCAGGCCGGAGTCGTTGATTCGACTCTTTTCGTTCGGCGCCGGCGCACCCGATGCCCGCCACGGGCGCAGACGCCGCAACCGGCGGACCAGCTGCGTTGCGAACGTGCGGTGCCTGCTCACCTGATGACCTAGCGAGGGTGCGCAACAGACGCGCTCGTCGCATCGCGGATTGGCTCCGGTGCGCCGATCTGTCTGCAAACCAACAGGCTCTAGCCCGGATGATCCATGGTTCCGGGCACGTCACGATGCACTGGGAAATCTCGGGCGTACGGCGGTTCTCGACCCTGCGAAGGAACAAAGGGCCGTCTCGGGTCTGCAATCCGGCGTGCGCCCGTCTTTCCCGCGCCTCGCGCCATTCGCCGCCCGGCCCATAAATAATCCGGCCTAGCGGCGCCGCGTGGGCAGCCGACCGCGCTGTCACGTTCCGACCTTTGTCGCGCCGGACTCGGGCATGCCCGGACGAGCAGTCTTCGGCATTGCAGAATGGGCCGAATCCGCTTGCTCCTTGGACTTCGCTACGCTGCGCGAACGCAGTTTCTGCCTTCCCTCTTCGAGAGGTACAGCGCCGCGTCGGCGGCAGCGAGGAGGGCAGCAGGGGTCGGTGTTTCGAGCGCCTCCGAACCGGCGACACCGAAGCTGGCGGTGACCAGGACGGGTTCCCCGTTGTTCCCCGTAAGGCCCATCGCCTCGATCCGGTGGCGCATCGAGTCGGCAAGCGTCATCGCGGATTCGAGCGGCGTGTGCCGCGCAATGACGGCAAACTCCTCTCCTCCATAGCGAAACGCGACGTCGGTCCCCCGACCCTTTTCGAGCGTGCGCCCGATGGCTTCGAGGACGCGGTCGCCGAACGGGTGTCCATACGTGTCGTTGATATATTTGAAATGATCCACGTCGACCAGCACCAGACTGAGCTGCCGATCATGGCGATTGCACACGGCGATCTCTTCTTCGAGCCGGCGGTCGAAGTAGGAGCGATTCCAAAGTCCAGTAAGGCCGTCGATGCGGGCACGCTCCTCCAACATCTGGAGAAGCTTCCGCGTGCGAAGGGCCGAGCGCACACGGGCTCGAAGCTCGGCGGGCTCGAAAGGCTTGGTCACGTAGTCGACGGCTCCTACGTCGAACCCCCATACCTTTGAGGCCACTCCCGCCGCACCCGTGAGGAATATCACCGGGATCTGCACAAGCTCTGGATCGTTCTTCAAAATTCGGCACAACTCGAAGCCGGAGGTTTTTGGCATGGATACGTCGAGAAGAATCAAGTGCGGCTTGATCGCTTTTGCCGACGCCAACCCCTCTTCCGCGCTGTAGGCGTGGTGAAGGTCGATGGCTTCGTGCTGGAGGTTAACCCTGAGCAAAGCGTGAATGAGCTCGGAGTCGTCGATCACCAACACGCCCTGACGTTCGATTGCCCTCATGAGGCCTCCAAAGTAGGAGCTCGGTACGACGCGAGCTCCCGATTGCGACACGGCCCAATCGGACCAAAGTTAGCCATGTGCATGGGCCTACATTTCACATTGCAGCCGCAACTCACCAGACAGCCCCCAAACCAACGAACGGCAGCCGTGACTGAGCTTCAAGCATCGATCGCGTTCGCGCGTTCGCGGCATACGAAACCGCGCCGTAGCGCAGGCGAGCTCGTCATGCGGCGGCCGAATCGCCTCGCCACCGTTCGACATCGTTCGCGGCCGTTCGGCCCCAAGCGTCCACATCGTCGTGAACATCGACGCTCCGGTCGACACGCGGCAACTCTGCGATTCGGTCCCCGCGCTGACGGCGAAATTCCCGGTCCACGAGCACACTTCCGACGTGCACGGCACGGATCACCTCGCCGATGACGGGAGCCCGCGACGGTTCGTGATGGTATGCGATGGCTTCGACGATCGTGCTCGGAAGCCCCCACAGACCGACCAAATACGCGCCTACTTCGGCATGGCTAGCCCCTAGCTCGTCGCGCTCCGCTTGTTCGATGGCCACCCCTTTGCCCTCCCTCACGCGCCGGAGCACCTTGGCGTATTGGTCAGGACACTCGGACGCGAAGATGAGACGTCCTACGTCGTGAAGGAGGCCCGCAGTGGCGGCATCGTCGCGCGCTTGTGGGGACTTCGGAATTCGACGGGCCAGGAGGCCCGTGAGAAAGGATTGGGCCTGAAGCTCGTCTATCGAGAATCCGGGAACGGTCTTTCGCAGTCGCGTAGAGAAGACCTTGGTCGTAAGCGCGAGGCTGCGCACGAGGTCGAGGCCAAGGTAGACGATCGCCCGCTCGGGCGAGGTCATTCGCTGGCCGAGTGCAAAGAACGCAGAGTTCACGAGCTTGAGCAAGCCGGCCGAGATAGCCGGATCGCCTTCCACGATTCGAGCAATTTGGCTTGGCGAGCAGTCCGGCGAGGCAAACGCGGCATTGAGCTCCGAATACACACGAGGAAGCACGGGCAGGTGGTCTATCTTCCCGACGATGGCTCGCACACGTTCGTTCTCGAGGAGTCCTTTCAGGCCAAGAGTGCGCTCGATCGCCGCTTTGAGCGCCTCGGAATTGCACGGCTTCGACAGGGACTGATGGCACACGGGCGAAGCGCGCAAAGCGGCGTCTCGCTCGGTTTCGTTGGCGAGAAGGATGCGTACCGTGCTCGGGGAAACTTCTCTCACTTGCGCGAGTAGGGTCGCGCCGTCGACGCCGGGCATTGCCAAGTCGGTGACGATCACGTCGAACGGCCTCGCTCGAAGCTCCGAGAGGGCCGCCTCGGCGTTCGACACGAACACCATGTCCCACTCGAGCTCACGTCCCTGCAGGGCGGACCTGAGGGCGTCGAGGTTTCGGGGCTCGTCGTCGACGAAGAGCACCGTTCGCTTGGCGCTGCTTTGCCGGGACATGGGGACTTGGACCTTCACGCTAGGTTCGCCTGCCATCGTACCTTTGACAAACGGCAGAAGATGGAATGCCTTAACCCTCGTTCTGCAACGAACGCACTGTGGTGACAAACTCCTACGGTGGGGGCACCTGCGAGCACGTCATCGCCGAGGGTCGTACCGAGAGGTCACAGGAATCGCCCACGAGCAGTACGGCAGGATGGCCGTATCACCGGCCGGCGGCAGCACGGCAGCACGGTCGCACGGTCGCACGGTCGCATGGTCGGGCGCTTGCATCCGATGGACCGGCAAGCGCTCGTTGCGTCATCCTATTGACGGCACAGGCGCCTTGTGTGGCCCTGCGCGCTCGGGTATTCCTTGGAAGACCATGTCGAACGGCTGTCAATCCACTATGGACGGTAGGGAGCAGATTGGCCGCCCCGGGGGACCCATGACGACGCCAGTGAATCGCTTGTCGGCACGCGGGACGAAATGAACCGCTCGGACGAATCCGATCCGGTTCGGAACGAGCATGCGCTGCGCGCCTCGGAGGTTCGCTATCGACGCGTATTCGAGGCAGCAAAGGACGGCATCGTCATCCTCGATGGCGAAAGCGGGGCCATTCTCGACGTCAATCCTTACCTCCTGGACCTACTCGGCTGCTCCCGCGCCGATTTGCTAGGAAGGCAGATGTGGGATCTTGGTCCATTCAAAGACATCGTTGCGTCGAAGGTGGCGTTCGCGGAGCTCCAAGCCAACGACTACATCGCGTACGACGACTTGCCGCTCCTTGCCCTCGATGGGCGCCGCATCGACGTAGGCTTCGTCAGCAACGCCTACCTCGAGGACGACACGCGGATGATTCAGTGCAACATTCGCGACAATACCCTACGAAAGCGGGCCGACAAGGCACGGTCCAACC
Organism: Myxococcales bacterium; assembly: GCA_043764595.1. Lineage (GTDB taxonomy): Bacteria > Myxococcota_A > Polyangia > Polyangiales > Polyangiaceae > JAAFHV01. The sequence goes on along the minus strand of JAYUKI010000677.1, from coordinate 6,033 downwards.
TCGAGGAACAGGTTCGTGTTTCGCAACGGATGGAGGCCCTCGGTGCGCTCGCCGGTGGAGTCGCGCACGACTTCAACAACCTTTTGTCGGTCATCCTTTGTTACACGGGCTTCGCGCGAGAGGGCCTTCCGGCCGAGGACCCTGCACGTCACGATCTCGACGAAGTAGAGAAGGCCGGCAAACGAGCCGCTGCGCTGACCCACCAGCTCCTTGCGTTCAGCCGCAAACAAGTCATGCAGCCCGTCCCACTCGACCTCAATCTCGTCGTAGAGGGCATCGAGCGCCTTCTGAGGCGAATATTGGGCGAAGACATCGAGCTGGTTCACACCCTCACACCGAACCTCGGGTTGACGATGGCCGACCCTGCTCAGATCGAGCAGGTGCTGATGAACCTCGTGGTCAATGCGCGCGACGCCATGCCGAACGGAGGCAAGCTCACCATCGAGACCGCCAGAGTGGCTCTCGACTCGCATACCGCGGGCCTGCAGGTGGGCGTGACTCCAGGCGCTTACGTGATGCTTTCGGTCACGGACACCGGTTGTGGAATGGACGCCAAAACTCGGGAGCGCATCTTCGAGCCCTTCTTTACGACCAAGCTACCGCCAAAGGGAACGGGACTCGGGCTGTCGACGGTCTATGGCATCGTCAAGCAGAGTGGCGGCAACATCTGGGTCTACAGCGAGCCTGACCACGGCACGACGTTCAAAGTGTGTTTTCCGCGCGACCTTTCGCAACGTCGGCCCACCTACCAGTCGTCGAGCTCGAGGCTCTCGGCCGTTCGGGTCGGTACCGAGACCATTCTATTGGTCGAAGACGAAGCTGCCGTGCGAACCCTCGCTCAGCGCATTTTGTCTGCCGCGGGCTACACGGTCCTAACGGCCTCGAATGGGCGGGAGGCATCCCTTCTCTGTGAATCGTTCGAGGGCGACCTTCCTTTGGTGGTGACCGACGTCGTGATGCCGCTCGTGGGCGGTCGGGCGTTTGCGACGCAGCTTCGAAAGATCCGACCGGCAACCAAAGTCCTCTTCGTTTCGGGCTATTCGGACGATGCCCTTTCGAACGACGGCGTCCTCGAAGTAGGGAGCCGTTTTCTCGGGAAGCCGTTCAACGCGGCTCAGCTGACAAGGACGGTTCGCGAGATGCTGGACGAAGGTCCGCCCGAGCCTCCGCTGCCGAACAGCCGCTGAAGGAGGCACGAAAGACGCAGGAAGACCGCCGAAAACAATCGGCGCTAATCTCTCGGTTCGTGGCTTTTTCGACGCAAGAGTCGCTGTGCCGCGGGACGCAGTTCTTCGCGTTTCGATCGGCCGTATTCGAGCTCTGTGCGTTCGCGTGCTCGACATGACCTCCACGTGGGCTTCGGCCTCGACGAGCGTGAGCTCGATGCCGAGCCCACCCCGGGAACGCTTGCCAACGCACGGGTGATCGCGTCCATGGTAGCGAGTCCGGCGAGCCCACCTCCCAGAACCACGACGTGTTTCGGTCCGCTGTATGCGCTCATACCTCCAAAAGTAGCGCAGGCCTTCGGACCAGGGAGCGGCTCTTCGGACCGAAGTTTGGAACACGAAGTCGCCAAACCTTTGACGCCTATCCACCACACCTTTTTGGTCTACGCCGCTATTGGGCATGGCACACTCGCTGCACACGGCGGGCGATGCGCCTCCCGATTGCCCTATGCATCCCTGTCTTCCTTATTGCGTGTGAGGCGGAGGGCGATCCGTGGCTCGAGTCGGAACCGACCCAGGCGTATCCGGTCGAGTCGGAGCGGACCAAGGCCTATCCGCTCGAATCGCCCCAGTCGAGCGGTCCTTCGGTCGACGAGCCCGTCATCGCATTCACCGGCTTTCAGGCGGTGATGCCCGGTGTTTTTCCAGAATTGGTTCGCCCGGGACACGTCGTATCGATTCAGGGTCTAGGCCTCGGAGACACGAGGGGGCGCGGTCGGGTGACGGTCGACAACTCAGAAGCGGAGATCCTGGTTTGGACGTCCACGCACGTCGTTGCACGCATTCCCCCGATTCCGGACGGGAACGTCGCGCTCGTCATCGAACGTGACAGCGTACGCGTGTCGAGGCGAATCACGATTTCGTCAACGGCACCCTCGGCGCCCATGCCAACCTTCGTTTCACTGACGTTCGACGACACCCACGCCGCCCAGGCAAAGGCGGGACAGGAGCTCGCCACGCTTGGAATGCGAGGGACGTTCTACGTCAACAGCACACGCATCGGACACACGGGATTCATGACGCTCGACGAGATACGCGCGCTCGCTTCGCATGGTCACGAGATTGGCGGACACACGATGCATCACGTTCACCTGCCCGCGCTCGAACGGGACGAAGCGACTCGGCAGGTATGCGACGACCGCGCAAAACTTCTCGCGCTCGGCTTCGACGTTCGCTCGTTCGCATTCCCCGGCGGACGAACCGACCCACGCACCAGCCTGATCGTCGCTGAATGTGGATATGGCTCGGCGCGGCTCGTGGCCGGCGGAATCGAGACACTCCCGGCGGCGGATCCATTCGCGCTTCGAATTGCAGCCACCAACCAGGGCACGGGCACGGTGGAAGCCCTGAAGTCACAAATCACCCGACTCGATGGAACGGGTGGATGGGCAACACTCGTGTTTCATGACGTGTGCGCTGGCGGTGCCGCCGCGAGGTGCGGCGGCAGTGCCATCGATCCGGCGAAGCTTTCCGAGCTTCTCTCGTGGATCGAGGGGCGACAGAAGAGCGGAACGCTCGTTCGAACCGTGCACGAGCTGACCGGCGGAGCTCAGGCCCCCGCTCGGAGTGGACCTCGTTCGGTGCAAGGGCCTGGCCCTCTCTTGCGAAATGGTTCGCTCGAGATCGATGCGAATTTCGACGGTATTCCCGATTGCTGGTTTCGAGGAGACCCGGGAGCCAGAATCATGTGGTCCCGATCGGACGAAAGCGCGGAAGGTTCGTGGGCGGAGCGCCTATCCACCACGAGCCCTTCCGCACGAGTCGACCGGCGCCTCAGGTCCCTTCAAGACTCCGGGTCGTGCGCAGTTTCGGTCCGTCCCGATCGCTCCTATGTCCTGTCCGCCAGTTACCGAGGAGGCCGCGTCGCCCTCAGCGCGTCGTTCCGAGAAAGTGACGGGTTCTGGGGCCCCTGGGTCGACTCGCCTCCTTCGGTAGCCTCAGCCGGATGGGCTCGCGCAAGTTTCTCGCTCCCGTCCGTCCCCCCCGGCGCGACCGGCGTGGCCGTCGGATTCGTTTCGGTCGACGAAGGCACCACGGACGTCGACGACTTTCGTCTCTCGGCGGAGCCATCGTCCTCTTCGATCGGTCTCCGTCATGACAACCCATAAACAGGGAAAGGAGCCGGCGCGACGAGGCAGTCTCGCGCACGGCGACGCTCGGGCTCGCGGTGACGCCAACGGAGGAGCAATTCCCGTCACGAGTCCCAAAGAGCGGGCTCAGGCCGAGAAGTGCCGAGGGAACGACGGCGAAACTTTGCGCTCAGACGTCCTCGAGCACGACGATCGTCGCGTCGTCCTCGCTGGGTCGTCCGTCGAACATCGCCTCGAGGTTCATCGCCAAGAACGAGGCGCGGCATGGGTAGAGCTCGCTCCCACGGAGCCTCCCGAACGCGCCCGGGGTGTCGTCGTGCGCCCCGAACGGCGCCGTCACTCCTTCGCTGAAGAGCGTGACGCTCGACCCTGGTGACCAAGGAATCGTCGAGACTTCCAAGGGCATGGCACGTCCAAGGCCGGCGCATGGGCTGTCGTTCACGGCGAGCGTCTTGAATACGCCTCGCTCGGAGACCGCGAGCGGCGGCAACCCGGCATTGAATACATCGACCTTCGCCTTTCCGGTACGGACCATGGCAAGCCGAACCGCCTCGGGAGCATCGGCGAAAGCGGCACCAAGGCCCACGGCGACCTCACGGAGATCGCGACCCGGAAGGCTCGAGTGGAGGCATTCACGAACCCTCCTGGCGAGCCTCGCGGCAACGATTCCTCTCCCTGCCGAGACGAGGAAGATCGTCCGCTCGCCGTCCGGCTCGACGACGATGTCGAAGAGGTTCCCACCGAGCGTCGCGCTCGCCCGCAATGCGCCCACGCATCGCCAAGAGCCCCACGTCATGGCTCCCTTCGGCAGGAGGTACGATTGGGCCTGGCGGTGTTCTTTGAGCTCGCGAAGGAGGCCATCGCGCTCGGCCGTAACGTCCCTAAGCGATCGCAGCTTCTTTCCGGCATTTCGCGACTCGATGACCGCGCGAACACGGCAGACCAGCGCAGCACGGTCGACGGGCTTGCAAAGGTAGTCGTTCGTGCCGCCAGAGAAGGCCGGGTCGGCAGCTTCGGTGATCAAGAGGACGCCCACATCGGCGAGCCGAGCGTCCGAACGCATGCCTTCGAGCAATCGAGGCGCGGAGTGCGCCGGCAGGTCGGCGTCGAGCACGACGATGTCGGGCTTCTCCAGAGTGAGCATCGCGAGAGCCTCCTGGTCATTCGACGCGGAAAGCACTCGGTACCCGGCCGCAGCGAGAATGGCGGCGTACAGTCTGGACAGCAGTGGCGTGGAATCGACCACGAGCGCAGTACCGCTCGGTGCCTTGGAGGGAGACGCGGCGAACATGACTGAGCGAGCTCCATTGGTATTTTCGAGCGAGAAGGTGCGGCCCTGGGAGCAACGTCCGGCGTCCCGAACTTGGTCCAGTACTTGAGTGCTCCCTAGCGAGGACCACGTCCGAAGACGGTCGACCTAGCGATGCGCCGGCTCAGGCGGCGCGCGGGAATCGCGAGCCGCCCGAGACCGTGCCTGTCGGGTCGGGCTCGAGGGCGAGCGCTGCCCTTTTTGCCAATTCTGCGAGCTGGTCGGTACAGTCAAGAAGCGTCTCGATGGTGGCGGTCGATGCGAGGCTCTCGAGACGCGCCGCAATTTCGGTGATCGCAGGGTAGCCATACCCACCTCCGGCGCCTCTGAGCTGGTGGGCCACCACCACGAGACGGTGACGATCTCCGCACCGCGCTTGAGCCGCCGCTTCGGCGATTTGTTCGGTCACTCCTGCCACGAAGTCTTGAAGCATCGGCGCGATGAGCTCGTCGGACGAGAGCTCGCTGAACAAGGGCTCGAGCGGTCGGGCGGTCTCGTTCGTGCGGGGCGAGAGGTATTGCTGGAGAGCCGCGAGCAAGGCTTCGCGTCGCAAGGGTTTTGGAAGGTAACCGTCGCACCCCGCTCGAATGCATTTGTCACGGTCCCCACCCATGGCGTGCGCAGTGAGGGCGAGTATGGGGTGCCGATACCCATAGCTGCGAAGAAGCGACGTAGCTTCGTATCCATCGAGAACGGGCATCTGCATGTCCATCAGAATCAGATCGAAGGGCTTGTTGTCGTCGAACGCCTCGGTCGCTAGTGCCGCTCCGGCTGCGCCGTCCGAAGCGAGCGTCACCGAAACTCCGAGCGATTTTAGGAGCGTCTCGAAAAGGCGCTGGTTGTCTGGACCGTCCTCGACGACGAGGACCCGTCCTACGAAGGCGGTCGGGCTCCCGGTGAGCTCGTCCTCGCTGGCGGGTGGGTGGAAGCTGCCCAAGAGAGTGACACCTTCCCGTGCGGTCACACGAATCTTGGCGATGAAGGTACTGCCGACTCCGGCCGCCGTTTGGACGGTAAGATCGCCCCCCATCAATCGCGCGAGGCGACGCGAGATGGTGAGGCCGAGGCCCGTGCCTCCGAACTTTCGCGTCGTGGAGGAATCGGCCTGCGCAAACGGCTGGAAGAGGGCGCGCACTTGGGCCTCGGTCATTCCCACGCCGGTGTCGGCGACACAGAAGCGCAGGCACCATTCTCCGTTCGAATGCTCACTCGACGCAACGATGCGAACGGTTCCCTTTCTTGTGAACTTCAAGGCGTTGCCGACCAAATTCACCAAAATTTGGCGCATCCGTGTCGGGTCCGAGGACACGGTCTCGGGGAGCGAGGTAGCGAACTCGGCGGACAAGGCGACGCCACTCTCGGCAGCCTTCACCTGCATAGTCGAAAGAACTTCGTAGATGATCTGCTG
>JAYUKI010000676.1:0-3736 GCA_043764595.1 Myxococcales bacterium | reverse complement strand
AAACGAGCGCGCGAGCTTGGCGCTTCGGACAAAGAGCGCACGCGCCTCCTCGCTCAGAAGGAAACCGGCGTCACGAAGATGGACGCCCAGAACGCGCGTACCGAATGGGTTCGAGCGGTCGACGTCTTCGTCAAAACCGTACGTCTCGCGAAGCTCACGCCCGAAGAAGTCGAAACGCTCACAGGCCAGCTCACGAAAGCGGTCGATCGCGCCACACGCCGTGGCAAAGGGCCTGGAGGCTCGGACGACGACGAGAAGGAGCCCGGCGGTACCGACGACGACGGTCCGAGCTGAGAGCTGCACCGCGAACCTTCGGGGCTCTCCTTCGCCGTCGAAGCGGTGCCGCGAGTCTATAGTTTAAGCGCTCCCTTCGACGGCGTGGTGCGCCAATCGCCGCTCTACGCCAAAGCGCTACTGACCGAGCCGTCGCTACCCCGATTTGAACCGGCCCTCCCGCTCTCGTGCGCTCCCTGCCCCCGGTTCGACCCGGCCCTCCCGCTCTCCCGTGCTCGCTACCCCCGGTTCGAACCGGCCCTCCCGACCTCGCGCACGCGCTACCCCCGGTTCGAACCGGCCTTCCCGCCCTCGCGCACGCGCTACCCCCGGTTCGAACCGGCCCTGCCGCGCGTACGCTCGTCTCCATCGGGGCACGCTACAACTTGGCGTCGAACGGTGGGGTTACGGCTCGTGGCCTACCGAGATCCGCGGAAGAGTGAAGCCGGCTCACGCAGTCCTTGGTGGCCTCGTGAGCGCCACGATGCTTACGCTCTTCGTGTTGCCTATCGTCTACGCATGGCTCGCCCCAAAAGTCGCCGAAGGGACTCCGTCGCTTCGCCCTCCCCCGTCATTCCGAATGCCAGGGCAGGCATGAGCGCGGCGAGCCTTCCGTTTGGTGGAACGCTGACCCTCGCCCCCGGACGCGTGGTGTACGTCGGCCCCGGCGGCCCAGCCGACGCGCACGCCCACCACGCCGTGCAGCTCGTCGTATCCAGAGAAGCTCCGTTCGAGATCACCGTTGGAACGAGCACGTTCGAGGCGCGCGTAGCCCTCGTTCCAGCGGGTGTGCGCCATGGGCTCGAAGCCACGAACCGCGACATCGGGCTCGTGCTGTTCGATCGGCACGGGCCCTTGGGCGCCGCGCTCGATCGCTTGGCCCGTGAAGGGCTATCGAAGACTCTCGTGGAGGACGTTCTCGATTCCCCCTTTCCCACGGGGACGCACGCCGAGTCGCTACGAGACGTCGCGCGTTGGACGCGAGCGCTGGTCGGCGACGCCCCCCGTGAGCCTCTCTCGCGTGACGTGAGGCGGGCGATTCGCGAGCTTGGCAAACGCATAGCGGCGGGCGAGCCCACTTCGTTGCCTGGTGTTGCCGAGCTCGTGGGCCTGTCGCCCACCCGCCTCACGCATCGTTTCTCGAGAGAGGTCGGCCTTCCGTACCGCGCGTTCGTGCCATGGCTCCGGGTGGCGCGCGCGGTGCGGGAAGTCTCGCGAGCTCGGACCGAAACACGCGTGCCCAGCCTGACCGAGGCCGCAGTGGCCGCAGGCTTTTCGGACGCCGCGCACCTGACACGAACCTTTCGCGCCTTCTTCGGGATGCCGCCGTCCCAAGTGCTCTACACGGCCGAGCTCGTCGATTTCGACGAGCCGGACGTCACGTGACCGCTCGGTTCAAGCGAAAACCGGCGAAGGCGCGCACGTTCTTCGGCAGGAGAGCACCATGACGTACCTCGAGCCCACCACGATCCTCGACTTCGATTCTTCCGCGCTCCAAAACCTCGTGCGCGACCGCGGCTGGTCTTCCGGTACCGACCGCGAACGAATCGGTGCCGTGTACCGTTTCGTGCGAGACGAAATCGGATTCGGATACAATATTTCGGACGATTTGCCTGCCTCCGCAGTGCTCGCGGACGGATACGGGCAGTGCAACACGAAAACGAATCTCTTGATGGCCCTACTGCGGGCGGCCGGTATCCCCTGCCGCTTTCACGGAGCGACGGTAGAGAAGGCCCTCCAGAGAGGTGTGGTGACCGGAATCCCGTACCTGCTCGCGCCGCGAAGCATCTTGCACGGGTATGCGGAGGTGCTGTTCGAGGGCTCCTGGAGATCTCTCGAAGGGGTCATTCTCGACACGCGCTACCTCGAAGGTCTGCGTTCGCGATTCCCACGCACGAGCGGAGCCTTTCTCGGTTTTGGCGCGGGCACGGAGAGCCTATCGGCTCCGAACAACGAATGGGTCGGCACGGACACGAGCATCCAAAAGACCGGCATCGATGCAGACTTCGGTCCGTACGACTTTCCAGACGCGTTCTACGCAGCCAAGGGAACGAACTTGAGCGGCGTTCGGGCATGGCTCTTCCGAACATGGGTTCGGCGCGCCATGAATCGTAGGGTGGCGGCCATTCGCGCCCAAGCGGCGCGACCTCGGACTGGATGTGGTTCGGCCGGCGTACAGTCGCAGCCAGGTGAGGTCGTCCCTGGGGTCGACGGCGCGCTCAAGGATAGCTGAGTTTTCCCGGGTCACCCGGCACCACTCGGCACCACTCGGCACGCGACGCTCCTCACCTAAGGATAATTTCGCTGTCCTTTTTTGGATTCTTGAGCCTCGGCCCAATCGTTCCACACACGGTCTTGCGCACTTGCCCGACCGTGGCTCCACCACACGACTCGGTGGGTATGTACACGGCAGAGCAGCCCGAGTGATCCTCGAGCTTCCAGCCGTGCTTCGTGCAACAGTAAGCGGCGTAGCCGTTGTCGACGTCCCCCGAGTCGGGGCACTGGCTCGGCGAACCGGTCGCTCGATCCGCGTTCTTGAAGAATTGCATCATGCGGGCTTGGTCACCGCTCGCGCGCACTGCGGGCATTCCGAACGTCCACACGAGACCGAACAAAACACCGCCGAGTACGGCCGGCTTCGTGCCGCGCCAACAAATGGCCCAGTGACTGACCACGTAGAGAACGATTCCCCCTGGAATGAACAGAACCGCTACGGCCCATAGCAGTCCTTCATGGAACGCTTCGGCCACGATTCGACCCACACCGACCAGAAGGCCAATGGCGCCGACAAACAGAAGTGCCATCACCAAGAACGTCACCGCGGCAAACCTCGCATCATCGGAATAGCCATACCTCTTCTCGCGAGCCACTGCGCGAACGCGTGACATACCGCGACGGCCAAACCGAGGTTCCGGATCTCACGCCATTCGACGTGCGCGACCACGAGGCCACGTCGCCCACGAAAGGCACTTCGGTGCCGTCTGCCTTGCAAACCCGAGTGTCCTCGAAGACGACGGGCCCGAGCGTTCCAAGACGCGTACCACGGTAGCTCATGACGCGTGTGGCCTGACCGACGACGCGCCGGACGTGGGAGGTCGCCACCGACAGCCCTTCGACGCGCACGAACTCGACCGAGGCCCCCGTGCTCGAGGTGAGCGTCACGGCGCGGCCGTCTTTGTTCAAGTAAACCTTGTCCCCGACGAGACGGGCACGAAGCTCGGTCGATGCGCCGGGGAGGACTCGCTCGGCTTCGCTCGCGAACCAGAACGTGGAGCCTTCGCGCATGTACGGGAGGTACCGACGTGGTTTCTCCGGCGTGCCATTTCCCTTTTGGAACGCGAGCCCGACTTCCATGTCTTTTCCCGCTTCGTCGCCAAAGCCGAAGTAGATCCACGGCGTGCCGAGGGTGGCCTCGTCCGCGGTGTAGTCGGGCACGGTGAGCTTCGTGAGAATGCATCCGTAT
>JAYUKI010000675.1:0-3740 GCA_043764595.1 Myxococcales bacterium | reverse complement strand
TGACACGCAAGAAGTCTTCATAGAGCGTGTCGGTGCCGGCGGTCTCTTCGCTGCCCTCTTCTTCGATACGGTACTTCACGACGATTCGCTCGGCATCGAGCACGACGCGAAAGTGGTCGCCAAAGCCGGCCCACCAAAAGCCCTCCTCGAAGAGAATGCCCTTTTGGGCCTTGGGCGCGAGAAATCCGAGGGTGACAGGCCTATCGCTCTCCGCCTCGAGGAGGAGCTCGAACGACTCCTTCTTTCCGGCGGCGTCGCTCAGCGTGAACATGAGATGGTGCGGGGCAGGGAGCTCCGCGTTGCGCGCCTTCGCGCCCGTGGCTTCGTGGGCGAGCCTTGCCGTGATGGGGGAGGTCCAGGCCGACGCATCGAGCTCCTTGACCTTGTTTTTGGCGTCGTCCTCCCAACCCGAGCTGCTCGTGAGCATTTCTTCGTGGGTTATCTTGAATGTGCCTCCCGCACTTTGGACGAACGTGAGGACCTTTTTTCCGTGGTCGGCGTAGTCGCCACTCTTGAAGCGCTGGATGAACGTGGCTTTGGCCGTGCCCTTCGGGAGCTTTCCGTCGTGCCAAGTCTCGAATACCGGAGCGTCGGCGACGACCTTCGGCTTGTGCTTCAGCATCTTGGTGCGGTCGGCCTTCCACGCGGCAAAGTCGTAGGTCTTCTCGCCGCCCTCCCGGAGGCGTTTCGTGCCTTTGAACGAGGTCTCGTCGTAGCGGGCCAGATAGCCCGTCACGTTGCCAGCGCCTTGGTCGGCGGCCCACGCGTCGAGCTCTTTCTTCAGGGCCGTGGTGACGTCGGCCGCGGATTCCGTTTTCGGGGCCGAGGCTTGGCCGTCGGTCGTGACGGCGTTCGAGCTCGTGGTCGACGTCCCACTCTCGGGGCCCGATTTGTCGCGGCACCCGCTCAGCAGGCCGACGAACAGCGCTGCGGCGGCGCATAGGGAGGCGGTGCGGGAAGGAACGCTGGGGCTACGGAAACGCCAAGGGGTGAGGTCCATAGGACCGAAAAGAATGCCTCAATCCATGCGCGGGATGGACCAAATTCGGCTTAGCTCGGCCACGGCCCGACACCTAGTTCCGTCGGGGACGGAGCCTCGCGGGAAGCGGGAAGCGGGGAGCGGGGAGTGGAAGGGGAAGGGGAAGGGGAAGGGAGCGGGAACCGGGGAGCGGGAACGGGAACGGGAACGGGAACCGGAGCGGGAACGGGAAAGACTCCGATTGCCCGTGTTGTCTGTGCGGCGACCGCGTGAAGTCTGGGAATCGGTCGCTTGGCCTCGTACGTTCGGGGCACATGTCCCGCGCACCGTACGCTTTGGGGTTCATCGCGCTATCGCTCGGGGCGTGCCGGTCGGTCGAGCTCCCGCATGGTGCGCCCGCGCCCTCGGCCAGCCCATCCTCGGTCGGAGCCGTGGCGCCCGTGCCCTCCGCGGTAGCCAGCGCCGCACCAAGTGCCGTGAGCCCGGCGCCGGCGGCGCTCGTCGATCTCCTGCGTGTGGTGCCCGCCACAGTGGCCGTGTCGTCCAGTGTGGACAACCCTCGCGACTATCCCGAGCACTTGGTCGACGGCAAGCTCGAGACGGCATGGAATGGCCGAACGGGCGACTTGCACGGCTGGATGGGCTTCAGCGTGCCTTCGGACGCCCACGTCGATCACGTCGAGATCGTGCCTGGATATGCCCACACCAGCAAAGCGGGAGTCGACCTTTTTCTGGCCAATCACCGGATCGCCAAAGTTCGGGTGTTGCGTGCCCAAACCGGCGCTTCGCCTTCCGACGAAGGTTTCGTGGTGCTGCGCGAAGCGACCCTGGATACGTCCAAACCCGAGCTGCAAGCCATTCCGATTGGCACGGACGGGGGGCGGTTTCGCATCGAAGTGCTCGAAACGGTTCCTGGAACGAATGCCGGGTGGCGGGAGCTCACCGTCTCGGAGCTACGGGTGATGGGCCGGCCGGGAACCACCGTTCGGAAGTCTCCCACCTATCCTTTGGTGTCGGTCGGATCGCTCGCCTTGCCCGACAAAGAAAGCTCTTACACGGTGGTACTCCAAGAAACGGACGTGTCCCCCACTCCGCCGAAAGCTTGGCTCGACGCCGTGGCGCTTTTGGGGGCTCGCGCCAAATCCGAGGCGGCGTTCCTGAGCGATTGGAATGCCAAGGCGCTGCCGGCGTTCAAAGAGCTTCCGTGGGGGAAAGACATGCTTCCGAAGGGCCTGCCGAAAGCCGTGGACGCAGGTCCCGTGTTTGCCAAGCTCGTCCCCACCGCCGAGGTCAAAGACCTGCGAAGAGTGGTCGTCTACGGGAGCAGTACGAAGTTTACGCTGCTTGGAATCGAGAGCACGCGGGGCTTCGAGGCCTCGCTGATTCCCATTCAGCACGATTACTACACGGATCCGGGCTGCTTTGGCGGGAGCAAGACCGAAGTGGTCGGGGCGCGCATCGAGGCCCCGACGGACCCACGTGTTTCGCGCGCAAAGGTCGTCGTGGAGATCGAGAACGTGTGGACCAATAGCCGGACGTTCCACACCTCGGATGGCAAGCTCCAGTACGTGGTCTATCCGCGCGACGTGAGCCACGAGCGCCTCGAGTGCGATCTTCCCGTCGGTCCGAAGGAGATCACGTGCACGCGCACCCTCACGTCCCGCGCCTGCGGCACCACGAAGGAGCCGGTCCCCTGCGATTCGTATTAAGGCGCCCGGTCGAAATGGGTGTGCCAGCTCCCGCCGAGCCTCTCGCTGCGGCAGGTGGCCTCGTCGCTCCGCTCCTCAGACTACCGGAGTAGCCTTCCGGTGGTCGCTGCTCGCTCCTCGCGCAAAAGCCTCGCGTCGGTCTCGACGGAAGCTGACGCACGAATTTCGGTCGGGCGCCTAAGGGCTTCGTTTGGGTATTCGGGATTTTACCGGGCTTTTTGAATTTTCGTGCTCGGGATAACCTTCCAATTCCAAAGCGCCGTGTCACACAAGACCCAGGAGAGGCGACGACGGATCATGCGTACCGAGCCCCTTGCCTTGTTCGTTCTTTGGCTTTCCTGCGGTTGCACGAAAGTCGACCGGTCCGAGCCGCGGCCGCCGTCCGTGGACGCGGGAAGTGTGGTGCTCGCGTCGGCCGATGCCGCGCTCGACGCGAGCCCGCCCACTCCGCCCACGGCCTCGGCGGCGCCGAAGGCGAGCGGCACGGCGACTCTGGTCGTTCAGAGGGTGGACTCGCAGTGCATGGTGGAGCCCGGGGAAACGCACTCGTCCTTTTTGGGCCACGACGTGCTGATCGAGACGACCGGTGAAGATCAGAAAGTATCGAAAGCGTATGCTTTTTGCCCTTCCAAGGCGCTGGACGGAGGAAAGCAGAAGCCCACCCTGGACATGTTCGAGATGTGCCGCTCCTTCCCGAAGTGCCGAGTCGTTTCGGACGATTCGGGTGCGACCGACAAGGTGGTCGTGGAGTGTGGCAAAGAACGACTGATCTTGGAGAGCGACGGAACCAAGACGATTCTTCGAGGCTCGTTCGGGGAGCGCGAAGTGTTGCCCTTTCCGACGCGCATCGCCCCGGCAAGGACGACGAAGCGAATCGCTCACGTCGACTGCTGAGCGCTGAGGCGAACGCTCAGGAAACGAAGGTGTAGTCCACGCGTGTGCCCGCCACATACGCCCGGCCGCGGCCGTCGCGTTTGGCGCGGTAAAGCTCGGCGTCGGCGGCGCGGAAGAGGTCGGCGGGGGATTCGCAGCCCGAGGGCCAACTGGCCACT
>JAYUKI010000674.1:0-1111 GCA_043764595.1 Myxococcales bacterium | reverse complement strand
AACCTCTCTTCGACGACGAAGACACGCAAAAGCCGCCGACCGAAGTTGGCTGTTGGGCGCACGCGCGCCGACGCTTTTGGGACGCTGCGACCGCGGCGAAGGATCCCCGAGCGCGCGAAGGACTCCTCCGCATACGGATGTTCTACGAGGCCGAGGCGAGGTGGGCCGCGCTCCCACCGAGTCGGCGAAAAGAGCTGCGCGACAGCCACACACGACCGCTCATCGATGACTTCTTCGTTTGGGCAAAAGCCATCTTCGCGGAGGTGAAGGCGACGCGCTCGTTCGTCACGACCGCGTTCGGCTATGCCGTCCGCCAGGAGAGGGCATTGCGGACTTTCCTCGAGGACGGCCGTCTGCGCCTCGACAACAATCACAGCGAGCGAGGGCTCCGGCCCATCGCGGTGGGGAGAAAAGCCTGGCTCTTCTTCGGCTCCGACGATCACGCCACGGCTGCTGCGAATCTGTTCTCCCTCATCGCCTCGTGCAAGCTCCACGGAATCGAGCCCGAGGGCTACTTCAAGGAGCTCATTCGCGTCATGCCCGTCTGGCCCAAAGACCGCTACCTGGAGCTCGCTCCGAGGTACTGGAAGGCCACTCGGGCCCGATTCCCGGAGAACGCGCTCGTGGCCGAATACGGCTTCACGGCCGTCCCGCCGCGGTTGGCCGCGAAAGAGTAGGCGTCTTCGGATATTCGGTGCCAATGCCGTCACGAAGGGCAGTGTGCCTACGACGCGCAAGCCGCGCCAGGACGGTCCTCGTGCACCGGATACGTGGACGTCGCTGATCTGTAGGATGGCAAACTTGGTGGTCATTTGAACTGCTTTCGTGGCGTTTGGTTGCCGGATCGCGATGTTTCCGAACGCGCTTTCCGCGGCCGCGTTTGTCCGAACGATCGCTCCTGTCCGCGGGGCCTCTTCTGCTGGTCCACGACGGCGCATCATCCCACCAGTGCGAGAATGTCCGTGACGGCGAGTACCCATCCGGGCCGATTCGCCAGTTGCTTGGCCAGGAGTGGTGACCGTTTTAGACCTCGGTTAAGTGCAGATACGAACTCCAGACGCGACTCGTGGCTCAAGTCGAAAGGTGTCCCCATATCCCTCTTGAAGACGCC
>JAYUKI010000673.1:0-3743 GCA_043764595.1 Myxococcales bacterium | reverse complement strand
AGTTGGTGATCTGGTCGCGGAGAACGGTCGGAATCGAGTTGGGCATGGTGGCTCCTCAGGACTCCGGCTCTGCCGGTCCGTCAGGGTTGGGTTGGTCGCCCTCTACGGGCGGGTCTTCGCCGCCTGGAACGGCGTCGTTGGTGGGCACGAGGGCCGGTGGAGTCGTGAGCTTCTGGAGCGCCGCGACTGCACCAGCGTTGTCGGTGGCGCGAGCCACGAGGTCGGGGTCGTACTTGTCGAGCGAGTCGATGGCCTTGACCGCGATGAGGCGGCGCCGCGTCGTGTCCCCAGCCTGGATGACGGCGATTCCGGCCTGCTCCATCGTGGCGTCGTGGTCGACGACTCCGCCGAGCGCGACAGCCTTCGAGGCGCGCTCGAGGATGGTCGATGGGTCGGGGTCGCCCTCGACATGGACCTTCACGTGCGGAACGTCAGAGAGCTTCGCCTTCGGGAAGTTCTTCTTCACGATCCATACGACGAGGTCGCGACGGATGGTCTCCGCGAGCAGCGCAGCGTCGAACTTGGTCAAGCGGCCTTCGCCCTTGCCCTGCTCCTCGCCGAGTGCCCTGTTGCCGCCGGTGCTACCCACTTCCGTGGAGAGCGTGCCACCGAGCGTGGCCTTGCTCATCTCGGCGTTGCAGATGGCGATCCACTCCGAGAAGGTGATCTTCGCAGTGCCAGAGTCGAACTTGCCATCGCCGAGCTTGATCGAGTCGGCGTGAAGCCACGAGGTCAGGCGCCCTGCGCCCCAGGCCTGCAGCGCGTTCCTGGCGTCATCGATGTCTGGGTCGCTCGCCTTGCGAGGATTCCCGTCAGGACCAGTCGTCGAGTAGGACGCCTCGGGGATTGGTCGCGCGAAGCGCTCGAGGTACGCGGGAGCGTTTCGTGTCGCCGCGAGCTTGAGGGCCATCCAGTAGGCGAGCTGCCTGCCGAGACCCTCACGCGTCGGGTAGTTGCCGCGGATCTGCGGCGAGTGGATGAGGAACTTGCCCGGCACGTCCGCGATGCGCAGGCCGTAGGGCGAGCCATTCGTGCGGCCGACACCGAAGTTCGGGATGATGTTGCCCTGGTCCCAGAGGTACAGATCCCACGAGCCCGGAACTGGGAACGAGAGTCGGCGGGAGTGCACCGTGGAAAGGCGCTCTGGAAACCAGGTTTGGCCATCGCGCGCCCAGTGCGTTTCGCATCCGGACATCGCGTAGTAGGTCGCCCAGGAGAGCCAACTCACGTGCGACATCAGGTCCGGGATGCACTTGAGCTGCAGGCTGACGACCTTGGCGATGTCGTCGCAGAGCGGGGTGCCCTTTTCCGCAGACGTGATTTGCACCACGCCCGTGCAGAGCGACGTCACCCGCTTAGAGATGCACGAGAACGCGTGCGTGTCCTTCTCGAGGAGCTCGTCCAGGAGGTCGACGTACTGCTGGCGATACCCATTGAGCGACGTTCGGAAGATCGCGCTGATGTACTGGAGCGAGAGACCCGGACCGATGACGACCGGGTACTTGTCCGTGGAGGGCCACGGCGCGAGTGACTGGTCGACAGTGAACGTCATGGGTTACCCGATTCCTTGCGACTCCATATCGGGGCCAATGGTGAATCCGCCGCGAGTGCTCACGACGCCGGTTGCGACGAGCCGATCGAACCCACCCGTTAGTGCGTCGACCATATCGTCGTGTGCGTCGTTTCCAGTGAAGTGGGTGATCTCGTGGACGAACTCCTTCACCCACGGCGCGTCACTCGGTACGAGGATGCGGCCCATATTCCACGCCCTGGCCGTGGCCTGAGCGCGCGTGTATTTGTCTTCGGTCGTCGACTGAACGACGATGTTCAGTGACGAACCGTCGAGGTCCTCGGCCATGAACTGGCCAATGCCCTTTTCAGCACCGCCACCGATGTACGCGAAGACTTCTGCGTTCCAGCGTTCCGAGAGCTCTCGAAGCTGAGCCTGGAAAACAGGCGCTTCGACCTGCACTCGAACGAGGTCGACGACGTACCAGAGTGCGTCCTCGCCGCTACCGTGCTGCATGAGCACGAGCGCGACAGACCAGTCGGACTTCTTCTTCGTCGAATAGGCGAAGTCGGCGCCGATGAGCACCTGGATGCGGCTCGTGGGCCGGTCCGCCGAGGCGTAGTACTGCGGAGCTCGGAAGAGCGTGCGACCGCGCGGCCTGGGGTCGCCCATCCAGAGCGCCCACCAGTCGTAGTCGGACATGCCGACTTTCTTGTCAAGCAGCCACTCGAGCGGTCGACCCTCGGGCCAAAGCGCCGTGCCGTCGCCATTGATCGCCGGGAGGTTGATGTACTCCCAGCGCATCGAACCGTCGCGGTTCTTCTGGTCCTTCAACGTGCCGATGAGGTCGTTCTCGACCCAGCGCGTGTGGAAGATGAAGAAGCTCGAGCCCGGGTGCATACGGGATTCGAGCGTCGACGAGTAGTGGTCCCAGACTGCCTGGCGAACCGCTTCGCTCTCCGCCTCTTGGCGGTTCTTGTACGGGTCGTCGAAGACGATCTTCTGGCCCGGGAAGCCGGTGATACCGACTCCGACGCCGGCGGCGCGGAACGAACCGCCTTGCTCGGTGTACCAGTGGTCGACGGCGCTCGATCCGCGCTGAAGCTGGACGCCAGCGCGCTTGGCGATCTTGATCGTCGCGCGGCTGTGCGAGAGCGCGAGTCCTTGCGCGTACGTCGAGTAGATGACGTTCTGTTCGGGGTCGTGGACGAGCCACTGCACCGAGGCATGCTTCGTCGTCTCGCTCTTGCCGAACTGTGGCGGGACGGAGAACAGCGCTCGAATGGGCTTGTGCTTCGCCTCGTTCAGGACCTCTACGATCGGCGCGAGGTGCTCGGGCTTCTTCCACCGCGGCGTGACCGACGGGACGAAGTCCATGAGGTGCATCCGCGCTCGAGTGCGCCGACGCTTCTCCCGCTCAATCTGAATCCTTTGCTGCAGTGTTGGCGAGCTCATCGAGTTCCTCGTCAGTGAGGTTCGCCAGGTCTCGCGGAAGGAGCGGCGCGCCGTCCTTGCCGGTCAGCTCGACCTTCTTCACCGTGAGCCCGTAGAGCTCGTTCGTTCGCTCGATGCAGCGAAGGACGACCTGCGCCGACTTGGGGCACGGAGCGCCTTCCACGAGCCGGACAGCACCGTTCGGAAACGGGTTGCCATGAGCATCCTTCTTGGGCACTCGGCGGAAGCCCTGGGCCACCGGGAGGTGCGCTTTGACCAGGAGCTCAATGCGAGCCATCGACGTCCGCCGTAGGAGCTCGGCGTTGGGCGCCGGCAGCTTCTTGATGTGGGCGTTGACGACCTTCCACACCGCGCTCGGTGAGGCGTACCCACACTCGTCCGCGATCTCCTCGTCGGAGAGTCCCTTGGTCTTCAATTCGAGGACCAAGCGGTGTCTCGAAGAGATGGCTAGCTCGGTCTTCTGAGACCTTTTCCTGAATGGTTTCCCGCCCGCACGTTTTGCGCCCATGGCCGCCACCTCGCAGAACCGTCGGCTCGCCTCGGCAAACCGATGTCCCACCCTCTGTAAACTAGGTGCACACCTCACGCACTAAAGCGCCGGAGGTCCGCACACTTGAAACTTTGCTATTGACAAGCGCCTTTTCCAGCGCTCGATTTCTTCACCCGGCTCACAAAGTCTCTAGAGCTTCGCATTCACCGCGCGTGCTCTCGGAGATCGAGAGACCTCTGAAGCGCTCCGACAATTCCAGTCGGCTCAGTCTTGTCGGGACCGATGTAG
>JAYUKI010000672.1:0-13371 GCA_043764595.1 Myxococcales bacterium | reverse complement strand
ACGGCTACTTTGCCGGACGGATCGATCCGGTCCTGTAGTTGAGGGTATGCCAAGTAGCCCTGCCGAATGCTCGAGAATCACGACCGCTGATTTAGCGGCGGCGCCCAAGCTCGGACAGATACTCCGCCAGCCTTGGAAGGTCTGTGCCGGCGATGAGAGTCACATCGAGGGTGTCCGCGAGTTGTCGAGCGGAGGAGGTGAACGTGCTCGAAGTCACGACCCACGAGCGTTCGCACTTGTAGAATCCCTTCGCCGCGTGCGCCTCTTGCACCGCCTTGTTTCCGACAGGTTTGGTGTAGCGTTTGCACTGGACGACTACCCGCACCGCGGAGTGCGTGAAGAGCACGTCCGCGCCTTGGTCGCCCGATCCGGGTGTCCCTGCGACGTCGACAACGCCAAGGGCGACAAGGCGCGTCATCAGATATGCTTCGAACTCCGCACCACTCATCGTTGCGAGCGTTCGACCTAGGCTTAGGTCGGCCTGTCGAAGCCCGTAATACTTGGAGAATTTGGCTTTCAAGTGCCAGTGGATGACGTTAGTCGGCCATTCGCCCAGAACCGTCGCGAACGCACGATCCATGTTCTCGCGCGCGTGGCTTGCGCGAAGTTTGATACCATAACCAAAACGGGCCTCGAGCGTACGCTGAAGAGCGCCGGCGCGTTCTTCCTCCATTGCGAGCCAAGTGCGTTCCGGCGGCGTTTGCTTCCTATCTCCGTCGACCCGCACGTTGGGGTACTTTTTCGCGAGTTTGCGCAGCACGACGAGCAACTCGCGCTCGAGCACATCCCACTGCTCCTCGCCATACTCGTCTCGCCTCGCCACCTTTCGATACGCGACCTCGCAGAACTTCTCCACGAGTGCGCTCTCAGCTGCGAGAATGCGTTCCGCGATTTGTTCCTGACCGACGATTTTTGCTCTGCGCTCGGCCCTCTCGTGCTCCTCGCGCGCCGCGAACTCCCGCTCCGCCTTTCGCTCTACTTCCTCTTGCTTTTCCCGCTCCGCCTGCCGCTTTGCAGCCTCGCGGCCCGCAATGAGCTTGTTGACGTCCCCATGGAATTGCGCGGCATAGGCGCGCAGCAAGGGCGGCAATTCGGAGCGCACGATCCACACCGCAAAACGGTCGTGCGAGGTCGGTGAAGAGGGAGCGAACCTGGTCCGCGGAAGGATGGCCGTAAGGAACTTCATCACTGCGAGGTCTACGTCGTCGGGTCGCGGGCGCGGGCGCGGCGTCAGCGCTTGAACCATTGCAGTCAGCTCCGCGGCGAACGTTTGAGCAACCCATTCGGCGAACTGCTGCTGCTCCTGAGGACTGACAACGCCCATCGTCCGACCGTACAATGGCCGCTCCTTGACTAACAGGTCGTCCTGGCACGGAGGCTGAACCCGGGCGAGCTCGTCCTCGATGGAGGTCGAGCCTTCGCCCGCAGAAACGCCCGTGCACGACCATCGTAGGGGCGCTGCTTGCTGCGCCCTCATCGCGTTTCGCGTGATTCGAACCGCCACCATCCCCCATCCTTCGCCTTCCCACGCCACGCACGAGGCTCCGCGGCCACCTTCCCCGGCCGCCCGCGGGCTCCGCTTGCCTGTCCTCGTGTCCGCCACCGCGTCACCACTCCCGCGCGTCTCCGTGGCCATCGTCCCCGCCCCTCGAAGCCTCTCGAACGCCGGCCCGCCATCCGCCAGCTTGTGAAGAGTGGCTTAATTCGCCTACGCTCCGCCTCGGCGGGGCCGGCACCGTGCAGGTGCCTGGAGGCACCCCGTCCGTCATCTGCCAGCTTGTGACAAGTGGATTGAATCGCCTACGCTCCGAATCCACGGATGGCTGCGAGGGAAGCATTTTGACCATGGACCTAACGACTCGGCTGGTGCCGATCTTGTGCGCGTCGCCCGAAGTCGACTTCAACATCTTCGACGTGCTGCATCACGGCACGCACGAGAAGCAACTGTCCAATCTATTTGCGTGGCTGTTGGACGCGCACGGTTCGCACAACTTGGGCGCCAGGTTTGTCCAGATCTTCATCGACGCGGTGAATCGACGCCGGCGCGACGGCACTCCATTGCCATCGGAAGAGTACGCGGTGCGCCAGGAGGTCAACACCGCTGAAGTGGGCGCGGCAGGCGACGTCGCGGATTTGGTCCTGAAGAGCCGCGAGGCCGTAATCGTCGTCGAGAACTTCCTGACGTCAGACGGACATGGCCACAGCTACGAGGCGTACCGGAACTATGGCCAACGCGACGGCCTTCGTGGCGAGGTTGTCCTCTTGTGCCAACAGCACGCAGTAGAGTCGCAGACGGGCGGCTGGGAGAACGCGACGGTGGTCACCTACCGAGAAGTGGTGGACCGACTGCACCAAGAACTCACTTCTGATCTCGAATACCAGGTGAAGCACCGGGATCGATTCGACTTTATCCAGCACGTCCACCGCAAGTTTGGGACGAGAGGCCAGCTTATGGAAGACCAGAATACACTCGAATTCATAGCCGCGATGTGCACCTCTGGCCAGGCGATCCGCTACCAGGACAAGGCCCAGGAACAGGCCGCAGAGCAGTTCGCAGCCGACCTCGCCAAGCAGGCAAAAGAACGATTTGGCGAAGGTCGTAAGGCGTTGCAACGGGTCAAGAGCGAACTGAAGACTTTTTGTGGCAGCCAACTGAAGACTCAACTGAACGCGGCCCGTGGCGATGGTTTTGTCAGCAAAGTGTCGGCAACCTACGCCGGGATCTATCAGTGGACGATCAACTTCGATGTCGCTGACGGAACAAACCCCATTAGCGCGGCTGGACTGCAGATTAAGTTCGGCCCTTCCGCGTGGTACGCAAATGAACGAGACGACGCTTGGAAAGGGAAGTTGGTGGGTTTGGCTGCCGACTACGGGCGCCTTTTCCTGACCCGGGCTAGTACCCGCGAAGTGCGTCAGTCGGCGGTCACGCTGCACGAGGCGTTCGCTGGTATCTCCCCGGGCGACCTTCGGTTGCGCGATGAAATTCTGAGCATGTTCGCCGATGGACGGTGATCGGCGACGCGGGCGCCTCACCGGAGCGCTCGCCCCCCGCGCGCCGACCTGCGCCCACTGTTGCAGCGACATCTCGTGAACCACCGCGCCTTGGCCATCGCACGCTGGGCACCTAGCCTTCGTCAGCCCTCCAAGACGCGGAAACGAGTGAAAGGTAAGGGCCCATTCGTTTCCGCGTGAGGGTGGGCTTACGGAAGCCCTCTCCTTCTTGGCAGCGCCCCTACCCCTCTTGGCAACGCCCCTACCCCCTCTTGGCTGCACGCGAGGGCCAGTGGGCGCCGCTCGGGGGCCACTTGGCAACGCCTCCGGGCCACTTGGCGTCGCCTCTGCCCGAGTTGGCAACGCCTCCGGGCCACTTGGCAACGCTCTGCCCGAGTTGGCAACGCCGTCCGAGGAGTCGGCGCGCAGAAGAAAGGCGATGCACCTCACGATGCATCGCCTTGCCCGTGCCTAGCTACGACGGGAAACCGCCCTAGCCCTGATCGCCGCCCTCGTCCGGCTCGTCGTCCACGAGCTCCTCGCTCCCTTTGCGCTTGTTCTTCCGTAGCAACAAGCCGCGAAGGATCGCAGGAGACGTGGTGAGCACCAGGGCGGTATGGCCGTCGTCCCGCGCGTCGCCGACGTCGTTCCACAACGGACGCATCGCGAACAGGAGCCTGCCCTCGGCTTCGTTTACTGCCGGGGAGTCGCGGTCGCCCTGCTGGGCGGCGGGGCGCCGAGCCGTGGCGGCTTCGAGCTCGGCGGCAGCGGCTTCGAGGGCCGTCACCGTGTCGGCGCTGATGTCGTTGACGGACAAGGCCACTTCACCTTTGCCGAGCCAACCGCCAATGAGCTTAGCGAGCTTGCGGAACTGCACCGCGCGCCCTTCTTGCCCTTCCGAAAGCGCGGCCTGCTTGAGCGCGGACCGGTGCGCGACGTTCGATCCCACCGCGTTTCCGAGTCGGCGTTTAGTGCGCTCGAGCAGCTTCTCCGTCCCGTTGACGACGTCGTCGTAACTTGCTTCGTCCGAAGGGTTATTGTTCGTCGACTTTCCGGCCAGGAGATTGCCAAGTACGGTCGCGCAGTCGAGAAACCAGCGCGCCCGGGCGGCGCTGAGCCAAGGAGCTTTTGCGTTCTCGCCCAATTGCCGCGTCCAAGACATGGCCGCGCGGAAAACATCCTCGGCCTTTGTCGCGGCGGCGCGTTTGCGGCACGCCTCGGCGCTGTACGCGTTCAGGAATGCGGCAGAGTCCTTAGCGTCGAGGGGTGCAAACGCTTTGCGAATGTTCGCGAGCTGCTGGAGCTCCCCGCGGAAGTTTATGCCTTCCTCCCGTTGGACGGCCGCGGGAGTGGCCACGGGGGCTTTGGTCGTTTGGGTGCGGACCTTTCGTGACGTCTTTTTCGCCATGCGCAGCACGGTAAAGAGGCACTTACGGTGAGGGAAGCGAATTCGAACCGGCCTTATGGGCTCAGTAAATGTTGGAAAAGGCGTTCGATTTTGGAGACGTGACGGGGAAAATTGCCCAAAAAAAGAGTTCGGTGGAATGCGTTGGGCCTCGGGGCAACCCCTGCCCCTACAAGACGTTCCCTACGGTGCCTTGGGCAGGGCGAGTCCCTTTGGCCCGACACTCTGAACAAAGGCTCACCGTTCACCCGCGATACCGCTCCACCAAACCCTCGCTCACCAGTTGCCTCCACTGGCCCGCCAATTGCTCGGCGAAGGTCGTGTCCGTGACCAGAACCCCGGCCTCGATGTTCCTCGTCTGACCCCGATCCGTGAAGTTCGCAGACGTCACGAGGGCGCATTCGTCGTCCACGACGATGCACTTGGCATGCAGACTTGCCCACGGAGGTCCGGGTGTGGCGGTCCTCGGATCGTAATAGACCGTCGGGCGCGGCGATCCGAACGTCCAGATGTCTCGAAAGAAGCGATCGACGAACGCCGTCGCGAAGGCTTGGGCTCCCTCGCGGGTCGTTGCCACTCCGGGAATGTCCAAGAAGAGCGTCGCCGAGACGTTCCGCTCCGTCATTCCACGGAAGAGCGGCTCGAGAATATCCGGGGAGTCGAAGGCGTATCCCCCCACGATGACCGACCGCTTCGCGTCCCGAAACATGCGCTCCACCGCGAGCGCAGTGCTCCGAGACACACTCGCGCGCGTCTCGGGCCCGGTCCACACGAGGTCGAGGCGAGGGGGCGGCCGGTGGACGCGCTCGGCGATGGTCGCGACGAGCGCTGCGGTGACGCCCGCGCGGTCGACGCCTCCGAGCACTTCGACCACGTCCTCCGCCCGACCATGAAAGCCAAGGTCCACGAGGTCCGCGACCGAGAACGGACATTCGAGGCGCCCCTGGTCGACGAGGACCAGGAGCTGCTCCAGCATCGGCAGCGGAATGCGACTGAGCCCGAAGGGAATCATGGCCGCTTGACGAAGAACGCGAGCTCCGCGGGGTGGCCGATCGAAGGCACGACCAGCGCGCGATCGAGGTACCGATTGAAGCGCTCACAACTGCACTCCGCGACGAACAAACACCCGTGGCACGCCGCCCCTTCGAGATGACGCTCGGAGTGGTCGCCGTGGGGCGAATGCGTCCCGCACACGGGATCGTTCGAGCACAAACGCCCAAGGTCCCAGGCACGTTTCAGGTGCGAGCGAAGCTGCCTTCCTTGTTCGACCAAGCCGCCCAACGTGCCCTCCGTCCCGGACGTTCCGGTCGACAGAAGAATGGCCGCCATGGGCGTCTTGTCCTTCGCCGAAGGCCCGCAGTAGATGCGCTCGCGAATGGAGCTGGCCGCGTATCCGCACTCGAGAGAAATCGCCGACATCAGCAGGTGCGACAGCGAGTGAAGCATGTAGAAGCGGACGCCCGGAAAGGGCGGCGGCACCTCCACCGTTCGGCACCAATCTTCGTATCCGGAGAGCAGCTCCTGGGCTCGAGCCTTCACCGGCTCGCTGTCCTCCCATTCGCGCACGGCAAGCTCGTCGAGCTGCAGGAAGACCCCCTCGCCCCGAATCTCCGAAGCGGGCAGCCAGTTGGTCGTCAGCCCGAGCGCGGCGGTCTTCACGCCGAGGTCGTACTCGCCTTGCAGATCAGGACTCTGTGGCTCGATGCGCGTGAAGCCGAGCTGGGCGACGACCTCGCGAAGCTTGGCCGCGACCACCACGCGTGCGACGCCCTTCGGTAGCCCTCCCTTCACTTTCGTCGTGCGCGCGAAAAACTTCTCGTCCACTTTTGGAAGGTCGCCCGCGACCTCGGGTTTTGCCGCGACGAACTGATGAAACTCGGCCGTCCGAATGGGTCCCGACGACACCGTCCGGTCCTCGGCGATCGCTTTGATGCCACTCAGCACGGCGTCGTCCGTGAACCCCTCCAGCGCGATGCGAACCTTCTCGATCTGCCGAAACGCAGGCAGAAGGTCCTTGGTCGCGTTCTTCAAGACGTCCCACACTTCCCGCACCTTCTCTTGGAGCTCGCCCGCGGGGTCCGGGATGGAGAGCGCGCTCATGACCTGAGGAAAGTACGAGTTGCTCGCCGTGCGAACGAGCAGTCGTGTGTCCTCCTTGCACGGCTCGCGTCCTTCCGGTCCGAGCCACGGTCGTTCGCCGCGGCAGCTGATCTTCAGGCCTCCCATGACCTGACTGAGCTTCTGCCGGAGGCCGCACACGCACGCGATGAAGATGTCGTTGAAGTCACCTGTCGGACCTTCTTCGAACGTGAGGGTGGGCGAAGCGCACCGCGGAGAGCCTTGGATCTCGTGCACGAACGCGATCCAGGGAAATTCGTCGATGTGACCGCGCTTGCACGCCGACACGAAGCGCACGGGAACGCACTCGGTCTTCGCGCGGTCGCATTGGTGAACGTACCTTTGGTTCTTGAGCTCGAGCCCGTCCTTGCGTTGCAGGGCGTGGCACTTCGGGTTCTGGCAAACGAACCAGTGCGGGAACTCCAAAACCTGAACCCCTGCGAACTTGGAGGGCTCGCGATCGTTGCCAATCGGCGGAGCGCGGAAGGGGTGCTCTTGGCTCAGCTCGCGATTGAGCTGCTTGAACCGCTCGACGATCGAGTCGCGTAGGCGCGGCTCTGCGATGTGAGGGATGGCGAAGTTCCGGTCGTAGCTCCAGAAGTCCAAGCCGCCCACGAGCGCGGCGTCGGTGAGCAAGTCGACCATCGCGCCGGGCCCGAAGGTGGTGACCACCTGGCTCTGACGAACGGTTCCATTGGGTTGTTGCTGCGTGCGTCCACGCGGTACCGATCCGGCCATGTCTATCGCCTTCCCCCGAGCGCGCGGCGCTCGACCCACAAGTGAACCGAAGGTTCGACGTCGCGCATGGACGTGGAAGCGATGAAGCGCCCCTCGTCCGAGCCAGGATCGGGCCGGTTGTCGTCCACGGCCGTCACCATGAGCGGCTTTCCGGCGGACTTCTCGCGGTCGTACGGAGAGTACGACCGCTTCGAGGCGGCTTCGTGTTTGGCCTCTTTGACGAGCTTGATCCACGCCTCCACGATCTTGGTGCCTTGCTTGAGCAGCTCGTCCTTCGTCTTCGTGTAGTCGTCGTTGTCTTCCTCGAGGCGCGCTCCACGCTCGGCGAGGGCTTCCACGCAGGCCAACACGAGCTTCTCGTGGGCTTCGATCGCCATGGCCGCCGAGGGCGGTGTCATCGCGGCATCTCCGAGCCGAGCCATCGCCAGAAGCGTCCCGGAGAGCCCGCGCTCGAGCGCTGGGCCCGAGAATGGCGTGAGGCTGGTGGCCTCGACGTACCGGTAGAAGCTCTGGTGGTAGGCCGTGAATCGCTCGTAGTGGGAGCGATCGCGTGGCCTGCGAACGTTGAAGCACGTCACCACCAGGCCGGGGTATTCGCGCCCCACGCGGCTCGAGGCTTGAATGTACTCGCTCGTGGTCTTTGGCTGTCCGGCCACCACCATGAGCCCGAGCCGGTCGATGTCGACGCCCACCGAGATCATGTTCGAAGCGAGCAACACGTCGACGTGCTCCTTTTCCCCGTGAGGCCGACTCAGGCGATCCTTTGCGTCTTTGATCGCGCCGGCCTTCTCGCGCGACGTGAGCTCCACCGGCATCTGGATGGTTCGGCTTCTCCCCCAAGGGTGACGCCCCGTCGCGTAAAGCGGTGTCCGCTTCTCGAGGTCGGCGGTGCGCGTACGGACGTCGTCCTCGACCAGGCGCCGCATTCCTCCAAGCTCTCGAAGGCTGTTGAAGTAGCCGGCGAGGGTCATGTACGTGTCCGCGGGTTGGTTGCCAGGTCCCTTCGGATCGAACTGCTTTTGGCTCGAGCCAAGAAGCGCGATGTAGGTGCGGAGCAAAATGGCCTTGAGAGGCCTCCCGGGCGCGGCCACTCCGACATAAAGGCGCCCGGGCGACGTCCTATCGAGCTTGGCAAAGAAGGTCTCGGACGCGTCGACGGCCGGCGGCGGAAAGAGCGACATGCTCGGGCGGCCGAACAGCGCACGTATCTGTTCCCGCGCGCGACGAACCGTCGCCGTCGAAGCGATGATCTTCGGGCGAATCGGCTTTCCGGACACCGTGCGACAGGACAGCCACTCAATGGCCGTCTCGTAGAGGCCAACCATCGTGCCAAGAGGCCCCGAGATGAGGTGAAGCTCGTCTTGCACGATAAGCTCCGGCGGACGGAAACCTTCGGGAGCGAGAGTGGCTCCCTTCGGCGCCTTGTCCATCGGGCCAAAACACTTCTTCCCATCGCGCGCCGACACCCGGCCAAACAGCATTCCCGTTTCGCCACGCCAAGGCAGCATGGCAAACTTGTCGACCGTGGCGACGATGAAGCACGGAAGCTCGCGGTAGATCTGCTCGTCCACGAACACCACCGGAATGCCTTCGCGGTTGTTCTTCGGACTGAACTCGCACTGGCTCGGTGGCTGTCCCGAAGGGGAAACGCAGCTCACCACCACCTCTTCGGGCGCCGTTCGGCTCGGTCCGAGCACGAGGCTGTCTTTGCCCAAGATCCCTCCGCACCATGGGCAGCTCGCGAGCGGAAACGGGGACGAGGCGCTCTTCGCCGCGCTGTTCTTGTAGTCGAGAACGAGCTTCTTCACTTGGTCGAGCGTGTTCGCGGTCGCAGACCGTCCGACCCAGAGTCCGACCGAGAACCGAACGTCGCCGAGCTTTTCCGGGGCCGCTTGCCGAAGCAAATCGAGCGCGCAAATGAGCGTCGCGGCGCGACCGAGTTGGTCGAGAGTGAGGAGTCGCAGCGTGTACCGAAGAAGCACGGCGACCCCAAGGCCGGCATCGGGCCGCGTTTGACCGCGAAGCCTTCGCAGCAAGAGCGTGAAGCCGATGACGCCCAAGTAGGCCTCGGTCTTTCCGCCACCGGTGGGAAAGAAGATAAGCTCCACGTTGTCGCGGTCCGCGTGCGTTTCGTCCGCGATTCCAGGCAGGTTCATCAGCACGAAGGCGAGCTGGAAGAGCCTCCACGAGGGCGCTGCGGTCGTGTAGCGGGCGGGGCTGCGCTTTCGGGCGGCCGCGGCCATCGCACGATTCATGAGCTGAAACGCTTCGCGGATCTGCTCGTCTTTCGCGAGCAGCGCGATGCCGGCTCGGATGCGCTCGCTGGCGTCCTTCGCGTTCTTGAGCAGGTTCCTTCTTCGCTGATGGCGCTGCTCGCTATCGAGCGAAATGCCGGCCTGGCCGTCGATCCAAACGCCATAGGCCTCCACCATCGGGAGGAGGCGCGTCACGAGGTCCGGTCCGGGAAGCGCGGCCAGCTCTTCCATGTTCGTGGTCACCGAAGGCTCCTCGTGCGTGACGACGCGCCGCACCTCGGACGTGGGCACCCAAGCCGTGCAGAGCTTGGTGACTTGACCGTCGCTTTGGTTCGGGCGAACCGCGATGCCGTGACCGACCGCCCACTCGAAGTGCGTTCGGAACTGGAGGTCCGCCGTCTCTTCGTCCGGATCGCCCGAGCCCTCGCCCTGGCGGTTTGGCCTGGGGAGGAAGCCTGGCTCGAACTCGACCTCCATCTCGACCTGAAAGACGAACTGCTCGTCCAGTCTGCCCTTTTCGCCCGGAGTGCGTTCGTTCACCAGGAACACGGAGAGAGCGCGGGTGTTCGGCGGTAGCCCGGGGGCATCGGCGCGTTCGAGCTTTCCGCAGATGCGCAGGCCCACGGTGTTTGGAAGCGGCGCGCCTTTTTGGACGGCGGCCTCGGACAGCGCAAGCTCCACCGAGCGCGAAGGCTGGGGAACGCGACGCCAAACCGCTTTCTTCCTTTTGCCTTCGCCCTTTTCTGCGTCGCGCTCTTCGCGAACGTAGTCGGCAAACGACACGGTCACTTTGACGTGGTCGACCCCGGAAGCGGCCGGCGGGAGGAACACCGAGATGCCGAGCGAAGCCGGAAAGGTGTTCTTCTGTTTTGGCTCGGGCTCGGGGACGGGTTCGTTCTCGTCTTCTTCGGTGATGGTGGAGCCGGCGCCGTCATCCTCGTCCTCGGGGTTCTTGGTCTCACGGTCGGCGTGAGGCGCGAGGAAGCCCGTCAGGTACCAACGCGAGGGCGCAATCGGAAGGATCTCCTGACCATCGCCAGTGGGATCGAAGGGGCCAACGAGGTCGGCGTGCAGGGCGGAGACGAGAGAGGCTCGGATCTCGGGGGCGGTGGGCACGCGCCAGCGTCACCCGAGGAGGTCGCAGGAGACAAGCGAACGTTGCATGGTAGTATCGGTCTGCGCATGAGCGACGAACGACCCAGCCAGGGGCGAGGCTTCGTTTCCGCCGTCGGGGGAGCACTGGGTGCGCTCGACGCCGTTCGCGAGATCCGCGTGCTTCACCGCGGCGAGGGCCGGTCGACGTTCTTTGTAGTGCTCGACCCTTCGACTGTCGCCAACGTGCAGTTGGTCGTCCATACGATGGTCCAATTGGAGGAATCGCTCGCAGACGAACACTTCGACTACGACACCATCGGAATGGAAAGCGTGATGCTCA
Organism: Myxococcales bacterium; assembly: GCA_043764595.1. GTDB lineage: Bacteria > Myxococcota_A > Polyangia > Polyangiales > Polyangiaceae > JAAFHV01. Next base: position 2,426 of record JAYUKI010000672.1, on the reverse strand, counting down.
TCCCGACGGACGCGGCCTCGATTCCTCTCGCGTGAGCGCTACCGCCGCTTTGTGGAACGCTGCTTCGGGACTTTGTTCGATGCCATAGGCTCACGCGCACCGGTTGGCTCCGCCGAGTCGACGACCTCCGCAGCTCTCCGCGCCGCATTCAGCGCAAAAAGCCGTCCTATCACGGCATCTTCGAACACCTCGTTCCCTCCACCAGTGAACGGCGGCACCGACACGCCGTCCCACTCGCCCCCGAGGTCCACCTCGCCGTAAGCCCGCAGTACGGCGCGGTCCATCGCTTCGTGCAGCGCGCGAAGCTCACGAATCCGGGGCTCCTCGTGCACCGCGTCCTTCATGCGGTTGTACGTCGTGGTGAGGCCCACCCCCTCGGCCGCCATGTACGCGGCGCGGGCGTCGAAGAGCTGCCTTCCGACGTCGTCCAACGCCGGCCACGCGGCTCGTGGATTGACCCTCGGGAACGGGAACGTCTCGAAGCAATCCGTGGCCGAGTAGCGCAATCCCTCGCCCATGGTGGACGATAGGAGCCTCACCCACGCTTCGTGCACCCTCGACTGAAGCACGGCGAAGGCTGCCATCGACTCGACGGCGAACACCACGACCTGCTCGGAGAACACCTGGTCCGTTCCGACTTGGGCCACGAGCATGTGCTTGGCCACACGAGGAAGAACGAGACACGTCTTCGACTTCGCGAGCTGCGTGCGGAGCTCGACGCGCGGGTTCGCGAAGCGCCACCAGTAGCGACGGTGTGCGGCATCGGCTCCCGTGGTCTTCAGGCGTTCGCGGTCCGGGCGCACGCGCTCTTCGAGGATTCGCATGGCCTGCGGAAATGCCTGCGCGTCCACGAGCTCGCGCATCCCAAAGTCCACGACGAAGCGCGAGGCACGCTGGTGCGGATCTTTCGCGATGTCCTCGCCGACCAAGTAGGGCCGAATCACCTCGCCCTCCGAAGCAGCCGAGCCGACGATCGAAGCCGCCTCTGCGGGCGACAGGACGAAACCATCACCACGAAGGAAGCAGCCTATGAGCGCTACGCGGCCATTGGCATCCAGCGTCTTGGGGTCTTCGCGCTCCTCGTAGCTTCGCAGCCGCGAGTTGATCGTGGTGACCTCGTGCTCATTCAGCCGCAACGGCGTGGCCAGGGCGCGACTCGTTCCCTTCGCGAGCAGCACGGGCGCCACGAGCACGTTCGCCGAGCCCGGCCAGGGGAGCTGCGTCTGCGCTTCGTAGATCACGAGGCCGTCTGCCATGAGCCGCTGAAGCCCCATCCGCCGCGTGTCCCCTTGCGAGATCGAGCTTGTCGCGATGAAGCCCACGGTGCCGCTCGTGCCGAGGAGCTGGTTCGCGCGCAGGAAGAAGTACGTAACGTAGTCCACCTCCCCCGTGCTCTCGAACGACTCGCAGAGCCACTCGGCGTACCGCTCGCCGTGCACGGTCGCGATGCGGCGCCCGCCGATGAAGGGCATGTTGCCCGCGAACGCGTCCATGCGTGCGAGCACGGCCTTCCGTGTCGGATCGAGCGGATCGGCTCGCTCCGCGTCGAAGATCTCGGGCAGCTCGACCATCCAGTGAAAGGGCCGAAGCTCGGCGCGAAAGCGTGCGAGCGCGTCGAGCACGTCGGTTGGGAGCGGCGCCTCGTCTCGAAGCCAGGGCAGCGCGGCCTCGCGAAAGCGCACGCGCAGGGCTTCGCGCTCCGCCCGAGTGCGTCCGCCAAAGTACGCGGCGAGCACCAAATCGCCGACCGTGCGCAGGCGATCGACGGCGTCCTCCGCGTCCCACAAGAGCTGGCGCTTGCTGTCCTGGCTTGCGGGCGAGCCCACGGCGGCGAGCGCCTCGATTTGCGTGCGGATCGGGAGCGCCTCGCCGAGCGCGAGCCGCGCTTCTTTCTCGAGCACCGGTTCCGACTCGGCTTTCGCCCAGTGGAACCGCGCGATCTGGTCCAAATCGAGCCCCACGAGCGAATCGCCGTGGCGGAGCGCGTGGTCGAGAAAGGTGAACGGGAGGTCCTTCGCGAGGGTCACGAGCCAAAGCGAAAGCTTGGCCAGCTCGACCGCGTCGACGTTGCGGTCCACCCCGTAGAGGCACCGCTGCGCCACGACACGCCGAGCGGCCACGAGCGGATCTTCGCACATCGCGAGCTCCGGCGCACCTTCCCGTTGCCATGCCGCGAGGACCTGGTCTCCAAGGTACCGGCACGCTTCGACCAAAAAGGCCCCGGAGCCCATGGCCGGATCGCAGACCTTGAGCGAGAGAAGCTGCTGCGAGGTGGGCGTGGGTCCAAGGCCAGCGAGCACCGGCTCGAGGACGCGGGCCACCAAAGGGCGGCAGAGCGCGCGGGGCGTGTAGTGCGCGGTAGACGTCTCGATCGAGCTCTTGGGCTGGAGCACCAGGCTCTGAGCGCTTCGCACCGAAGGACGCCC
>JAYUKI010000671.1:0-13396 GCA_043764595.1 Myxococcales bacterium | reverse complement strand
TGACGGGCTCGGCCCCGTCGAATGGGGGCGCGCGAACAATCGCGCGACTCTTTCCTTGGTGGAGGTTCCGCGCTCATGAAAAAGAACATCGTGCTTCTCGCGTCCGTGACGGCTTCGGTTTTGCTCGCGGCTTGCCAGTTCCAGGCCGGCACCGGACCGCAAGCACCGACCGGAACCCCCGGCGCGGCAACCCCGGCCGCCCCTGGCGCCATCCCGTCGCCGGCGCCCGTTGCTCCTTCTGCCCGGGTCATGAACATGGCGAAGCTTGGCTCCTCCCTCGTCGTGAAGACGGGCAAAATGAAAGACCACCTTGCCGGTGGTGGTGGAACCCCGACCGCCCCCACGACGCCGACGGCCCCCGGAACCACGCCCACCCCGCCCGCCGGCGGCGAGCCCCCGGTCATCGTCGGACCCACGCCATTCGGCAGCGGCGATCCGAAAGACGCGAACTTCCTCGGCAGCGTCTATGACATCCCGCCCAACAGCGAGAAGCTCCCGGACCTCACGGCTCTCAAGGCGGTCGGTACCCTCTTCGCGAAAGAGCTCAACGTTCCGACGCGTTCTTTCACGGACGGCTTCCCGGGCATCTCGAAGAAGAGCGAGTGGTTCGCGATCCGCTTCGAGGCTCCCCTCACCGTGGAAACCGAGGGGGACTACGACCTCACCACGATCTCGGACGACGGCTCGATCGTCTACGTCGACGACACCAAGATCGTCGACAACGACGGCACCCATGCGGCCACCGAGAAGACGGGCCCCGTCCACCTCGTGAAGGGCACGCACTCGCTCAAGATCGACTACTACCAGGGTCCCGCCGACCAAATCGCGCTGCAGTTCTACTGCAACAAGATGGGCGGAACCAAGGCGATCTGCACCGGCAAGCTCTGAGCGTCTCGCATCGGAACGAGCGGGTGGGCCTCTTGGCTCACCCGTTTTGCTTTTGTCCGCGCCGTGCTCACGGAGTGGGAAGTGGACGCAAAGCGCCCGGATGAATCGCAGGTGGCTTCACGTAGAGCGGAGCGAGGTCGGCTCGCCCGAGCCCTCGGAGCGCGAGGGCACCGAGCACCGAAGCACGCGGAGCGTCGTGGGGAAACGCCGTCGCGAACCTGCATTCTTTGAGGTCCGGGCGCTCTGCGAGCCTTTCCGCCGCAGCCCCCAGAAGGACAATGTCCGAAAGTGGGCGACCTAGCGTTTTCAGCACGTCGGCGACGGCGTCGTCCGCGACGGCGCATGGCGCGAGGCACTCCGAAGCGTTCGGTCCGCGTGCACCCAAGAACACCTCTCCGCGCACGGAAGGGAGCACGCCAACGCAGAGAGCGTTCGGATACGCCTCCGCGAGCCCATCGTGCGACACGAGCGCGTCGAGCGACACGATACCGACCGCGCGGCTCGTCGGGCTCCCGAGTTGCGCCCCGGTCACGGTGGCCACACCGACCCGAACGCCCGTGAACGAGCCAGGACCAATGTCGACGACCCACAGATCGACATCGCTCGGCATGACGTTCGCGGCCGAAAGCAGCTCGGCCAACATGGGCAAGAGCGACTCCCCGTGAGCATTCGAAACGCGACGCGACGCTTCGCACGCAAGCACGCCATCCACGAAAAGCGCCGCCTGGCCGAGCTCGGTGGCCGTCTCGATCGCGACGAGGTGCTTCGGCTGGGGCAAGGGCACGGTCAGAGCTGCGCGAAGCGACCACTGCGGAAGGCGGCTTCGAGAAGCTGATCCACACGCTGGACGAGCTCGGGAGCGCGCGGATCGGGAGAAGCGCCTAGGGCTGCCTTGATTTCGTTCAAGGCTTTGAGCTGGCTGAAGAGCTGGACGTCGGAAAGACCGCCGCCACCCGTGAGCACCTGGCGAACCCGGTCGATCTCCGCCGCGATGGCCTCGATGCCGATGCCCGCCGAGCCCACGCGACGTGCATGCGGATGGTCCCGATAATGGGCCTCGAGCACGGGGGTCACGATAGCTTCGAGGATGGCGGCCTGATCCTCGTTGTTCCAGGTGTGCTTCAGCACGAAGAAGTCGCTCGCATCGGGCTGGCTGCGACCATCCAAGAACGCACTCGCCGCGAAGAGCTTGAGCATCTTCACGACACGACGGTCCGACAGGGTGATGCCCTCGGCGCGAATCTGGAAGACGAGCCCCTTGTACTGGCTGAAGAACTCTTCCGAGAACTGCATCCGCTGCGCAGAAACCCTATGGAGCTCGTAGATCTCGCGCGCCGAGGCGATCGGCTGGATGGGCTGGTCGGTGATGCCCATCACCTCGTTCTGGAGGCCCTTCGTGAGAAGGTCCTGAAAGTGGTACGCGTCGAGGTTTTCGCTGCGAATGCGGAGCAAGAAGCGGTCAAAAATGGCCGTGAGCGTCTCGTCCGATGGGACCTCGTTCGAGGCGCCGAAACACGAGAGCAGTGGGCATTTCAGGACCGTTCCGCCGCTCGAGTAGCGGCGCTCGTTGAGGAGCGTGAGTAGCGCGTTCAAGATGGCAGAGTTCGACTTGAACACCTCGTCCAAGAACACGATCTCGGCCTCGGGCAGCATCCCCTCGATGCGGCGTTTGTAACGGCCCTCACGGAACGCCGCGATATCGACCGGACCGAAAATTTCGTTCGGCTCGGTGAAGCGCGTAAGCAAGTACTCGAAGTACTGGGCCTGAATGAGGCGCGCGAACATCCGGATGAGCGCAGACTTCGCGGTGCCGGGCGGTCCAACCAGGACCGCGTGCTCGCCCGCGACCACCGCGATCAACAGGAGTCGAATGACCTCGTCTTTGCCGAGGAAACGGGACTCGAGCGTGCGTGCGATTTGCTGGAGTCGGACCGGGAGCGCGTGTTGCGGCTGCATCGTCGGAGGGTGAGGCTAACACGCAGCCGCCTCGCCCGTCACGACGACCTCAAGGCTTCTTTTTTGCGGGCACGGCCTGGAGCGGCTTAGCCGCCGGAGCTGACGTCACGGCCTTCTTTTCGTCGATTTTGTTGCCGTACGCGTCGCGCACGTCCGGAGCGCCGAGGTGCATGGCCTCGAGGTCGGTCTCGAGCTTCTGACGATCGCCCACGACGACCACCTTCATCGACCGCGGCGCAAGAAACTTCTGTGCCACGCGAAGGACGTCCTTGTCGGTCACTTTGGAGATGCGTTCCACGCGCGTCGCGTATTCGTCCGCCGGCCAATCGTAAACGACGACGTCCGAGAGGGCGTTCACGACGTCCCGGGCGGTCTCGAAACGTGCCGGCAGGGTTTGAACGAGGCCTTCCTTCGCCCCTGAAAGCTCCGACTCGGACACTTCGTGGTCCCGCATTTTCTCGATCTCGACGAAGAGCTCGTGGAGAGCGGGAGCCGTTTTGTCGGTCACGACCGCTGCGCTCGCCGCGAACGGGCCCGGGCCGCGGCGCATGGAGAAATACGAACGCGCGCCATACGTGTACGCGTGCTTTTCGCGAAGATTCAGGTTGATTCGGCTCGAGAACATGCCGCCCAAGATCGCGTTCATCACCGAGATGGCGTCGCGGTCCTCGGTGTTGGCGGCGACGCCCACCTGGGTCACGCAGATCTGCGACTGTGCGGCCCGAGGCTTGTCCACGAGCACGAGCCGCGCTTCGTCCTTCGTCTTCGGCGCCACGGGAGCCTGAGGCGGCGTCCCACGGTCTCGTTTGGGCCCCTTCATCGTCCCGAACGTGCGCTCGAGCGCGGGAACGAGGGTCGTGTCGTTCACGCCACCCGAGACCACGATCGTCATCAGGCTCGGCACGAAGAGCTCCTTGTGGAGCTTCACGAGATCGCCCTGAGAAATGGCCCGAACGTCCGCTTCTTCGCCCGAGAGAGCATGCCCGTAGGGATGCGCGCGACCGAACAGCACCGCGGCCTGTGCGTTTCCCATCATCGCGGAAGGATTGTTCTTTTCGGCCTGCAGATTCGCGAGCCGACGCGTGCGCAGGCGCTCCACTTCGTCCTTCGGGAACGTCGGCTGGGTTGCGACGTCGGCGAGAAGGTCCAGGGCCAGGTCGAGGTGCTCGCGGAGGACGTCCACCGACAAGGCCCCCGAGTCCCAACCGAACGACGCGTCGTGGTGCGCACCGATCGCCTCGAAGTCGTCGGAGAGCTTGAGCGCGGTGCGGGTCTTGGTCCCTTGCTCGAGCATCGCTCCGAGGAACGACAGCGCGCCGGGCTTGGCGCCCTTCACGTCCCCTTGGCCTGCGCGCACGACGAGCGAAACCGAGACCGTTTGCACCGGGTGCGGAGCGAAGAGAACGCGAATCCCGTTCTTGAGCGTGAGCTCTTGGACCTTCGGGGCCACGAAAGGACGCGAGCCCTCGGCCTTGCCAGGAGCCTGCCCCCGAAAGGGAGCATCAGGCGTTTCGAGGGTCGCGGGGCTCGTGTCCACTTTCGCGGTGGTGGGCGGAGGCACGACGGGAAGCTTCGGCGGAGGTGCCGTCTCCCCACACGCCACGAGAACGAGCACGAGACCCGTGACGAACCCACGCGAGACGAATGTCGAAGCCTTCATTTTGCACCTCCGCGCGCGACGTTGGTGACTTCTCCGGCGATGGGAGCGCCCTTCTTCGGGGTAACGATCGTCACGATTCTTCCAGTCTCGGTCAGGTAGGTGCGCGCGGCGTTTCGGACCGACTCGACCGTGGCCACTTCGGACCGCTCGAGGTCCTTCGCAAAGTAGTCGGCATCGCCCGTGTAGTGGAAATACGTGTTCAGGAGATTGGCCCGGGCCCCCACGCGCTCGATGCCGAAGATGTTGTCGGCGCGCGTGGAAACCTTCGCTCGGGCAAGCTCTTCTTGGGAGACGCCGCGTTCACGCAACGCCGCGAGCTCTTCGTCGATGACCTTCAAGAGCTCGTCCCCAGTGTGTCCCGGCTTTGCCGTCGCGACGATCTCGAACACGCTTCCGAGCTCCATCGACGCCTGCGAGGCGAATACGCCTTGTGCGATCTGGAGATCGTAGACGAGACGCTTGTAGAGGCGGCTCGTCTTTCCGGAGGTGAGCGCGCGCGCCACGAGATCGAGATCCGAGTCGCCCGAAGCGAAAAACGCGGGCGTTGGCCACGACACGTATGCCCGCGCGAGCTCGACGTCGGCCGACACGTCGATCTTGGTGACCTTGTCGAGCTTCGTCTCGATGGGTGTCTTCTTGGGTGGAAGCGGCCGCGAAACGATCGGAGCGAAGTACTTTTTGACGAGCGCAAGGGCCTGCGCTTCCTCGAAATCCCCTGCGAGGGTGAGAGTGGCGTTGTTCGGAACGTAGTACGTCCGGAAGAACGACTTCACGTCGTCGAGCGTCGCCGCATCGAGGTCTTTCGGCGAGCCGATCGTGAGCAAGTGGTAAGGGTGGCTGGCTGGGAAAAGCTCCGCTCGAACCGCCTGCCCCACGAGACCATAGGGCGCGTTCTCGTAGTTCTGGCGTCGCTCGTTCTTCACGACCTCGCGCTGGCTGTCGAAGGTGCCTTTGTCGACGTGATCGAGCAAAAATCCCATGCGATCGCTCTCGAGCCAAAGCGCGAGCTCGAGGCGGTTCGCTGGGACGGTCTCGAAGTAGTTCGTTCGATCCGTGTTCGTCGTGCCATTGATGCCCGAGCCGCCCACCTCCTCGAGGTGACGGAAGAACGTGTCTTCGGCGACGTGCTTCGACCCTTGGAACATCACGTGCTCGAAGAGGTGCGCGAAGCCGTTTTTCCCTGCCGCCTCGTCCTTCGAGCCCACGTGGTAGTAGACGTTCACGCTCACGGTCGAGACCCGATGGTCCTCGTGGAAGAGCACGGTGAGGCCGTTGTCCAGGACGTACTTTTTGGCGGTGAGCGCGGGCGCAGGCACCCGTGGCAACACGGTGGTCGGTGCCGGCACGGACGACGGGCGCGCGATGGGCGACGTCATCGGCTTGTCGGCCTGCGCCGGGCGGCCAAGGCCGAGAAGCGGACCAAGCGCGAGGGTGGCAAAAGCGAGAGCACGGAGCCGGCGAGACCGGAGGGGCGCGTTGAGCATGCTGAAAGACCTCTAACGGCTCGCTCGATCGTTGCCAATCGGCTTTCGGGCAGAAGTCCGCCAACGTCGGACCGCCGCCTTGGCCATGCCCAATCGAAATGAGGGTTTGCTCGGAGTCGAACGCCACGTAAGCTTACGGTTCTGGGGGGGCTTCAGGAGCCCGTTTGGCTGGTCGATCTACCCGAATCTCCATCGTCGAGAAGTCGCTGCAGGACATCTTGGAGCGCATTCTCGAGCTCCCACATGGTCCCGTGGCACAGGATCTTCACCGGAAGGCACGGACCGTGGCGTTTTCGGTGGCCAAGTGGAGCACGACCGCTCCCACCCAAGAGGATCGTGAACGGGCGCTTGGCGAGGTCCTCACGCTCAACATCGAAGTGATGAACGCGAGCCGCGCGGCGCGACGGGCCTAGACATGCCACCGAGGCGCCTCGGCCGACGCGAGCTTCTCTGGGGAGGCGCTGGCCTTCTTGGTGCATGCGCGCCCCGCGTTTCTCCATCGGCGCCGCCGGCGAAACGAGGGCGTCCAACGGACCAAGGGCGTCCAACGGACCAAGGGCGTCCGTCCTTCGTGCAATCGGGGGACGTCGACGCGACCTCGGCCGTTTTGTGGGCACGTGCGGAGCAGCCCGCCGGCCGCCTCTGTATCGACGTTACCGACCCGTCGGATCGCGGTTTTTCAAGGGCGAGACGTGTTGTTGGACCTTACGCAACCCAAGACACGGACCTCACCGCCCAGGTCCTCGTCACAGGTCTTCCGGCCGGTTCCGATCTCCTTTTCCGCGCGACCTTCGGCGAAGGCTCGACTTCGTTCGCGGAGGGCCGCTTGCGCACGGCGCCCGAGGACGATCGCGAGGTCGTCCTAGCGTGGTCGGGCGATACCGTAGGACAGGGCTGGGGCATCGACCCGTCGCGGGGTGGCCTCGCGAGCTACCGCGCCATGCGTGAGGCACGGCCCGACGCCTTCGTCCACGTCGGCGATCTCATCTACGCGGACGGGCCGCTCGAAGATCGGGTGACGCTTCCCGACGGAACCTTTTGGAACAACCTCGTGGTGCCCGCAAAACGCCACGTGGCCGAGTCCCTCCAGGACTTCCGTGACGCCTTCGCCTACCCGTCGAATTGCGAGCATTTTCGCAACTTTTCGAGGGACGTCCCCATCTACGCCATCTGGGACGACCACGAGGTCTGGAACGATTTCTGGCCCGGACAAATCACCGAAGATCCTCGCTTCGTCGAGAGGCGCGCCGACGTTCTCTCCGCCCGAGCCTTCCGTGCCATGCACGAGCACGTTCCTTTTCGCCCGAGCCCCACGCTGTACCGAAAAGTGCGCTGGGGTGCAGGAGCCGAGCTCTTCCTGATGGACGGCCGGAGCCACCGGAGCCCAGATGGCTCCAACGACGAGCCCGGCGGATCCTCGTTCTTCGGAGCGGCCCAGCTCGACTGGCTCATCCAAGGTCTCACGACCTCACGAGCCACGTGGAAGATCGTGGCGACCGACATGCCCATCGGGCTCGTCCTGCCGCACGCCTATGCAAATGGAGGCGTGCCCGTTTCCTTCGACGGCATCGCGCAGTCGGACGGACCACCTCTTGGCCGCGAGCTCGAGATGGCGAAGGTCCTCGCCGCATGCCGCGCGGCGGACGTGAAGAACCTGCTCTTTCTCACCGCCGACGTTCACTACGCGGCGTTCCACCGCTTCGATCCTTCACGTGCAGTTTGCAAGGACTTCGTGCCGTTCCATGAATGCGTTGCGGGACCGCTCCACGCCTCGAGCTTCCCTCCGAAAAAGACCGACAATACGTTCGGGACGGAAGTGCTCTTCCAGGTCGAAGAGCCCCTCTCTTCGGGGTCCGGTCCCGCTGCGGATCGACAGAGCTTCGGCCTCGTGCGCGTCGCCAAGGGCTCGCACGAGCTCCGTGTAACGTTCGTCTCGGGAAGCGGAAAGACGCTCCACGAGGCACGCCTATCGCCGGCAAAACGGTAGACCTCTTTACTCGCTCGCCCGGAAGAGGCTAATCCCGCTCGTATGAGCGTTGCTCCCGTGGTTCTCGGACTTCCCATCTCGCTCGAGGCCTTGGAGGACGTCGCCAAGCGCGGTCGGCCCGTGACGGTCGACGCCATCGCGCGGAAAAAGGTGATCGCCTCGCGCGCCGCCATCGACGCCATCGCGACCGCCGGGGACGCCGCCCGGAATGTCTACGGCGTGAACACCGGTTTTGGAGCACTCGCCGAGACCCGCATCTCCGCCGGAGACGTCCGCGCGCTCCAGAAGAACCTCGTGCGGTCCCACGCCACGGGAGTGGGCGACGACCTCGGCACCACCGAAGTGCGCGGCATCATGCTGCTCCGGGCCCAAGTGCTCGCGCTGGGCCACTCGGGTGTGCGGCCGGTGGTGCTCGACACCCTCGTAGCCATGCTCAACTGCGGCGTTCATCCGCGAATCCCTTCGCAAGGCTCGGTTGGCGCGTCGGGTGACCTCGCCCCCCTCGCGCACCTTTCCCTCGTGCTCATCGGCGAAGGCGAAGCTCGTGTGGGCGATGGCCCGATGCTGGAAGGCGGCGACGCGATGAAACAAGCGGGCCTCGAGCCGCTCACGCTCGAGGCCAAGGAAGGGCTCGCGCTCATCAACGGCACGCAATACATGGCCTCTCTCGGCACGCTCGCCCTGCTCGAGGCCGAGCGCCTCGCCATCGCGGCGGACATCGCCGGGGCCATCAGTCTGGAGGCCTTGAAGGGCTCGACCACCCCCTTCGACGAGCGCCTCCACTTCGCACGGCCTCACCCCGGCCAGGCCACCGTCTCGAAGAACCTGCGCGCTCTCCTCGCGGACAGCGAGATCGCCGAGAGCCACAAGGACTGCAGCAAGGTCCAAGATGCGTATTCGCTACGGTGCATGCCCCAAGTTCACGGCGCCACACGCGACGCGCTCGGCTGGATCCGTGGTGTCCTCGAGCGCGAGGTCAACTCGGTGACCGACAACCCCAGCGTGTTCATCTCCCACGGCGAGACCGACATCCTGAGTGGTGGCAACTTCCACGGTCAGCCCCTCGCGCTCGCCCTCGATCTCGCCGCCATGGCCGTGGCCGAGCTCGCGAACATCAGCGAGCGCAGGGTCGAGCAGCTCGTCAACCCAGCGCTCTCCACCGGGCTCACGCCGTTTCTCGCGGCGGGCTCCGGCCTCCACTCGGGATTCATGATTGCCCAGGTCGCCAGCGCGTCGCTCGTCAGCGAAAACAAGGTCCTCTGTCACCCGGCCAGCGTCGACAGCATCCCTTCTTCGGCCGGCAAAGAAGACCACGTGAGCATGGGGAGCGTGAGCGCCCGAAAGCTCGGCATGGTCATCAAAAACACGCGAAATGCCCTCGCGATCGAGGTCATGACCGCCGCAGCGGGGGTCGACCAACGCGCCCCCCTCAAGCCAAGCCGAGGCGTGCGAGCCGCCGTCGCCAAGGTCCGCGAAAAGGTCGCGCCCATGGTCGGCGACCGTCCGCTCTATCGAGACATAGAGGCCATCGCCGAGCTCGTGGGGTCTGGCGCGCTCGCCGACGCTACCCAAACCGTCATCGGTCCTCTTAGCTGAGCCGTTCTTCCGTCTCCCCGCCGTCATTCCGTAACGCAGCGTAGAGTCACGAAACGCCCGACCCGACCGACAAAAGCCCATTCAACGAGGGGCTTATGGCACATACGAAGTTTGCAACTTCCTTGAATCGTTCGTGTTTTTCATGACGCCACGCGACAAGCGCGTACGACGTTTTACAAGTCGGTGACAACTTCGGAGGGGCCGGATGCTTTGGTTCTTTCCATGCACATCGCTCTGTGTGTCGCGTACTTCACGGTGCTGGCCCTTCTCTCGATGTACGGGCTTCACCGCTCGCACCTCGTCATCACGTGCCTTCGTCTGGCGAAGAAGCTCCGCGACATGAAGGTTGGCGTCCCGGCCCTTCCCGAAGCGCCCAGCGCCGAAGGACTTCCGCGGGTCACCATCCAGCTCCCGCTCTACAACGAGGCCACGGTCGCCGCGCGCCTCCTCGATGCCGTCGCCACCATCGACTACCCGCGGGACCTCCTCGAAGTCCAAGTCCTCGACGACTCGACCGACGAGACCCGCATGATGGTCCGCGACCACGTTCGCAGCCTCGCCGAGACCGGCCTCGACATCCAATACATCCACCGTGTGGATCGCACGGGCTACAAGGCAGGCGCGCTCGACGCGGGCCTCACGGTCGCCAAAGGCGAGCTCATCGCGATCTTCGACGCCGACTTCATTCCGCAGCCGGACTTCCTCCGCGCGCTCGTTCCGCAGTTCGTCGCGGACCCGAAAATCGGAATGGTTCAGGCCCGTTGGGGCCACTTGAACCGCGACGTGTCGATCCTCACGCGCGTGCAGGCGCTCATGCTCGACGGTCACCACCTCGTCGAGAACCGCGCACGAGCCGCGGCCGGCTGGCTCTTCAACTTCTCGGGCACGGGCGGCATGTGGCGTCGCGACGCCATCCGCGACGCCGGCGGTTGGGAGCACGACACCCTGACCGAGGACCTCGACCTCAGCTACCGCGCCCAGATGGCGGGCTGGAAATTCGCCTACCGCGAAGACGTCGTCACGCCGGCCGAGCTCCCGGAGGACGTTAGCGCGTTCCGTGCCCAGCAGTTCCGTTGGGCCAAGGGCACCGTTCAGACGTCGCGCAAGCTGATGAAGCGCCTCCTCACGGCTTCGCACCTCACGGTGATGCAGCGCATCGAGGGCTTTTTCCACATGACGCCGCACTTCGCGTACCCGCTCATGGTGCTGCTCAGCGTTCTTCTCTTGCCGGCGCTCCTTCTCATGCCGGCCACGAACATCCGCATGATGTTCCTCATCGACCTTCCCCTTTGCGCCGGAACCACGGGCTCGCTCGCGGCGTTCTACGCCATGGCGATGACCGCGCAAGGCCGCACGCGTCGGGACGCTTTCCGCAACTTGCCGGCGCTCTTGGCGCTCGGCGCAGGCTTGGCTCCCCACCTCACCAAGGCCGTCTTCGAGGGTCTTGGCTCGATGTCGGGTGAGTTCGTACGCACCCCGAAGGCGGGCGACCTCGTGAAGGCGGGGCAGCGCTACCATGCGCGTGCCGACCTCCCGATGACCGAAATCCTTCTCTGCGCCTATAGCTTCGTCAGCGTCATCGCGTCGCTCCGCACCGGCCACTGGTTCGCGATGCCCTTCGCGATGCTGTTCACCTTCGGCTACGGCTACGTCGCCCTCCTCGTCGCCACCGAGCAAGCCGCTCGGCGTCGCGCCGCGGTCGCTGCCTACGAGCGCGGCGCATCGATTGTCGCCCTCGAGAGCGTCCCGCCTCCCGCCGCGGAGTCTTCGGAAGAGCTCGCCGCCTGAAACGTTTTGGGGCTCACTAGCCCCGACACGTCCCACAAGGTAGGCGCCCACGTTCGTTCGGGGGCGCCTTGCCGAATGTGCTGGCAACGATTGAGAAAAGTGCCGTAATCTCTACGCGCTATCGCGAGCGATGCAGAACGCAGTTTAGGGTCCACAAAGCCGATTCTTCTCCGAGGAGAGGCTTCAAAGTCCAAGCAGTCCCGCACAGTCGCTCGTGGGGCAAGAGGAGGGGGCAGAGGTCATGACGAAAGCCGAGATCGTCCAAGCGCTCTACGCCAAGGTGGGAGGGTTTTCTCGAAAAGAGTCGGCCGACATGGTCGACCTCGTTTTCGAGATGATGAAAGAAACCCTCGGGCGTGGCGAGAAGATCAAAGTCAGCGGGTTCGGGAACTTCGTGCTGCGCGACAAGCGGCAGCGTCCGGGACGGAATCCCCAAACGGGGGATCCCATCAAGATTAGCGAGCGTCGTGTGCTCACCTTCAAGGCAAGCCAGATCCTCAAACAAACCTTGAATCCACGAAGCGACGACACGCCCGTCACGCAGCCGCAGGCGCAAGCCCACGGGTCCTGAAGGTATGTCGGCCTCGGCCTCGCCCACGTCACGGTACCTTCCTCGAGCTCTCGAGTCGAAAGGCCTGCTCGTTGGGCGAGGCTTGATGGGTCGTATTTCCCAAGGGGAGGGCGTCGTCGACGCCGTGTGGCGTGGGTCGAACCGAAGGTAGCCATCGGTGACGACCCCCAAACCGCGCGCCTTTGCCATGACCCATGGCCCATCTGCAGAAGTGCCGGCAAAGCTCTTCTATCGCATCGGCGAGGTGGCGGGGCTGGTCGGCGTCGAGCCGCACGTGCTTCGCTACTGGGAACGAGAATTTCGAGCCATTCGTCCAACGAAAAGCTCCAAAGGTCAGCGCGTCTATTCGCGAAAGGACGTCGAGAATCTGCTGCGCGTCCGTGGCCTCCTCTACGAAGAAGGCTTCACGATTGCGGGCGCAAAAAAGAAGCTCGCGCGACCTTTCTCGCCGAGCGACCTCGCCGAGCCTGAGTCGTCGTCAGAGCCCTCCCATTCGCAGCCATCCCAAGCCGCTCGCGAAGCCGAAACGCCCTCCTCCGAGCCAGCTCTGGCGCTCGTGCCGCAAGCCATCGCCGTTTCCAAGCCTGACGATGAAAGCTGCGACCTACGCGCGTCCTTGCTCGACCTGCGGTCCGAGCTCGAGCGATTGCTCCAGTCCATCGACGAGGAATGAGTCGAACGACGCGGGTGCGGAAGCCGGTGGCGCTGCTGTTGGTGCTTGCCGCCGCCGCTTCTGGCCACGCCGCCGAGTCGTTCGTGGCGGTGGTCGACGGGGCTCAGGAGCTGCCTCGCGCCACGTTCGAGGCGCCCGATCTTTCGCGGACCTCGCCTCGAGCACGCCTCGTGGCCTTCGATGGTCGGGGCACGAAGGAAGTCGGTGTGGTCACGACCTGTGTGATGGTCGAAGCGAGCGGCTGGGTCGACGAAGCGGAGCCCATCGCGTTGGAACGCATCGCAGGCATGGCCGCCGCCGCCATCCTTCGGGCTCGGGGCGCACCTCCAGCCTGGCACATGGAACCATCGAGGGGACCGCAAGATCCGAAAACCCGACGGCGTGAGCTCGTACCCGATGCGGGGGACACCGCCGAAGCTGCGCTGTTCCTGGGTTTCACGGGCGAGGGCGGCCACGAAGCCATCGCGTGCTGGGCGGCAAGTTTTGGTGAGCACGCACCCCATGCTCGAAATGCCCGATTTTCGGGGCCATTCTCACAACCACCGGCTTCGGGGCTCGCGCTGCGCGCCGTTGTGTGGTCGGCGCACAACCCACGAAACGTCTTCGGTTTCGGGCTCGCGATCGCCCTCGTTTTTGTGGTGGTTTACCTCCACACCCGGCCTCGTCCGAAGGTCCGGTGACGACCGTCGACCACATTCCTTCGATCCGGTCGGCGAGAGCCATGTTAGAAGGCCCGGGCGATGCAGACCCGCGCATCTTATCCGCTGCTTCTTGCCCTTGCGCTCGGCGGTCT
>JAYUKI010000670.1:0-1115 GCA_043764595.1 Myxococcales bacterium | reverse complement strand
TCGCCTCCCCACGTGCCCAAGAGCTCGTAGCTCGACTCGCGACGACGGAGCACTTCGATGGTGCGGTCGCGCGGGTCCACGAGCCACACGTGCGAGACGCCTTCTCGGGCGTAAATGGGCACTTTTTCATTCGGTCCGTGCGGACCGTGCTCGTGGAGACCTCGCACACCCAGTCTGGGGCCACGGTGAAGAAGGGATCGTCGCAGTCGTCGTCGCCTGGAAAACGCTCCACGCGCCAGCCGGCCAAATCGGGCACGAGGATGTCGGCTCCAAGGTGGAGCTCGGGCTCGTACAAGATGACCCAGCCGCCGCCCTCGTCTTCGGGTCCCGAGTCGAACTGACCCAAAAGACGCGCGCCCAAGGCGCTCGCTGTTCGAGTGTGCCGACGGGCAGGATGCGGGTGCACATGGAGCTCGCCGTCGAGCACTTGGGCGACGTGGTTTTCCGGGGCCGAGAGCACGTCCTCGTAGGTGGCTGGGCGCCGAACGGGCTGTGTCATGACGCTTCGAGCGTAGCGTACGGGCGCGTGAAGGCGACGACGATCCGTTCGACCGGCGGCTAGCGACCGACCGTGGCGACGGCGGTCGACAGGAACCGTGTCACGTCGCCGACGAGGGCCATGAGCCCCTCTTTCGTGCCACCCGAGGTAAACCGCACGGGCCCTTCCCCTTCGAGCCACAAGAGGACGAGACCGTGCACCGAGGACCATGCGGCAAAGGTCACCGTGCGCACGTAGGCCTCGCTCGCGTTGGGCCCCGCGGCGTCTCGGGCAAGGGCAAGCAGCGCTTCGAACGCACGGATGGACTCGTGGAGGCATGCGTCGCTCGCGTGCTCCGTCGGAGCTTTTCCGAACATCGTGCGCACGTGGGCGGGGTGGGCGACGGCGAACTTCACGTAGGCCATGCCCGAAGCCGCGAGCCGTTCCGCGGCCGAAACGGGAAGCGCCCTCGCCTCCTCGAGCGCATCCCCGAGGCCGCGAAAGCCCTCGGTCGCGATCGCGTCCATGAGCGCCGCCCTGTCCTTGAAGTGGTGCGACGGCGCGCCGTGCGAGACTCCGAGACGGCGCGCCAGGTCCCGTAGGGAAAACTCGGCGGCGCCGTCGGCCTCGAGCACCA
>JAYUKI010000669.1:0-3759 GCA_043764595.1 Myxococcales bacterium | reverse complement strand
GGCGTGCACTCGGGCGACTCGGCGAGCGTGCTTCCTCCGCACTCGCTCGGCCCCGAGATCGAGCTCTCGATCGAAGAGCAGACCCGCATGCTCGCGCTGGAGCTCGGCGTGGTGGGTCTCATGAACGTGCAGTTTGCCGTGAAGGGCTCGGACGTCTACGTGCTCGAGGTGAACCCTCGCGCGAGCCGCACGGTGCCGTTCGTCTCCAAGGCCACGGGGCGACCGCTCGCGAAGGTCGCCGCGAAGGTGATGGCGGGCGCCACGTTGGACGAGCTCGGCATTTTCGATCTCCCGACGCCGCGCCACGTGTCGGTCAAAGAGAGCGTGTTTCCGTTCGCAAAATTCCCCGGTGTGGACACCATTCTCGGACCCGAGATGCGCTCCACCGGCGAGGTCATGGGCATCTCGGACACCTTCGCCCGGGCCTTCGGAAAGAGCATGCTCGCGTGTGGCGTGGCGCTCCCGCCCGCGTCGCGTGACAAGCCCGTCTTCGTGAGCGTCAAAGACTCGGACAAGCCCCTCGCGTGCGTGCTCGGGCGGAGGCTCCGGTCGCTCGGCTTCGAGATCGTGGCCACGGCCGGAACGGCGGACGCCCTCGAGCGCGCGCGCGTTCCGGTGCAGCGCATTCGCAAGGTCAAAGAAGGCTCGCCGCACGTGGTCGACGCCATCCACGAGGGCCGCATCTCGATGGTGGTGAACACCACCGTGGGCGCGGACGCCGTGCGCGACAGCTACTCGCTCCGCCGCCAAGCGCTCCTCACGAACGTGCCGTATTTCACGACCATGTCGGCCGGCATCGCCGTGTGCGACGCCATGGAAGCCGCGCGCGGTGGCGGCGGAGTGTCGGTGCGCTCGCTCCAAGAATGGGCGGCGGCCGAGGGCGAGCTGGCGAAGCCCTGAGGGCCGATCGCGAAGGTGTCTAGAAATTCGCCTCTTCGTGGAAGATTTGGACCGACCTCGGCCCCACGGAGCGCGTTGCGTGCGCGAACGTGTGGCCTTCGCGTTTCGAGCTCGCATCGGACCTCTCGATCTCGCGCAACACCGATCTCCTTGACGCGGACGTGCCCGTCCGGGACGCTTCGCTCATGCTCCTCCGGTATACGGAAGCGCGATTTCTGCTCGCGCCAAGTGGGTCGGAGTGGAACGCCCTCTCCGGCTAGGGCCCTCTCGCCATGGCCCCACGAGTACCGGCCGAGGGGTTCGTGCTCGCTCGCGCAGCAGCCCCAAGCGACGAGGTAGTCTCGTTCCTTCAGGGCGGTGCAAACGTCGCATAGACGGACGCGAGCGCCACCAGTTTTGGAGCGTTCTTCCAATCCCCGGGCTTCCCATCCTTCGGTGGCATGATCCGCGTTCCGCGACCCACCACGCCGCCGAGCATTCCGAATGGCCTATTGACGACCCTTGGAAGTCCCCGCAAGGGGAGAATTGATTCAGGAGACCGCTATACCTCGCAACCTTTTGACCGTGCTGAAGGTTGACCGCGCAGCGCTTGGAGCGACCAAGTGAGAGCCTTGGTGGGTCTTCTGGCGTTGGTCCTCTGCGGATGTGGGACGAGCGAAGGCGACTTCCGCGATGCATGGACTAGCGGACTACCTCCTGCTGCGCATAGCTTGAATCTCCTAACCCCTCGTGCGGTATACCGTGGGGATTCCGCGGAGGAGCTCGGAACGTGGACCACTGAGGGTAGTCGACTGGCCGTCGACCTCGGACTTGGAGGAGTTATGTGCGGAGAGCTCGGCGACGACGATGCCTTGAGAGTGTCGCCCGCGAGTAGACATGGCCGCAAGCCAATGCTTCGTGAACCCACCGACGTACAGTGTCGTGCTCAGACGCTTCATCATGAACCCGGTCTAGGAAGAGGAACCCACCGATGCCGGCGGACCACCGATTGGGATGCTTGCGCTGCGTAGGGCTCGCCAAGGCCAGTCTGAGGGAGCGATCTGCTTTGCATCGTGAGCGCCTCATCCTCCCGCCGAAGCACCACTGTTTGCGGCCCTGGCGAGGCGCGCGCTGTCGTTGCCGCAGGTGGGGCTAGCAGTCGCCAGCCGCCCATTCGCGGGGCTCCGGCGTGCATTCTGCTGGGGCAACATTCGTACCCGCAGTGCCACGAATGCCGTGGGTTGGGGACAGGGCGGGCATCGCGCCTTCGCGCTTGCGCATCAAACGGTGAAACGGCAATCTGACCTGGCACCGGGGGCGGGCCGAGATGGCCTTGCGCCCTCCGAAAGGAAGCAAAGCCTATGGCCTTCGATTCGTCCGCATACGACACCGTTCCTCAAACGCGAGTAAGTGGCACCGTCGCCCTGGTGCGGTCGGTGATTTCGGCGAGCAAAGGCGTGGTCTTCCACCCCTCGGCAAAGAAGGCGCTAAAGCGCGTCCACGCCTCGGGCGAGAAACTTCGCATCGGATTCCAGGCGCCCTCGAAAGCGAAATCGGAGAGCGCGACAAAGCAGGCCGACAACCTCGTGGACCGCATATGGAGTGCCTACGAGCAACGACTCGCCTCGTGCTTCGAGCTCGAAGGCGCCAAGGCCATTGAAGCCCACAGGGTGCATGAGCTCTTGTTTGGCGAGGGCATGGGCTTCTTGAAGGCCAAGTTCCGGGACCAGTGGGCCTTCGGCGAGGCCATCCTCGCGCGCATCGAAACCCATGGCCTCGAAGAGACACTCGATGTCTTGGTCGGCGCAGAGTTTTTGGTCGTCCTTCGTGCAAGACAGGCGGCCTATGGCGAGGCGCTTGGCATCACCAAGAAGCTCGAGGTCGAGACCGACGAGACCGCGATGGTGGAGCTCCTCCGTGAGGTGCGAGCCGAGATTGGGAAGTATGCGCGGGTGGTCGCGTCTGCGGTCGACAACGAAGAGATCGACGTGCGCGTCGGGCTCGAGGCGTTGAAGCCCTTGGACGACCTACGCACGTCTGTGAAGGCGACCAAGAAGAAGGGGGAAGATCCGGTCGAGCCTCCTCTTTCCCCCGATCCGTTGCCTCCGGTCGAGTAAGCGCCCTGCCCAAGGCTTCAAAGAGCCGCCAAAAGCCGGTCCCGACCGACCGAGTCACCTCCAAGGAGGTGACCCTGGTCGGTTCAGACCGGCTTTTTCACGTTCACGAAGGTGAGCAAATGGGCGTGAACCGAGCGTCCAGAGATTCGGGAAGGTGAGAAAGTCGGTCTCGACCGCCGTGTAGAGCTCCGGGGTTACCGAGGGATCGGTCGCGGCGAGCTACGGACAGCTTCGCGAACATGGACGAACCGGTGCGAACCGATCGCGCCAAGCTCCGGGCACCTGGGAAATAGCGAAGATTCGAAAACCCACGACCGATCCCGATCCCGTTCCCGCTCCCGCTCCCGCTCCCGTTCCCGCTCCCGTTCCCGCTCCCTCGCTCGCTAGTCGCCCCATGTGGGGAGCCTGCCAGGGACGAAGCGCGAGTGCTACATTGCCCATCATGGCGCAGAACGTCCCCGCGGAGTACGTGCTCGATCCAACCGACCCGCGTGCCCCCACCCTCGAGCAGTGGGAAGCGATGTCGCCCGCGGAGCGAGAGCGGGTCGTGAACGCGCTGCCCACCAGCTTGCCTATCGAGACTCACCCTCCAGAGGGAGACCTGCACCGGAAGGTGAAGCAGGGCGCGCTGGGCACATTGGAGGAGTTTTTCCGTCGCGCGGGGCGCCGAGTGTATCTGTCGTCGGAGCTGGCCGTGTACTACCCCGGGGAGCCGAGCTTCGTGCCGGACGTGCTGGCGGTGCTCGACGTCGAGTCGCACGAC
>JAYUKI010000668.1:0-13440 GCA_043764595.1 Myxococcales bacterium | reverse complement strand
TGATGGGTTTCGGCGACGAGCGGTTTGCACGACTGGAAAAAGGTTTTCAGTCGTCGACCCTCCGCCGCGCCCAGCTTGCACGACGCGGTGGTCTCCTTCAGCGCATCGGCGATGCTCGGGAGCTGGAGGGCAGACAACAGACCAACATTGCGACTCGGCTTCATGACGATGTCCTTGGTTTCGACAGCGCTCGATTGCGCCGTCATGCCCCTCTCTCGACGGGCCTCCCGAGAACGTTGCGTGGGTCGCGAAAAAAAGTTGGGGTCGGGTTGGCGCCGGTGTCGGTGTTGGGCGCCGTGAGGAGTTTCGCGGGGTTAGATAGATGGGCCATCTGTCCGAACCGTGGCGGGGACGGCTTTGAGGGATGGGCGATCTGTCCAAACCGTGGGGGGCACGGCTTTGAGGGATGGGCCATCTATCAAAACCGTGGAGGGCACGGCTTCGACCAGATGAGGCGGTTGGTTTTGGCCGTTGGGGGGACGGCTTCGAACAGATGAGGTGGTTGTTTTCGCCGTGGGGACACGGTTTGCGGGGAATTCAGGAAGGAGGGTAAAGCCGTGCGCCCCCGTAGAGCACTAGTGCGCGCGGGGCGCGTGCAGCGCTTCCCGATCTCGCGGCCTCTGGACCGCGACGGTCCGCTCAGACCATTCGCGCTACGCTCGGCGCGGTGCGACGCGCTGGAAACTTGGCGGGAGCGCTCGGCCTCTTCGGTACGAAACGTTGCCGTCGCGACGCACGCGGAGACGCGAGAGCGAGAAGGCCGGACGGGTGAGCGGCGCGCTCTACCGGAGCGGGCTTGTCGCAGAGCCCGTCGCCACGCTTCCGGGGTCGTAGCAGCCCGTCAGGGACCCTCGCGCTCGGGATCAGGTCCGTCCGCCAGCACGCGGAGGCGATGCGCCTTACGGCCGCCTCGGACCAGAGCGAGCTCAGGATGGTCGGCCGACTGGAGCAACTCGGCCGTGTCGACGGCGCGCTTCACCAAGCCACGCGCGCCGTCGGCAAGCTCCTGACTCTGCTCGACGTACTTGATGTTGTTCTCCATGTCCTCGGCGGACCAGCCGCGTGAGTGGGCGATGAACGGATGCTGCGGAAACTGGCAGCCGATCTCCGCGAAGAACGTGAGCATCTGGCCGACCACGCCCTGCACGTTGTCCTGGCCTCCGGTGACGATGAAGCCCGCAACCTTGCTCTTGAGGAGGATGCGTGACGCGATGGTCTCTTGGTTCTGGATGCAGTTGCACCGCTCGACCATCTTGTAATAGAGCGAGCTCGCCGCGCCCCATCGGATAGGCGTCGCGACCAAGATCACGTCGGCCCAGTGAACGAGCGCTTCGTAGACCTGGTCCATCTGGTCGGTGGGATCCATCTGGGTGATCGAGCATGGCCAGGTGCAGGCGCGTGCGCTCTTCGAGTAGAAGCCCTCGCAGTGGCGGACCTTCAGCTCGTCGAGCCGCAGCAGCCGCGTCTCGCAGCCGAGGGTGGCTTTGGCCTCCTCGAGGGCAATCTCGAGGAGGCGCTCCGACGTGCTCACGCGGGGGTGGGCTCGGTCCATCACCGTCGTGGAGATGCCGACGACGCGGATGGGTCCCTTCGTGCGTGTGACCGGCCTCGCGAGCGGATGCGGCTCGCGCGCCTTCCTGGTGCGGGCCGTGGCCGAGGCCAGATCGACGTACGCTCGTCCGCCCTCGAGCTTCGTGGTGTACGCGGGAACGGCGTCTCCCTCGAAGCCGTCGCGTGCGCCGGTGGCACGGTGCCATCGCCACTGGTGCCACGGGCACACGACGTGCTCCCCGTCGACCGTGCCCTGACCAAGGGGCCCTCCGACGTGACTGCATGCCCCGGAGATGACCGAGAGCTCGCCGTCCTTCCACGTGACCGCGAGTCGGGTCTTGCCGACCACGACTTCTTGGAGAAGCTGGAGAGCGGCTATGGGACCAAGATCATGCCATTCGGGATCTGCCAAGGTGTCTCCGCTTCGGTGAGTGTTGCGCGCTCTCGATGCTACTTGGCTAGAGCGCGGTTTGCACCAGTCCAGATCCTTGGCGCGGATGGGCGTTGCGCTCGCTCAGCATGTTGACGACGGCGAGCTTGTAGAGCGGCTCGGGCCCGAACGTCTCGTCCAGCCAACGGCACGAGTACGCCATCTTGATCAGATGGACTTCGGGTATCGCCCGCGCGAGTCGGGCCAGCTCCGGCCAATTCGGCTCGGTGCGAACGCGACGAGGATCGAGGACCGGCAACTCGCGAGGCCGACCTTTCTCGATGTAGAGCGCGCTCAGCCAGATCCAGTAGCGCGCCCAGAGTGCCGCGAACGCTTCGCCGTCGTCGCCCGCCGCGCCGGTGCTTAGGCACCCGGTCAGATCGGCGAGGGCCTGAGCGGCGGTGACGCCGTGCAGGGTCGTGAGCGAAGGTGCGAACAGGTAGAGGCGCAACGCCAGGGCACAGATCTCCGGAATGCGCACGGGGAGGGTGGCGCGGGAGACGCCGAAGTCCGCCGGCAGCGCGGCCTCATGCAGAGCGCTCTCGGCGCAGAGGCGCTCGCAGAAGTGGATCGATCTTCCATCGAAGGAGTGCGTCAGCCGCCACACGTCGTCTTCGTCCGCGAGGCGCCGCCATACACTCGCGGCCGAGCGCGAGGCGTCGTTGGCGATCGCCCGTGGAGAGGGAGACGTGTGGAAGAGATCCGAATGGCGGATCGCCATGTAGGCCAGGGCGTCGGCGATCAGGCCACGATCTCCGTGCGTGACGCCGAAGCTCAAACGGATCAGCGGATGAAAGAGGCCCATCGGGAGGGCGTCGCGCATGGCCACGAGCGCCGCGGTGACCGCGGCGAGCCCTTGCCGTTCGATGAGCGCCTCGAAGACGCGGCGAAATTCGGGCAGCCGCTCGCTCTGGCCGAGAAACCTTGGCCAGTTCTCGGCTGTGACGAGCCCGCGATCGACGAGGTGCAGGTCGCCCGCGATCGTCGCGCGGTGGCGCGGCCACGCCTGCCTGAACGCGCGCACTTCGTCGTCGGTGGCGCCGAGGCCATGGAGAGCCAAGAGCGTCATTGGGTAGTGGTTGGCCAGGCCGCCTTTCGTGACGCCACCCAGGTTGGGGTGAAACTGCCGATCGTGCTGGAGCTCGTGCTCGACCAGCGAGGAGGCGGCGTTGGTAGAGTGCGCGTCGGATCGAGAGAGAGAGAGGGTGTTCTCCACGAGCTCCTCCTTGGGGCGTGCAGAGTTGAGCGACCCGGGGACCGTAGGGCTGCGCGCACGACCACGCATCCCAGCGCCGGCGAACACACTGTTGTTTCAAGAACAACACCCGCCCGGGTCTCGCGCGAGCGATGCTGCGAGGGAGCTCAGAAAGGACGTCATGGCCCATCCCACTCGTATCCCCGGAAAACGCGTCGCCATCCTCTTCGACGCACCCAAGTGCATTCACTCGCGAGCGTGTGTCCTCTCGCGGCCCGACGTGTTCGTGCCGAACGTCGACGGCGAGTGGATTCACCCCGACGCCGCGACGCCCGAAGAGATCGCGGCGCTGGCGCTCGCCTGCCCCTCGGGAGCCATTGCTTACGAGCGGCTCGACGGGGGAGCGGCCGAGACGGCGCCTCTCGTGAACGTCGCGCGTGTTCGCGAGAACGGGCCGCTCGCTATCCATGCCGAGCTCCGCGTTCAGGGTGAGGCGATGACACGTGCCACGCTCTGCCGGTGTGGGGCGAGCAAGAACAAGCCTTACTGTGACGGGTCGCACACCGCCGCTGGATTCACGGCCTCGGGCGAGCCACCGCTCGGGGAGCTCGCAGCGCTCGAGGCGAGAAACGGGGCGCTCGTCGTGGATCCGACACCCAACGGGCCGCTGCACGTGGTGGGCAACCTCGAGCTCTGCTCGGGGACGGGTCGCACCGTCGCGAAGACGACCGACACGTGGCTCTGCCGCTGCGGCCAGTCGAAGAAGAAGCCCTACTGCGACGGATCCCACAAGGCCGCAGGTTTCGAGGCGCCGTAGACGCCGCGTGAACGGAGGTCCCGCGCACGCGCTCGGACGCGACCCGCGCCAACATCGCAAGACGCTGAGTGGCTACCCGATCCTGTTTGCGAGTCTGCCCGCGCTGCTATTCACGGGTTTCTTCGCCATGGGACGTTGCCCACCACAGAGGATTGAAACGCCCCTCTCTGCCGGCCAGTCCATCCCGCCCGCCCGGGTGAGCACTGACGGGTCGAGCAAGAGTTTCGCGTCATCTTCGCTGCTTTTCGCGAAATCTTCGGCCTATTTTAGTGGATGATTCACAACGCCGAGGCACTACCGAATGGTCACGAGCGCCGTACCGAGTCCGGCGTGAACGGATACGGTGCACGGCGCTCGATCGCCAAACTATGGGTTTACGGTGAGGTCAGGGCGATGCGTTCGTCTTAGGTGCTGGAGTCCACCTCGCCCGCGTCGGGGGTCGTCGCTGCGTCTTCGGTCGGGCTCGCGTCTGGCGTCGTGGCCGCATCGGCCGGAGGGGTCCCCGCGTCGATCACGCTCGAGTCGGGGGTCGTCGCTGCGTCGGGCGGGCTCGCGTCTGGCGTCGTGGCCGCATCGGCCGCTGGGACCTGGCCGTCGGGTTGCCTCGCGTCGGCTGCGCCGGCGTCCGGTGCGCTGCGGCAGATTGGGAGCGACACGGCGTTGGTGTCCATCGTGACTGCGCCCGTGCGCGCCACCGTCCGCCCGTCCACCTTCGCGTTCGTGTTCAAGGTCACGCTCGCGAGGGCGAAAATGCTGCCTGAAAACGTCGTCCCTGTTCCGAGCGTCGCCGAGCTTCCGACGCGCCAGAAGACGTCACAGCCGGTTCCGCCGTTGATCACACGAACGGACGCGGCGCTCGCGGTCGTGAGCGTGCTGCCGATCTTGAAGATAAAGACGGCGTCGCTGCGGCCGGCGGCGTCGAGGACGAGCGCTCCGGTCAATTGCGCCGACGACGCGAAACAATAGACGCCCGCCGTGAGCGTGAGCCCGCCGAGATCCTTTCCGCTCAGGTCGGCCGTGCACGCACGTGTGGAGAGAGAATCGTAGGCGGTAGTGGCGTCCGTTTGGGCTTGGCTCGCGACCGCATCGCCCGCGTGCGTCATTCCCTCCAGGACGAGCCCAGGAGGAAAACCGGTGATCGCGAGGCCCGGGCTCACTCCAAGGTCGCCTCGAATCGTGGTCGCACCCGTGTTCGTCACAGTAGAGCCGCCGAGGACTGCAAAACTGCGAGACGTACCGAGCTCCGGTGCGGCCCCGAGGTTTCCTCCCGTGGAGCCAGTAGCCTCCACCTTCGTTCCACATGCAGAGACCCCCAAAACAGTAGCCGCCGCCAGAATCGAGACGGAGAGAGCGCCACAGACGGATACTTTTTTCAACGGGTTCCTTTGGAAGGAGATGTGCACGAAACGCGAGGGCACTACTGCGCCGGTCCGAGCGAAACTTGGGAGCGCGCTATGGCCCGCTCGTGGGCGACTTTGCAAGTTTCGCCCCAGCGCAGTCCGAGCTTCGAATTCGCCGAAAACGCGTCCATTTCTAGTGGCTCAGGTACGCAACACTCGCCGTCAACCCGCTCGTATTGATTGACCGGCACCGTTCTGAGGTGCGTGCCGCTCGGCCCACGAGTGATGCCCCGCGACGGCGGCGCGTGGTTCACGCTGCCGTGCGGGGCTTCGGGTGTGGCGTGATGGTCCCTCCTCGACTCGGACGACGTGCGCGCGCTTCGACGTGGAAGCTCGTACCACCGCGAGCCTCTCGCACCCGAACGTGGTCACCCTCTACGACGTGGGCGAGCACGAACGGCACCCGTGGTGTCGCCCTCGAATACGTCGAAGGGTCAACCCTCTCCGAGCGCATGCGCCACGATTGGCCCAGCGCCGCCGAATCGGTCCGCATCGCGCTCGCCCTCGCCCGCGCGATCGAGGCCGCCCACGCCGCCGTCATCGTTCATCGCGCTCTCAAACCCGCCAACGTGATCCTCGGCAAAGACGGCCGCCCGCGCGACGTCGACTTCGGCATCGCGCGCTTCGTAGGCAAAACCACCGAGCGCCCCGCCCTCGGCACCGACGGCTGTATCGAGATCGCGGGCACTCCCACGTACATGGCGCCAGAGCAGTGGGAAGGCGCCGACGGCCCCGCGACCGACGTGTGGGCGGTGGGGCTCGTGCTCCGCGAGCTTCTCACCAAGTCGCACCCGTTCCGCGGCTTCGAGCCGGTGCGCATCATGGCCATCCTGCTCGATCCGGTGCCGTTCGAGACACCTCCCGAGCTCGTGGAGGCGCACCCGATGTCGCCCCGATCGTGATGCGATGCCTGGCCAAAGATCCGAAGCTGCGCCCTACTGTTCCGGCGCCTCCAACTTGGTCCCAGGCTGGCCGCCCGCGTCCCATGCCGAGAGCCACGCCGCCCATCGCGTCGTAGACCTCGCGGAGGAGCAGGCGTCCTGTTCCCAGCGCTCAACTCATTGAGCTCGCGCCACCTGCGGCACAGTGACCAGGCTCGGCGCCGGGATCGTTTCGTCGGGGTGACGACCACGTTGTCGAGGCTAGCAGCGCCTCAAGGCAAGGGATCACGACCTCGCGAAGGACGTCGCGATGGATCCTGCGGCGGCGGCGGGCGCCGAGGACACCATGCGCTTCGTCGCCGTCTCCGGCGCCATCACCATCGTCTTCGACCCGATAGGAAATCTCACGAGCTTCTGTCAGGAACGACGACACCACGGGACGCACGTTCTCGCCGTCACGCACGAGCAGCCAGGCGACGGTTCGCCACGCGAGCTCGGCGTGCGACGCCTCGTCCACGGCGATACGCGTGAGCACCTCGGCTACGTGCGCGTCGCGTGCCAGCGCGGAAGCCTCGGCGGCGCAGCGAGAGGCCAGCGACTCTCCGAGACAGCCGTCGTGGAGCGTCTCCCGTGCAACAACAGCAGGGTCCGTGGGGATTGCATCTGCTGGAAGTGGCAACGGCCCTGGCCCGTATCGCCCCCCTGTCATCCGCGCCGCTAGCGCGTAGCAATCCTCGGCGTGTCGAACCTCATCGAGCGCAGCCTCGTGGGTGGCGACCACGAGATCGCGCGGCGCGCCGAGCGCGAGCAGCTGCAACGAGAAGCGACCGAATGACGCGATCGACGCATGCTCGGCGGAAGCCTCCGCGAGCCAGTGGCGCGCTAGCCGTTCGCGGAGGTCAAGCTCGGTGATCGCCGCAAGCGCGTGTGGCGGCGACCAATCCTCACGGAGAACTGTGTCGGCGACGAGGACGGCGGTGGCGGTCCGAAGCGGACGCCCGCCCGGGCAGTGCTCGTACCAGCTGTAGCAACACGCATTCGGCCGCTCGGCGCGCTCCGACTGAGTGAGGTCGGGACGAAACCTGACTTCCCCTGCTCCGATGACGCCAGCGGGTGCACGGCCACCACCCATCGCTGGGCAGTCGCCATACGGAGCGGGTGCGTTCGACGTTGGACCGGCACGGCCGGCGTCAGGCTGGGTCGATGCGACCGTGCAGAACATGCCGGACGGACACGTTGCCCTGGGAAGCTCGGGCGGCGCGCTGGTATCGACGCGCCGCTCCTCGAGGGTCCAAAAGTTTGCGCCTGCGTCGTGACGGACGAAGCTCACCCTGCTCTTGAGGGGGGCGTCGGTCACCGCCCCGATCACCGAAGCGTCGGTCATTGCCCCGATCACCGAAGCGTCGGTCGCCCCGATCACGGAAGCGTCGGTCGCCCCGATCATGGAAGCGTCGATCATCAATGCGGTGCTCGCGTCGGCCACGACGTCGCCTTTCACGTCGCCGCTCGGCGTCGCGGCACGACGACACGCCGACCCGGCGAGTGCGACGGGCGACAGGAGACCCATCGCCAGGAGGTAGCGCGCGCGTGTGGCCGACCAAGGCACGAGGGGGCGATGGGGCACGGTCATCTCTTCGTCTTGTACACCACCTAAATCATCTCGGATGCGCTGAACCAGTATCAAGAACTGCGGGGGAGCTTTGGGAGGGCATGTGGTGCAGGAGAACCTCGAGACGCTCTATTGCGGTCCCGAATGGCGCCGAGGCGCGCTGCCCTTCGAGAGACGTCCGATGGTGTTCGAGCGACCGAGTACGCGGAGCCCCGTCTCGCCCCAAAACCCGCCGTGGACCCACGGAGAACGCGGCGGACAGCATGGGCAGGTCAGCACGTCGAGCCCAGCTCCACGAGCGCGGCGTTCAACCCGTCAGCGCGCGGAGGGTGCTCGCTACTTGCGCCGCGGACGGACGCCTCGACGGATCCGTCGCCAGCATCGCGTACACCAGCGGCAGCACGTTGTTCTCTAGGGGTCGTGCGAGCGATGCGCTCACGCTGCCTTGCGAAGGCGGCATTGTCCGTGCATTCGCTGCGCCGCCCCCGGGGCAGATCCACTTCTCCTATTCTAGGAACACACTTATGAAACACGCTCACGTCTCGCTGCTCGTCACACTTCTCCTCGTTGGCTCGGTCTCGCCGGCGGCGGCGCAGGAACCGGCGTCCATACCTCCCGCGACTTCGACGCCCCGCGAAGCCGGCGCCGCACCGCTGACCGCGGCCCCAGCCTTTCGTACGGAGCGCAACAGCCTCCCGCTGCTCTTTACGGGCGTTGGCCTCGCGCTCGTTGGTCTCGGTGGGCTCGGCGGGGGCTATGCGGGCACGGTCTTGGGGAGGCGCGATTGTGACTCTTCCGCGCTCTCTGCGACCGGGGACGTCCCAATCGCGATTGGCGCCAGCACCTACGACATCGTGTACTCGCGCTGCGTGAACGAAAGCGCGGCGGTGACGGGCGGAACCGCCGCGATGATCGCGGGAGGCGCCTTCACCGCTGTCGGCGCTGTGTTCATCGTCGCGGGCGCGTGGCGCATCACTGTTCCCGTCGCTTCCAGGTCGGCGATGGTCCCTAAAGTGGATATCGGAACGAGCTCGCTCCACCTTCGATGGGCGTTCTGAACGACGATAGGCGCCAATTGGCGCGTGGACGTTTGCCGCTCCCGTATTGCCAGTGAGTGGCAGTTCTCGGGTTTGGCGACCGCCCACGCTTGGCGCATGACAGGCCAAGCCCGCCAAGCCACTGCCTCTCGGCCCGTTCTACGTCGACGTAGAAGACCTCGTTCTACGTCGACGCAGAAGATGTCAGGGGCGTGCTCCCGTTGCGCCGGGTCATCCCGCGATCGGGTTCGCGTCGAGGGAGCGGCGAGCCGCTCTCTGGCGTGGGCGTGGGCGTCGCGGCTGACACCGGCGCCCGCTAGCCCGAAGGGCGGCATGTTGACGTACACGTTCTCGTAGTCCCCCGCGTCAGCGAACCTCTTCCGATCTGAAGCTGAACCCGCACGTGCACGCGGTGTTTCTCGACGGCGCATATCGGGACAAGGGCGACGAGCTCGACTTCTGTGCCGTTGGGCACCTGTCGACGCGCGACGTGGCGGCGGTGCTCAGAGTCCGCGCGACCGCTTCGAGCTGTTCGTGCACGGCCGCGAGCTGTGCAACGCGTTCAGTGAGGTCAACGATACGGAAGACCAAGCCGCCCGCTTCATGGAGCACGTGAACAAAGAAGGCCGCCGGCGCCGAGGAGACGATGGACTACGACGAGGACTACGTTCGTGCGCTCGATCACGGCATGCCGCCGGCGGCGGGGCATCGATCGTTTGGTGATATGTTGACCAACTCGGCTTGATTCGGGATGTGGTGTTCTTCCCGCTGCTTCGCAAAGAGAGCAGAGCTTCGGTCCGAGGTGTGCTCACGGCGTTCGGGCCTCGCTCGCACGCCGTTGGCTATTTTGTGGCCCGTCGGTTCGGGCTCCGTCTCGCTCTGGAGGTGCGAGGCTCGCACCTCGATTGGGAGATCGACGGTTCTTCGATGTCATCCGACAAGGTGGGATCACCAGCGAACCCCGAGGCGTTCACCGGAGGGAAGCCCGCGCCGTTTGGTGCGTAGAATACGCCATGCGGCGATTCGAGCTCTCTGACGGGACGTCCGAAAAATTCTGGGAAGTGGGAGTGGAAGGCTCTTCGTTCACGGTGCGCTTCGGGCGAATCGGGACGAACGGGCAGACCCAGACCAAGACGTTCCCGAGCGACGCAAAGGCGCTCGCGGAGGCCGACAAGCTCGTCGGCGAGAAGACGAAGAAGGGATACGTCGAGGTCGGATCTTCGGCGGCGGCTCCTGCACCGGTGAACCCGAAAAAGGCGAATCCCGCGCCCACCGCGAGCTCGAAGCCAGCGAGCGCCACGCCCGCCTCCCCCGCTCCTGAGACCGCGCCGGCCCCCGCGAAGGTCGCGCGCGCAGCCACGGACAACGCCAGCTCCGGCACGGGGAAGGCCGCGGCCGAAGGTGACTTGCCGCGTGTGCTCGCGAGCCCGCCTTGGCTCTCGGGCAAGAAGCGCCCTGCGCCAACGGTGGTGGACGTAGCGACGCTCGCGCGGCCGTATGCGTTCGCATGGAAAAAGGGCGAGCTCGAGAAGTACGGGTTCCACTACCGGCCAACGAAGACCGAATCTGCCGCCATCCTCGCCGACATGGTGAAGAGGGTGAAAGAGCACGGCGAGCGGGTGAGCCCGTACATCGATAGCTGGTGGTGCGTGATCCGCATGGTGGACGCCGACGTCAAGACCGCGTGGGACACGTTGCCCCTCGTGGTGTGGCGCGCCAATACCGCGCTTTACGTTCTGGCGCGCCTCGACCACGGCTGTCTCCCGAAGTACGTCGACTACGCGGTAGGCCTTCGCCAGCCCACGACGTCGCACGCGCTCTCGCGGCTCGTTTCGCCGGACGTGGCGGTCATCATGGGCGATGGGTTCGCGGGGCGAAGGAGCCGCGCGGACGCCGAAGAATGGCTTCGTGCGCAGCCGGAGATGTCCGCGATTGGCTTATTCCGGTCGCGATTGGCAAGAGCAAGTCGCGCGAGAACGCGGGCGCGGCGCTGCGCTTCTTGGTGGGCAAAGGGCACGGCGAGGTGATTCGTGGGGTGGCGCAGGAATATGGCGCGGCGGTACAAAAAGCCCTCGCCGAGGTGCTCACGCAAGATCCGGCCGATACTTATCCCGCGAAGATGCCCACGCTCCCTGCGTTCTTCGATCCGGAGGCGCTCCCGAGGCCGCGGCTCTCGAATGGCGACGAGCTGGCCACGAGCGCGGTGGTGAACCTCGCGACGATGCTCGCGTTCTCCACTCCGGAGGCGCCCTATGGGGGTATCGCGCAGGTGAAGGCGGCGTGTGATGCGGCGTCGCTCGACGCGTTTGCGTGGGGTCTCTTCGAGGCGTGGTCGAAGGCAGGGTCGAACCCGAAGGAGCAGTGGGCGCTCTTCGCTCTTGGGTATATCGGAGGCGACACGTCGGCGCGAAAGCTGACCCCGATGATTCGCGCGTGGCCGGGCGCGGGCCTCCACGCGCGGGCGGTGCTCGGCCTCGACGTGCTCGCCCTCATCGGCTCCGACATCGCGCTGATGAACCTGCACGGTGTGGCAGAGAAGGTGAAGTTCAAAGGGCTCCAAGAGAAAGCGCAGGAGAAAATCCTGGCGATCGCGGAGGCGCGCGGTCTCACGGTGGACGAGCTTTCGGATCGTCTCGCGCCGGATCTGGATCTCGACGAGGACGGGTCGAAGGTGCTCGATTTTGGCGCGCGCCAGTTCCGGGTCGGCTTCGACGAGGTGCTTCGCCCGTGGGTGCGAGGCACGAACGGAGAGCGCCTCGCCGATCTCCCCAAGCCGAACAAGTCCGACGACGCTGCGATCGCGAAGGCAGCAGTGGAGTCGTGGAAGACGCTGAAGAAGGACGCCAAACAAGTCGCGGCGGGGCAAATCTTCCGTCTCGAGAAGGCGATGTGCGCGGAGCGGCGCTGGGACATGCCCACGTTTCGCACGTTCCTCGTGGAGCACCCGCTCGTGCGCTATCTGACGCGGCTCTTGCTTTGGGCGACCTACGCCAAAGATGGAAAGATCCTCTCCACCTTCCGGATCGCGGAGGATGGCACGTTCGCGAACGTGGAGGACAAGCCGGTGACGATCGCCGACGACGCGATCGTGGGCATTCCGCACCTCCTTCGTCTCGACAAAAATACGGTCGCGACGTGGGCCGAGCGTTTTGGCGAATACGAGATCCTCTCGCCGTTCTCGCAGCTCGATCGCGAGACGTTCGCGCCGACGGCGGAGGAGGCCGAGTCTTCGTCGCTCGACCACGTGAACGGGATCACGGTGCCGACCGGGAAGGTTCTCGGGCTCCTCGCGCGTGGGTGGGAGAAGGGTCCGCCGCAAGACGCGGGCTGGATTTGGGAGTGGACCAAAGATCTCCCCGGCTACGACGCGCCGGCTTCGCTTCATCTGGAGACGGGAGTGCTCGCGTCGGGTATGACGGAAGAGCCAGAGCAAAAGCTAGGCTCGGTGAGCTTGCCGGTAGCGGCGGGAGAGCTCTCTCCGGTGCTGTTCTCGGAACTGGTGCGGGACTTGGTGTCGATGAAGGAGTGAGCGAAGCTCGGTGCCGCGCTCGCGATATCGCGCACTTCCGCGAGTCCGTCTGGCGACTCGACGCGCTTCGTGATCCCCGAAGGGGGACTGCGCGACGGAGAGCGCGCTCGCCAAGTGGGCGCACTTCGGCCCCTCCCGGCCGGCCTCGTCGTGCCCGCCGGCGCGCGTCGCCGCGCTTCGTGATCCCCGACGGGGGAAAGCCATCGAGAGCGACGCGTACCAGGCTACGGGCGCTCGAACACCATCGGTCGCCGCTCGAAGGGCAGCGCGCCTCGTCGCCATTCCGGCCCCGCAGGTGGCGTCGTGCCCGCGACCGCCGACGATCCTTGAAAGTCCCCGAGGGGGACGCCGCGAGCACGGCCAGGCCATCGCCATCGCCCTCCGCGTCGCAGTCCTCGAGGAGATGGCCCCGACGACGAAGCCACTTCACCATCCGGTCGGGCGTGCGCTCCAGCACTGCCGCCACGGCTGGCTCTTTCTGGCGATCCTGAACGTTTTCCCGCCTGCGTTCGTGACCGTTCCTTCTGCGCCCGTCCCGGTAACCGGCTGGTAACTCGCCGGTAACTCGCGGGTGCGCACGAATCTTTGGTGGCTTCAACAACCTGGAATTGCTGGTCTATTCTGCCGTCACGTTGCTGGCTCGGCTGTTGCTATGCGGCGGGTATGACGATCCGCAAGACCTACACGATCCTCGCAGTTGCGTTCACGGCTACAGCATGTGGAGGGGTGGGCTCAGAAGCCATCCTCACCCCTGAGGCCAAGCAGAGCCTCGCGCAAGAATTCGCGAACACGTCTCTCGACGAGGCCCTCCAGAATCGCGGCCACTTCTCGCCTCTCTGCGACGAAGCCGGATATCCGCTTCCGGGCAACGTGAACCCCAAGCAAGCACCGTCGAAGGTCGAGCAGTTCTGCAACGCGATCGCGCCCGGGGCTCCGTCCACACCTTCCGCCTCGAGCCCCCCGCCCACGCAACCGACGCAACCGACACAAC
>JAYUKI010000667.1:0-3770 GCA_043764595.1 Myxococcales bacterium | reverse complement strand
AGAGCCGCTCAACCTCGGCGAAGGAGGGGACTGAGCGCCATGATGATCCTCTCGCGTATCTGGGTACTCATTCTCTCGCTCCTCGTCGGCGCGTCGATTTACATCGTGTCGCTCGCCGTCGGTCAATACAACCGCGCGAACGCCAAAGGGACCGACGACGCCCTGCTGGGGGACGGCCAGGTCGTCAACTGGGCGCTCCAAATCGATTCTCGTCGAAGGCTCGACACCCTCATTCTCGTTAGCGTGGACGCCGGGGTCACCAAGGCGCTGAAGGCCTCGAACGGCAAGGACATCACGCCCGTCGCCAAAGAAGAGGCCAAAAAGGCCCTGTCTTCCTTCAACGAGAAGCTCCCGCCGGAATACAAAAACGACGTCCTTTTTGTCGTCGATCGCGACGGACGCATGGTCGCGCAGCTCGGCTACGACGCCCTCGCGGCCTTCCCCGAGTTCGAGCTCGGCGGCTACCCCGCCGTCTTCGATGCGCTTCACGGATTCGTCCGCGACGACAACTGGGTTCTCGGTGGCAAGCTCGCACGGGTCGTCACTCGCCCCGTGGAGGCCGAGCTCGGTCAACCTCCTCTTGGAGCCATCGTCGGGCTTCGCTGGGTGGACGGGTCCTTCGCGAAGGAGATCTCGTCGCGCACCCGTACCAACCTGGCCTTCTTCGCTCAGGGCTCGAAGGTCGCGCAGGCGTCCACCGAAGGTTTCGAGGACACCATCTTCGAGCAGCTGACTCCCGAAGACCTCAAGATCGAAGCTCAAGACAAGGTCTTTTCCGAGGTTCACTCGCTCGCCAACGGAAAGAGCGGGCTCATCGCCGGGCGCATCTCGGGGGACGCTTGGGAGCTCGGTGGAAGCTTCGCGGTCATTCGCACCCGCAGCACGATTCCTGGCCCGATGAGCTTCATCACCGGCTCGGACGACAAGGACAAGGCCAACGTCAAGACGTGGCTCGTCGTGCTCACGGTCCTCGTGGGCGCGGGTCTCGGCTTCCTCTTCTCGTTCCTCGAGCACAGCCGTCCGCTCAAAGAAGTGCGGGCTCAAGCAGCCCGTCTGAAGAAGGGCGAGATCGACTACCTCCAGCTTCCCCGTTTCCGCGGCGAGTACCGCGCCTTCGCACAAGACATCAACTCGGGCATCGAGCGGGTGGTCGAGAAGGGGGGGGGAGCCAATCGCAAACCCGCAGACCTCGAGTCGATTTTGGGACCCGTGCCCGCGCAGCCCAACATGAGCGCGTTCTCGTTCCCGCTCTCCGGGCCTACGTTCGCCCCAGGCATGCAAGCTCCAGTGGTTCCTCCTTCGGCTCCCAGTGCGCCGAAGCCGTTCGTTCCACCTGCGTCTACTCCGTCGCTCGGTGGCTCTCCGCCGTCCCAGGGCGGCGCGCCTGCTCCACTTGCTCCAGCGCCAGTGGCACCACCTGCACCACCTGCACCGCTGGCGCCTGCGCCGTCGTCTCCAGGGCTCGCTCCCAAGCCCCTTCCGTTCGGACCGCCCTCGGCGCCGAAGCCGCTTGGCGCTCCTCCTCCGCTCGCCCCACCGGGGTTGTCCCCGTCGGGTGGATCGCCCGTCTTCGGCACGGGGGCCATTCCCGCGTTCGAGGACGATGGTCCCGAAGACGAACGCACGATGATCGCGAAGCCGAGCGAAGACGTGCTCGCCGCCACCTCCGGCGACGGAAGCGAAGCCTCGGATTGGCTCTCGGTCTACGACGACTACGTGCGCACGAAGAAGCAGTGCAGCGAGTCGACCGATGGCCTCACGTTCGAGAAATTCCAGGTCACACTGAAGAAGAACCGCGACCAACTCATGCAGCGCCACGGCGTGAAACGGGTGAAGTTTTCGGTCTACATCAAAGAAGGCAAGGCGTCGCTCAAGGCCACGCCCGTGCGCGAGTGAGCCAGCGCGCGGCGGCTCGACTGCTCGACTCCTCGACTCGACTGCTCGACTGCCGCGCATTTCATCGTGGGACGTTCGCTCCGGATGAGTGAGGCGACGACGCTCCGTGCGGGCGGAAATGGCGTCGCCAGAAAAGGAATCGGGATGGGTCGGCTGCCGTATACGTCTTCCACGCGCGTGCTGACCCAGGCGCTCGGCGCTCTTTTCTTCGCATCGGTCACGCTCGTTTCGGGCGTGGCGCACGCGTCGGGCGTCACCGAGTTCCCGGACAACGGATCGGAGCAGATGGGCCGTGGTGGCGCTTGGGTGGCGCGCGCCTCGGACCCTCTCGCGACGTTTTTCAACCCGGCGGGACTCGCCGGGCAAGACTCTCGGGTGACGCTCCAGTCCAACTTCAATGTGCATCATACATGTTTTACGCGCGTGAAAGCCGCGGGGGACACCTCGACCGAGCCGCTCGCCGACGCCAACGGCAATTTCCCCCGCGTGTGCAACGACATCGAAGCGAACCCGAACCCACAGCTTGCGGCTACGTTCCGCCTCAGCGACCGCGTCGGTCTTGGGTTCGCGCTCATTGGGCCTAGCGCCGCAGGCGCCAGCACGTGGCCGGATTTCGTCGACGGGCAGGCCGCGCCGAACCGTTTTCTCCTCGCGCGGCGCCGCGGCATCCTCGCGTTCCCGAGCTTGGGCGTAGGCGCCGAAGTGGTTCCTGGCCTTCGTTTGGGGGCAAGCTTCCAATGGGGAATTGCGGATCTGAAGCTTGCAAGTGCGTCCGTGGCCCTCAACGCCGACGGTGGAAACCCGAGCGGCGACGTGCGCGCCAACCTCCAGATCAAAGACTATTTCATCCCGGGCTTCACTCTCGGAGCCATCTACTCCCCCCACTCGAACGTGGACGTGGCTGCTTGGTACCGCTTCAGCGACGCCATCCGCGCGAGCGGTGACGTGGGCACGGCGGCGAACTACTACACGCCCGCCAACGCGAAGGGGGACGGCAGCCGCGTCATCTATGGGGACACCATCTTCGAGGATTGCGGCACGGGTCAGCCCATAAAAGACTGCGGCGCCGGCAACAACGCGAAGGTGAAGTTTGCCATCCCGATGGAAGCCAAGCTCGGCATTCGCTACCACGCGCCACGTCCGGGCGGACCTCTGCGCAAGGGGCACCGCGATCCCATCGCGGACGACGTGTTCGACGTCGAAGCGAATCTAACCTGGGCGAACAACAGCGCGATCGACAACATCGAAGTGCGCTTCCCGGGGGTGCAAGGCGACGGGACCCTGCCCGTTTCCGGCATCCCTGGCGGCACGTTGCCCGAAAAAGCCGACCAGGCGCGACGCTACCGCGACGTCTTCGGCGTCCGTGTGGGCGGCGACATGAACGTCCTTCGCGACAAGCTCGCGCTCCGAGGCGGAGCCTTTTTCGAGTCCCACGCTCAGCCCGCACAGTTCCAGAACATCGATTTTGCCGCGGCGAATCGCCTCGGTCTTGCGCTCGGCGCCACGTTCCGCATTCGAACGGGCAAAGACGCCGACTCGGGTGCGCTCGACCTCATGCTCGGGTTCATGCACGTGTTCGTGGCGAATCAAGCGAACACCGATCCGAGGGCTGCTGGCCTCTCGGCGCTCGCGGGCACGCAGTGCAATCCATCGTCGGGCAATCAGCCCGGAGACACGTGCATCGGCGGTGCCCAAAAGTACCGCACGAACTACCCCGTGAATCTCGGCACCATCACCAACACGATCAACGCGTTCAACGTCGGCGCTTCGTACCGCTTCTAAATCAGCGGTCGTGATTCTCGAGCATTCGGCAGGGCTACTTGGCATACCCTCAACTACAGGACCGGATCGATCCGTCCGGCAAAGTAGCCGTC
>JAYUKI010000666.1:0-1120 GCA_043764595.1 Myxococcales bacterium | reverse complement strand
TCGGAAGCGCGCTCTATTTCCATGGCGCGCCCGTCGGAGAGAAGACGGAGACCCTCGGCCGAACGGCGGTCCTCTCGTACGAAGAAGACGTGGCACGAGTGCCAAGCTCGTTCCTGGATCCGGAGCGCGCATGTCCGGCCACTACGCTCTATCGGGCGGTCCAAGTGGAAGGCACGCTTGGCGACGTCTCGGACCTCGACGAAAAGACCGAGGTCCTCCGGGCGCTCATGGAGAAGCTCCAACCCGAGGGGGGATACGTCCCTCTCGACCCGAAAAACCCGCTCTACACCAAAGCCATCGAGAGCATTGCGGTCGTGAAGCTCACGATCACGAAAGTGACCGGAAAGGCAAAACTAGGGCAAAACCGCACTCCCGAAGAGCGTCAGAGGCTGCTGCACGGATTTCTCGCGCGGGGGCACGTCGGCGACCTTGCGGCGATCGAGGCCGTCGTATCGGCGAATCCGAAGGATCCGCTTCCCGAGTTTCTTCGTGCGACCGAGGGATTTCGCCTCGTGGCCCATCTTTCCGAGACGCAAATCGAGGAAGCCGCGGTCCTCCTCGCGAACGCGTATTGGCTCGCCGACGTGCCGTCTTCCACGGTGAAAGAAGCCTTTCGACGCTCGTCGCTGCGCATCGGAGCGCTCGACTCGAAGGGGAACCTCGTGGCCGCGGCGCGGGCGACGAGCGATGGCAGAGTCGCGTGGATCTTCGACGTCATGGTCGCCGAGCAGGTGCGCGGCCGTGGCCTCGCTTCGGGGATGGTTGCGCTCATGCTCGCCCATCCGTCCGTCGGGAAGGCTCGTCACGTCAGGCTCGGAACGCGCGGTGCGGAGAGCTTCTACCGAAGGTTCGGGTTCGAGGACCTCGGGAAGACCAGCAGGACGGTCGAGATGGGGCGACAGAACCCGTAGAACGCACGAAACACCGCCTTCGGTCCTCGTCTTTGCTAGCGTCGCGCCCGTGCTCGACAGCTCCCGGACGACACGAGGCGGCTTCGTGGCGGTGTGGATCGCCGTCCAGCTGGCGCTCGTGGTCACGGCGGGCAACCGGTCTGCCGCCATGGGCGGTTTCCGAATGTTTTCGGAGACCAGTACGATCGAGTACACGCTGCATCGCGAGG
>JAYUKI010000665.1:0-1122 GCA_043764595.1 Myxococcales bacterium | reverse complement strand
GGGTCCTGTGGAGGAGCCAGCCGACATAGGTCGCGAGCTGGGTGGCCTCTGGCCCGGGCAGCAGCATGCAGTAGGCGAGGGCGTGGAGGAAGCGGGGTTCGGAAATCCAGCGCCGCTTCTCCACGAGCTCTTTGTGCATGAGCGCGATTTGCGCCGCCGGCCCCCCGAAGCTCTGGATGCCAATCTTGGCCCACAGCCGAGTGGCCTCGCCGAGCGAGACCACCTCGGGAGCGCTTTCGTGCACCGCGCCGACCGCGCTCGGACTTGGCCTCTTTTGCGCGTCGCTCATCGCCTCGTCTTCCTCGAGTCGTCGCGCGCGGCGGCTCGAGTCAAATGTCGACCAACGTCATTCCGCCAATGAAGTCTTGTTTGCCGAGCGGGACGCCGTTGTGTCGCAAAATGCCGTACGTCATCGAGGCGTGGAAGTAGAAGTTCGGAAGGGCGAGCTCCTCCACGTAGGGCTTCGCGGGGGCGCCTTTGCCGGGCATGAAGGGGAGGGGGATCACGCGGGTCTCCGCGCCCTTGAAGTCGGCGAGGGTCAAGTTGCGGAGGTACTCTTCGCAGGTCTTGACCCTGGTGCGGATTTCTGCCCAGGTCTTTTCGTTGTCGACGTGGATGGGCGGCTCTTTCCCGGCGAGGCGCGCGGCCGGTGTCTTGGCGGCGTCGCACAGCGACTGGATCTGGCGAAGGAGCGCGTACTGGTCCGGAGCGAGGCGCGCGACGAGCAACGTTTCCACGTCGAACTTGCGGTCTTTCGCGTGGGTCTCGGCCTTGTCGAGCCACTTGTCGACGTTGGCGAGCATCTTCAGGAACGAGGTTACCGTCACATCGTAGAGGTTCATGCGCGCACGGTACCGGCCCTCGGGCGCCTGCGGAAGAGGTCTCGCGAGGCTGGGCTACGTTCCACCCGAAGTGCCGGAGCGCCCTGACTCGACGGCCCGTCCGTGGCACCATGGTCCGTATGAAGCCCTACGGACTCTTCGCTCTGGTGCTCTCCGCAACGGCCTTTCCCGCGTTCGCTGCCGTGAGCGGTTGTGGCGAGAGCGACGGCACCTCCGACGGCGGCTCTCCGACGAGCACGTCGACGACTACGAGCACGACGCCGACGTCGACGGGCACCAC
>JAYUKI010000664.1:0-3781 GCA_043764595.1 Myxococcales bacterium | reverse complement strand
ACCGGGCGAAGTTCCGCAGGCCCGTGATCCCCGGCGATCGCCTCGACCTCGAAGTCCGCGTGATGCACCACCGCGAGAACGTGTGGAAGCTGAAGGGGATTGCATCGGTGGACGGCTCGCTCTGCGCGGAAGGGGAGCTTCTGGCCAGCGTGGTCGACAGGCGCACATGAAACCCGAGCGCGACTCCGCGAGCCCCGGCGACCGCGCTTGGCCACGCGAGAGCGCCGTTCTGCCTACTCTGCACGCGACCGCCGTCGTGGACCCTCGAGCCCAGCTCGGGGAAGGGGTGGTGGTCGGCCCCTACTGCGTGGTGGGACCCGACGTCGTGGTCGGAAGAGACACCGTGCTCCTCTCCCACGTCGTTCTCGTGGGTCCGCTCGTCATCGGAGAAAGATGTGCTTTGCATCCGTTCGCCGTCGTGGGCGGACCGGCTCAGGTGCGCGTCGGAGCAGGCGAGCGGGCTCACGGAAGCGTGCTTCTCGGCGACGACGTGGTCGTGCGGGAGAACGTCACGATCCACCGGGGCACGGAGGGGCGAACCACGACGGTCGGATCGTCGACCCTGCTGATGGTGTCGTCGCATGTCGGTCACGACGCCCGTGTCGGACGCTCGGTCGTCGTCGCGAACGGCGTGCAGCTCGCGGGACACGCCGAGATCGAGGACTTCGTCACGTTTGGCGGGCTCGCGGGCGTTGCCCAGCACGTCCGCGTCGGAGAGAGCGCGTTCGTCGCCGCGGGCGCCATGTGCGAAGCCGACGTGCCTCCCTACGTCATCGTGCAGGGCGATCGGGCGCGCGTGAGGGCGCTGAACAAGGTGGGGCTCTCGCGACGCTCGGTTCCGCCTTCAAGCGTCGCGGCGCTCGAGCTCGCCTTTCGCCGCTTGTTCGTGCGTCGCGGGGACACCCGAGCACGAGTGCTCGCTTCGTTCGCCGATGGGGTCCAAGACCCCTACGTATCGCGCCTCGTGGCGTTCGTCGCGGCGCCTCGGAAAGTAACTGAAATCAAAGGCAAATAAGGGGTCCAAGCAGGGGCCTTCTTCTGCTCTCTGGGCTAGCTCGCGCGAACGGGAGCCTTCTGCGAGAGACGCGCGATGCGGTCGCCCACGTCTCGGTAGCGGGGATCTTTGCGAACGACCTTCTGGAAGTACGCGAGGGCTTCGCGGTTCATTTTCTTGGCTTCGTACGCATTGCCGAGCTCGTAGAGCAGCGTGGTCTCTTGGGCGGGCTCTTTTACGGGCGAGTTCAGGCCTCGCAAGAAAGCTTCGATCGCCACGGCGACATTCCCACGCGCGAGCTCGAGTGTGCCGATCATGCTCTGGCACACACATTCCATCTCTTGGTCACGGGCGGCGACGTCGAACTCGCGGATGGCGTCGTCGATGAGGCCCATTTCCTTGTAGGCCACGGCGAGGTCGTAGTGCGTTTGGGAGTCGTCGGCGGCGACCTGCTTTTCGACGCCTTCTTTGAACTTCGCGAACACCTCTTCGACGTCGACTTGTTGGTCGGCGCTCGAGAAGCCGCCGGCGGAGGTGACGGGCGCCTCGGGGTAAAGATCCAGGGATTCGGCAATAGCGAAGCTGCGGTCCTGGTCGCCCGTGGGGCGTTCGCGTGCTCCGCTCGCCGACTGCTGCGAGTACTCGAGCTCGGCGAGTCGCTCGCGGAGCAGCGGGTGGTTCGGGTAGCGATCGAGCTGCGCGACGAGGATGTTGTAGGCGTCGTCGAAGAGACCACGGGAAGCGAAGAATTCCGACTCCTCGAGAGCATCTTCGAGCTCGAGGCCGCGCGGCGCCGCCGATCCGCCCGGGCGTGGAGGCGCGGAGGTATTGCGCCCTTCGTCGTGAGCTTCGGCAGGGTCGAGCGCAAAGCTCGGAAGCGGATCCGCCTCGCCGCGTCGGGCGACTGGCCTCGCGTTCGGATCGTTGTATTGATTCGAGACGTCCTCGGGGTGCATTTCCTCGAGGTCGTAGGAGGGGAGGCGGTTCGGGTCGTCGTATCCACTGGCGTCGGTGGCTTCGCCTTGGCCGGCATCGCCGTACTCGTCTACGACCTCGTACCCGAGCTCACGGAGGAGCTCGATCGCGCGCTCGTTCGTCGGGTCATACGCCAGGACGTCTTGGAGGGTTCGGGCGGCCGAGTCTCCGTCGAGGGCGTCGACGAAGAGGCTTGCGGAGGCCAACATGGCTTGCACGGCTTCCTCGACACGGTTGTCTTCGAGGTAGATGTCGCGCATCGCCTCGTAAGCATCCACCGAGCGCGGATCGACTTGGAGCGCTTGTTGAAGTGCCCCGAGGGCCTTGTCGTAGAGGCGTACTCGGCGGAAGGCCGCCGCGTTCGCGAGCAGCTGAGGCAGGTCGTCGCCGGTCGGACCGGTCTCGGACGCCTCGGGCTCTTCCATCTGGCCGTGAGCCTGCGTCGCGTTCGGATCCCCGCCGACCTCGTCGAAGAACTCCTCACCTTCGACTTGCTCGTAGCCCGCCTCTTCCTCGGCCTCTTCCTCGGCCTCTTCGAGCTCGGGCTCGGGCGGAGCGGGCATGGGCCAGGCCTGGCCGGACGCCATGGCCGTCTGAGCAAAAGGCGACCCTGCGGCCGTCTGTGGACGAACCGGTGGAGCGGCGGGAGCAGGCGGTGCAGCTTGCCCATGCATCGCGTTCGGAGGCATCGCGTGCTGAGGTTGCTGCGGGACGTACTGCCCCTGTTGCGGATACTGCGGTGGAGGTGGCGTGGGCGCGACCGGCGGCTGCGAAGCGCCATACGCTTGCATTCGTTCCGGCATGGCTTGCCCAGCGAGCCGCTGCACGACGTCATCTTGTGGGGCGATTTGCAGGAGCCGCGTGGCGATTTCCCGGAAGAGGTCGGCCTTTCCGCTGTCGCGAGCGACACGCGCCATCTCTTTCTGGACCTCGACCGACTTCGCGGCCTGCCCGATGACGGTGAACGCGCGAGACAAGAGCCCGAGGGTGTCGAGGTCGCGGGGGTCGGCCTGGAAACAAACCTGGAGCTTGGCCAGGGCGAGCATGCCGTCTTGGGGCTGGCCACGCTGCAAGTAGAGCTCTGCACACAGTCGGGCCTGTTCCGAGTCCGACTTGTGGTGAAGAAGCCGCTCGAGCACCTTCACCGCGTCGTCGCGTCGGCCAATCTGGACGAGTTGCGATGCGGCGGTCTTGAACGA
Organism: Myxococcales bacterium; assembly: GCA_043764595.1. Lineage (GTDB taxonomy): Bacteria > Myxococcota_A > Polyangia > Polyangiales > Polyangiaceae > JAAFHV01. The sequence goes on along the minus strand of JAYUKI010000664.1, from coordinate 613 downwards.
GGCGACCGCTCCGTCGATGTCGCGGGTGCGCGAGAGCGCCTCCGCGAGGCGCAGGTGAGGGAGCGGGTTCGTCGGATCGAGCTGGACGATCTTCTGGCAGACCCCGATTGCTTCGTCGTCTCGCTGTTGGCGCTGGAAACGCGTGGCCACCTCGTCGAGCGCGGCCAGTGCGTCGCTGATCAGACCAAGCTGCTCGTAGAGCTCCGCGAGCTTGGGCGTGATGTGGCCGTAGCGCTCGTCGAGCGTGGGGGCGTGCTTCGCGATAAGCTCGCGGATTTGCTTGTAGACAGCAATCGCTTTGAGCGCGAATCCCTGCTGGGCGTAGAGCTTTCCGACGCCTTCGTACGTCGAAATAGCATCCGGATACGTCCCCATTTTGGTTTGGAGATCGCCGATCTTCAGCAATGTCCGAGCATCGTTCGGATCCGCTGCGACGAGCCTTTGGTACTCGATGACCGCCTTGTCGTACTTCTTCTTTTCGACGTACTTTTGGGCGGCCTGGAGCACCTTCTCGCGGTCAATGGCCACGGGGTGACGTTCTCCTTCGGGGACGGACGAGACGAGCGAACGGGATGGCGACGGGGCTCAAGGTACGAGGCTCCCCTTCATCACG
>JAYUKI010000663.1:0-1124 GCA_043764595.1 Myxococcales bacterium | reverse complement strand
TTCGCGATCCTCGGCCAGGAAGAGACCTGCACGGGCGATCCGGCGCGTCGCGCGGGCAACGAGATTCTCTTCTCGATGCTCGCCGAGACGAACGCCGCTGTGCTGAACGGCTACAAAGAGCAGGGCGGCGCGAAGACCATCATCACCGCGTGCCCGCACTGCTTCAACACGATCAAGAACGAGTACCCGGACTTCGGCGCTACGTTCGACGTCGTGCACCACACCGATTTTCTCATGGGCCTCTTGGCCATGGGAAAGCTCAAGCCGGAGAAGCCGGTCGTGGGCAAGGTCGTCTACCACGACAGCTGCTACCTCGGCCGCTACAACGGGGTCTACGAGAGCCCGCGCGAGATCCTGAAGTCCATCCCGGGCGTCGAGCTCGTCGAGGCCGACTACTGGAACAAGCAGCGTGGCCTCTGCTGTGGGGCCGGCGGCGCGCAAATGTGGATGGAAGAGCAGAACACCACCCGCGTGAACGTGAAGCGCACGCTCCAGCTCGTGGACACCGGAGCGAAGACCATCGCCAGCGGCTGCCCCTTCTGCATGACGATGCTCACCGACGGTCTCAAGAGCCAGAGCCTCGAAGAGCAGATCCAGCAATTGGACGTGGCCGAGCTCCTCGAGCGCTCCTGCATCGCGGAAGAAGCCAAGCTGCCGGCCCCCGAAGAGCAAGCCGCCGCCGAAGAGTGACCGACACGCGGGCGGACCGCGACGGAGCTGGTGCTTACCAACATGCGACACGAGCCGACGGAGAGGTCGGGTCATGTCGCATGTTTTTGCGTCCTACCCTGGACATGTCTTGCTCGCGCTCTCGTTCGATGGGACGGTTTTGTTCGTCCAGCGTACCGGAGGTGAGCCCATGGAAATGAAAGTCACACGTTCGTCCAGGGTTCTTGGGCTGGTCTTTTCCGTGAGCGCGGCCATGGCCATCGCGGCGTGCGGCTCGACCGCCGATCCTTCGGAACCGTTTCCGACGGGACCGGGAGCGAACCCCTCCGGCACGGCCACGGGCTCGGGCGGGCCGGTCGGTCCGTTTGGCGGGGGCGGTCCGCTTCCCGAGGCTGGCCCTGCCACGTGTGCGGCCAGCGTCGCCGAGGTCGCGAAAGCGAAGGTCGACATCATCT
>JAYUKI010000662.1:0-1125 GCA_043764595.1 Myxococcales bacterium | reverse complement strand
ACCGAGAGTCGGCGGGCGATGCAAAACGCCCAAGGCACGACGTCCCCTCCTTGCACATAGGTTTCTCGGGCGCAGTGCATGTGAAGGAAGGTTTGTTGGAGAAGGTCTTCGGCTTGCGCCGAGTCGTGTGTTCGTCGAACCAAGAACCTGAAGAGGCGGTCCGCGAGAGCATCGTACACCTCCGCAAAGGCGCTGCCATCCCCGCAGGCGTACCTGTCCATGGCCGCATTTGCAGCCGCTCCAGTGCTTGCCCCCAACGCTTCCGTCATCCCCCCTCGTCTGCGTCTCCAACGGTACACGCGGGATGCCAGGACAAGTTTCGGAAATCGCGACGAGAGGCTCCGAATTCGAAACGTTCGGTTCGAGATAGGCCCTTTGCGCGTTCGATCGATTGGAACCACGCGTATTCCCTTTGCTCCTGGGAAAAGGGAATCGAGCCCGAGCTATTTTCGAAACTCGAACCGAGCTCGTCCGTGTCCGTCACCGAGGGGAATCACTCACGCTCGAGCTGTTGCCGTCGCCATCCGCCATTCGGCGTGCATGAAGACGCGTGCGCTCGTGCGTCGTGAGGCCTGGAAAGCTTGGGCGGAAGTCGCGCGTTGCGCGAGCTTCGGCCCTCGAGGAGAGGGAAAATTACATGCGAAAAATCGTTCTCGTGGGCGCGTGCGTTGGCGCGTGGCTCTTTGCTTGCACTGGTGACGACACGCTCACCGTCGTGCCCGATGCGGGCTCGCCCATCGATGCTGCAACGGTCACCGATGCCGCCCAACCGGACTCGGCTCAGCCGGACTCTTCCAAACCCGACGCCGCGGATCCGAACGACGGCTTTACCGACGCGGAGTGGGCGCTTCTCAAAACGCTGTCGCCGGGAGGGGCGAAGCCGCCCGCAGACACCACGAACAAATACGCGGACAACCCTGCCGCCGCAACACTCGGTCAGATGCTCTTTTACGATCCGGGCTACAGCGGCGCCATCGTAGCCGGGCGCGACGGTACCAATGGCGGGCTCGGCGCGGTGGGCGAGACTGGCAAGGTCTCTTGCGTGAGCTGCCACTCCGGCCAGGGAACCGAAGATGCGCGCTCCAAGCCGGGCAACGTGTCGCTTGGCACGAACTACGGAACACG
>JAYUKI010000661.1:0-1126 GCA_043764595.1 Myxococcales bacterium | reverse complement strand
ATGGGCAGTGAAAATTTGCACGAGTCTCCGGACGTTCTTTCGAACGAAACCAAAGACCTGCACCGAGCCATCGTCTCGTTGATGGAAGAGCTCGAGGCGGTCGACTGGTACCAGCAGCGCGCGGAAGCATGCAGCGACAATGACCTCCGCGCCGTCCTCTCGCACAACCGCGACGAGGAGATCGAGCACGCGATGATGAATCTCGAATGGATTCGTCGGCGCGTTCCCAAGTTCGCCGAGAACATCAGCACCTATCTGAATAGCACTGGGCCCATTACGGCCGTGGAAGAGAAAATCAAAGCCGGCGAGGATGCTCCCAGCGAAAGCGAAACCAGTGCTGCTGGCCGGGCTGGCGGAGGAAGCAGCGGGGCGAAAACATCGTCCACGTCGCGCGGGTCCGAAGGCTCGCTCGGAATCGGAAGTCTCAAAGAACCGGCGGTGACCACGTGAATCTGTTGAAACGCTCTCTTGCTCCCATTCTCCCCGACGCATGGGAAGCCATCGACGCCGAGGCCACTCGCGTTCTTCGATTGAACCTCGCCGGCCGCAAGCTGGTCGACTTCAAGGGACCCTTCGGCTGGAAGCTCGCCTCCGTGAACGAGGGCCGGCTGACGATGCTCGAGGCCGCACCCGCGCCAGAGGTGTCCGCCGGGCTCCGCGTGGTGAAACCACTCGTGGAGTATCGCGCGCCCTTTTTCCTCGACATCATGAGCCTCGATACGGTCGCACGCGGGGCGGACGATCCGTACTTGTCGAACGTGGTGAAGGCCTCCGAGAAGATTGCGCGCGCCGAGGACAATGCCATTTTCAACGGGTATGCCACAGGCGGCATCGAAGGCATCATTCCGTCGAGCCCTCATGCTCCCATCGTCTGCGATCGTCCGGAGTCGTGGCCGCAAGCGATTGGCGCCGCAAAAGACGTTCTCCGGGCCGCCGGGGTGAACGGCCCATATGCGCTCGCCCTCGGTCCGAAGGCCTACGACGAGCTCACCGCCGGGAGCGAAGAGGGGTATCCGCTTCGCAAGCGTATCGAGCGAACGCTCATTGGTGGTCCGCTCGTGTGGGCCCCGGCGATCGTCGGAGCGGTGCTCCTCTCGGTCCGCGGCGGCGATTACGAGCTCACCGT
>JAYUKI010000660.1:0-1126 GCA_043764595.1 Myxococcales bacterium | reverse complement strand
AGTGGTGGAGGGCAGTACCAACAGCCGGGCGCTCGCCAGCATCTTCGATCAGGGCGCACAGCGGGGCATCGAAGACGGCAAAGAGCGCGCGGAAAAGGGTGACTGGATCTTGATCGGTGCGATGTTGCTGCTCGGAGAAAAGGCCATGAGCGGTGACCTCGACGCCCCGGAGGACGACGCGCCCGAGCCGCAACACTACGTCACCGAGGTGACCAAAGTCGAGGCGACGCCAATCGGCGAAGGGAGCTCGAACAACACGCGCTACCGCGCAGTGCTGCGCATCGCTCTGAAGAAGGCGAAGTACGCCAAGCTCTTCAAGGTGGGTGAGACGTTTGGCGCCGTGGCCGACCTGGGCGGGGACTTCGGGGATTGCTTCGGCTGAGCGGCATCCACCTGCCGGCGCCACACGTGCATGCATCTTGCACGCATAAGATCCCGCCCGAGGAATTTCGGGTCTGCTCGCGCTGGTCACCGAGGTGAAGAGCGTTCCGCAATGAACGCATGGAACGCGCGTCGAAGACGGATCCGCTCAATAGGCGAGCTGTGGGTTCGTTATGGTCGCTTTGCCGCGGTAGTGCTTGTGCACGAAGAGGAAGCCGCCGCGCCCGTCGAAGGAAATCTCCGAGGGGGCTCGCCCCAGTGCGGTCGCGAGCCCGAAGGTGATCCGGATGTCGACGTGGTCGACGAAGATGGGATTCTTGCTCAGCGAAAAACCCATACTGAGGAGTGTGCCGGTGGCCGTGTCGACCCAGGCCGAGCCTTTGAATGCGTCCTCGGCCGGCTCCTTCGGGACGAACGAAACCATGATGCGTGACGGAATGCGCGGATCGCGCTCCGCGATCCCGAAGACGTAGCGCGGTTGCTCGCTCGCCAAGAAAGGCAAATGGATTTCCTTTTTGTCCTTCTTCGGTTTGCGCTTCGCTGCTTTTTCACGCGCTTCGGTGGTCTTGTCCTCGCCATTCTCGAAGTACCGAATGACATCGACGAGCGGCAAGGGCTCGCCGCGTTTCGGCAAGATGCGCATCTTGATTTCTTTGGTGTCCGAAGGATTGCCCGCGCCGTCGAGCTCCTCCACTTTGCCGTCGAACGTGTAGCCGCCGCGCAGCTTCATTTGCTCGAAGCTTGC
>JAYUKI010000659.1:0-13571 GCA_043764595.1 Myxococcales bacterium | reverse complement strand
TCGAGGCCCTCGTATTGCGGAGTGAGCCCGCACTTCGAGGCGACGTTCACGACGAGGCGCACCTTTCCTGCGTAGTCGCCGAGGTTCGAGGGCGTGCCATCGTTGGTGTGTACGGGAATTTATTCGATGGGGGAGGTCATGGGCGCCACGATAGGCACGCGCTCGCGCGCGGCGCGCGTGTTCGCGAGACGTTTCGCTCAAGGACGCCGGAGCTCTTTGCGCGCACGCGAGCACGCTGAAGGTGCCGTTCGGACTCCCGCGCAGCGAAGTCCCACGTCGTAGTTCGAAGTCCAAGGGCTGGTCCCTCCAGCGGGCGGCCCCGCATGCGCCGTGCGGCTCGAAGCAGACTGCCCCCAAGAGCTGCCTCGAACGACACGAGCGCCTTGGGCGTGACGGGGACTGCTGCTGTAGGTCCTTGGACCAGCCGCTCGAGGTCTATTCGACCCGCTCGACGACAAAGACGAGCTCCCCCCAGGCGCACCCGATCGTTCCTCGCGGGGACTCATCCGGTCCTCCACACCCGCACGCACCCACCAAACCGGCTCGAATGCGCCCATCGCAATCTGGCATACGTCGTGCTCATGCGCACATTTGCCTACCCTTGACTGCGTGGGCCGGCGGAGGTTTGGGCCAACTTCGGTCCGAGCCGATCTCATGCCGATCGAACTCGTGGAGCTCCAGAAATGATCAACCGCTTTTCTCTCGCCATCCTCCCTCTCGCTCTCTCCCTTTTTGGGTCGCTCGCCGCGTGTGCGGTCGACGCGGACGCGCCCGAGGCGGACGTCACGGAGGAAGAGATCCGGGCGACCCGCATCGTTCCGGTGACGTCCAAGCTCTATGCGACTCCCGAAGCGGCGCGTGCGACCCCCTCCGTGTTCTGTGATCTCTTCACTCCCCTCGACGTTCGCCAAGAAGCATTCGGGCCTGTTGCAAAGCTCGTCAATCGCGTCGAGGGGACCTGCGAGATTGCCGTGAATCCTGACGAGCGCACCTACCGCCTTCGCGACGCCGGGAGCTCGTGCGGTAGCCGAACGTATGTTGGCACTCGCTATGCGGCTGGTAAACGAAGCACGATCCAGATCGTCGATCACCGCACCCGAACCTGCAAAGACCTCGTCCCGGCCAAGCTCATCGTGACCGAGACGTCGAGCGGCAGCTCGGTGATCCGATACGGCAACCCGACCCTCCCCCCGAAGGCCTGCACCGTGGGCGATGCGACGACGTGTGGCACGGGAGAACAATGCGCGTCGGGCATCTGCAAGGCCTTCTGCCGCCCCGGCGATACGGACTGTTGCACACCGAACCGCTGCGTTCCGGTCGCTCTCCAGACCGTCGAGGGCACGCTGACTCAGTCTGCCGGCATCGGCGGCGAAAACACCGGGACGAGCATCTCGACGGCCTCCGGTCTGTCGGAGCTCCTCCTCGACGACGCGCAACGCGCCGCTTTCGTCGACGGACGCTTCGCCCGCGCGACCGGCACGTCGACAACCGTGTCCGGCGTCGAGACTGGGCTCCGCTCGGTGCTCGCCGTCAAGGCTCTCCTCGTTTGCCCAGCAGCCGGAACGACGGTCAACTGCCAGCCCCGGATCAACGTGCCTCGCGGTCCGCTCTGCGAGTCCGAAACCCGCACTTGGGTATCGTCGAAGTGCAAGGGCGTCCTCTACGTCGACTGAAGTCCGTCGCTCGCGGACGACCGAGCTTCCACCCTTCGCCGTGCGTGAAACACACCGCGCGGACGGTCAGGCGCGCTGGGCTTCCTCGAGGCTCGAGGCCGTTATCGCACGCTCGGCCCACGTCTCGAGGTCGCCACGTCGGCGACCTCGAGGCTCGCGATCGCAGAGTCGGGCAGCGGCCCGAAACGTAACGTGAGCTGTTTCCGGAGCAGGGTGTGGTTGCACGTCACGCTCTGATTTTTGGGGGTGCCCTTGGGACACCGCTACGTACGCGCTTTTGGCTCGCCTGATTGTCGGGCCAAAACCCTCGTTCACCCCTCACCCCGCGCAGCACTTCTTGGACTTCTTCCCACTCCCGCACGGGCACGCCTCGTTCCGCCCGACCTTCGCGTCGTACCTCATCGGCTTCGTGATCCCTCTCGACGCTCGCAACTGCCGAAAGTGCGCGCGCACGTGCTCCTCTCCCCAAGGCTCCACTAGGGACTTCACCAGCGCGCCGGGATAATGAAAGGCCCCGACCGAAACCTTCGCGAGCAGGGCCACTCCGCCAAAAAGATGCGCGATCGACGCCTCGGGATCGGTTTCCAGCGATCCACCTTCGTTCAGATAGGCGGTCTCCGCGAGATCGGGCGGCACTTCGTCTTCCGAGGCGAAGTGACCAGGCATCCCAGGCTCGAGCTTGGCTGACGCGAGCATGAAGTAGGACAGCGCTCCGAACTTCCTCGCCGCGTCTTCGAGCACGTCGGCCTTTTGAATGGTGTTGATGGCGCTACCCGCAAAAGCCGCGAACACGTTGTCGAGCTTCGTCCCTCGTCGTACCGACGTGCGTGCCGCGAGCTCCCTCTCGATCTCGTCACGGGCGTCTTCGTGGCGCAGCGCGATAGCCGCCAGACCGAGGCATGCGTCGAGCGCCTTCATTGCCGAGAGGGCGCGGTCGAAGCGGCTCAGGTACGAGCGCACGAGGCGTGGCCCGACCATGCTTGCCGCCCAGATGCCTCTGAGCACGAAGGTGTGATCGGCGAGATGCGACGTGATTGTCGAAAAGGACAGAGCCTCGCCGAGCTTCGTCACAATCGGTTTTGCGATGCGCTCCTCGACCGTGCCACACACCTCGACTCCATAGGCCGCGGCCCACACCTGCCGCGTGTGACGCTCGATCCCTTCCCGCGCGGGGTGCTCCGAGATGAGCGCGGCTTGGACCACGTCGGATGCGCGCTTTGCCGAGATGACGTAGATATCGTGGGCAAAGAGCGGGGCGAACGCGGAGATGCCTATGATTTCTTCGCGGCTGAGACGGTTTTTGCGCTTGGTGATCCGGGTCAAAAGGTCAATCTCGTCCTCACCCGTTCGCGCAATCTCCTTGGCAGTCTGCTTTCGTCGGCGCATGTCGCTCGCGAAGCCGAGCGAGCCCATGAGCGCCTTTCGAGGGAGCACCGGCCACGGCCTCGGTGACATGCCTGCGCCGAGGCACGTGACGAAGTGGCCATCGCGAGCAACGATGACATGAGGGCTCCCGTCCTCGTCACCGAGGGCGATGGCTATCCGCTCCGTTTCACGCGGAAGCTGCTCCCGGTCCAGCAGATGGCGAACCGCGTCGTGGTCTCGATACAGCTCGAGCGCGAGGTCCGTCTGCTCGCGTGAGACGCGATCGAGTCGCTCTAGAAAGTGACCGTCGTGCCCCATGCCCGCCCCCTCTTCTGGGGAGCGTACACCGGTGGCCGGCTCCGACGCACGAGAGTCGGTGACATCACCAGATCCCATTGGCCAACGCGGGCTTGCCTCGTATCGGCAATGGGCGCCTGAACGACCGCGAGCGCCACATCGAAGGCACGGGCACGTCGCCCATGCGAGGCGCGCGGTGCAAGTGAGCTCGAGGAGTCGAGGAACGCCCCTCTCGTCTCACTCGTCGACGAACAGGCGAATCCCGTTCCGGACTGCGTGAGCGATGTGGAGGAAGCGCAGCGGCGAAAGCAGCCTCTTGAGCAGCAGCGATGGGTCGCCGGCTTCGCGGCGATTCATGGTGGCCTCGTGTGCTCGCGACCGCCAACGCGCGCTAGTGGTTCAACCACTATGTGACGTGCGGTTCACGACCGCGGCCCGATGGGACAAGCTCGGAGCGCCCATCAGGGCGCTTCTGCACGTGCACACCGGCCCTTTTGCCCTGAAATCCACGAAAGTCTCCGCTCGGGGCGCGCTGACGGACGCGCACGGCACCAAGGCCGACCCGGGCCCGGAGTGGCGGTACGTCGCCTGCAATAGCTCTGTCAACGCTGTCGGACGAACCGGTGGCGAGGGAGGATGCCATGAACCACGCAGTCCGCAGTTCGCAGCCCGTTCCGTATGCCTCGTTCGATTGCGACGAAGAGGAGATCAGCGTCGTTCGCCGGATCTCGTGGCGCGCCCCACGAGCCCACGACGCCCCCGAGCCCGTCTACGTCAGCGTGCTCGTGCCCGACGGAGGCGACACCTTCGCGCCGCGCCACTTCTACCTCGGGACCCATACCCTCGTCGACCTGGCGCGACGAGCTGGAGAGCCTGGGCGTAACGGAGATGGCGATCGAGTTCGTCGGGGCATGGCTCGCGGAAAACAGCCTTTGAGCATTCGCGACCGAGTGCCACTCAAGCGGCCTCCGGGACCCGACGCGCGCGACGCACGTCGACGGAGCAGGCCCTCGCCCCAGAACGTTGGCGCGAAGACGCGGATCGCAGCCTGAATCGTTTCGCGCTTGACGCGTCTCGATGCGATGCCCTGTTCTTGGGCACACCCACATGCCCAGGAACGACCATGCCTAAGCTCACCTTCGGACTCGCCACGATCCTTGTTCTCGCCTCGGGCAGCGCGTTCGCTCAGCCGACCGCTCAGCCTGCCGACGGGAAGAAGGCCCCCGGGAACGCCGGCCCGGAGTCGGGCGCGCAGTCGGCCGAACGACAGAGGAAGGCGCAGGAAGACAAAGCGGAGAGAGAACGGCAGGAGAAGTCGGCGAGGGAACAGGCCGCCAAAGCCGCCGAGCAGAAGGCCTCCGAGCTCAAGGCTGCCGAGCAGAGGAAGGCCGCCGAGCAGAGGAAGGCCGCCGAAGACAGGGCGGCGGCCGACAAGCGAGCTGCCGAAGAAAAAGCCCGGGAGACGGCCGCGAAGTCCGTGGCGGAGAAGGCGGCGGCGGACAAGCGGGCCGCTGAAGAGCAGGCCCGCCAGGATCAGCAGAAGTCGAAGCCCAAGCGCTGACGTGCCCATGCTGCAGCGGAAGGATGAAGCTGCTCGCGCTTGTCACGGAGCCGACGAGCGTCGCTCGGTGCCTGCGGGGCATCGGCGAGCCGACCGACGTCCCGAAGCGAACGCCCGCTCGAGGACCTCCGTGCTGGGCAAGTCGTGTGCTCCGTCGAGGTGCCGGTAGCGTCGAGGCCGCCGAGTAGAACGTGCGCGAGGTCCGCCCGAAGGCCGCCCTGCGCCCGCATGCCGCCTTGTGGGCTTCGCCAACCTCCGTGCCAAGCCCGAGTCGCCAAGGTGCCGAACCCCACGCCGCCAAGCCCATCCGACACCTCTGAAAAGTGCCTTGATTTACTTACGCTCCGCCGAGGAGCACCGCTTCCGCTTCATTGGAAGCTTTCCGCTCGAGCTACGGTCGCACGAGCTCGTATCGGCCAGTACGCTCGCCGTAGAAGTCGGCCTCCCCTTCGTAGTGCATGCCTATGTGCTCGGCCACGCGCACGGAGGCGACGTTCTTCGGGTCGATATAGGCATGCACGGAGGGGGCGCGCTGTGTCTCGAAGGCATAGCGCGCCGCCGCGGTCGCGGCCTCGCTGGCAATGCCGCGCCCCCAAAACGCACGGACGACGGTCCACCCGAGCTCGACCTGGTCGGGCGCGGTCTCACGAAAGAAGGCGCCCACGGTACCGACGAGAGCGCCTGTCGCGCGCTCTTCCACGGCCCACCAGCCTCCTCCGGTCAAGAGCCACACTCCCACGCTCGAGGTGAGCATGCGCCAGGCCGCACGCCGATCCACGACACCACCCGTGAAGGTGCTCGAGAGCGGATCGGCGAAGTGTTGCGCGAACGTGTCGAGGTCGTCCACGCGAAGTGCGCGAAGGACGAGCCGAGTCGTCTCGACGCGAGGAACGACCGTCGCCAAACGCTCGTCCGTGGGGAGGATCATGACGGAAGTCCTTTGCTCTTCGGGGTCGTGGTCGCGGTCGCTTTGGCCCATCGTTTTGGACGACGCGCGCGCGAGACGCCCTTCGCCCGCAGCGACACTACGAGCTTTGCCATGAGCGCACGATAGCCGTCTTGGGATGTTCGGGACCATGCGACTCGATGGAGAAGGAGATCGCGGAGGACGTCGGGACGAGCCAGGCTCCGTTCGTGATCCACCCCCAAGGGATCGCGCATTCGCCGCATCGGAGCGAGCAACTCCATCACGGTAGCCCACGACGCGTGGGCGGCCCGAAGACGGCCCCGCGGGCGACAGCCCACCCATCACCGCCGCGCGAGCGGCCCCTCACGTGGAAGGGCCATGGCGAGCGGGCGCCGCGCTCGGAGCTCTCGTTTTTCGCGGGCGAGACGAGCAGGCTGCTCTCATCCGCGCCCGGATGTGCAGCCTGGTAGTCGACCTCCCGCCGGGAAGTTCGGATCTCGCGCCGTCTTGGGCTAGTCCTGCGCCCATGAGCTCCGATTCGACCCCCATTCCGCGCTGGCAGATCGTCGTGAGTTGGATTCTCTCGTGTTTGCCTCTCGCCGCCTTCTTGCCGAGCGCGTTTTTCAAGATCGCGCAGCCAGGCGACTTTCTCGCCAATTGGACCAAAGACTTTCCGGCCGCTACCGCGCGTCCGATCGGGATCATCGAGCTCGCCGTGGTCATTCTCTACTTGAACCGCTCGACGAGCGTGCTCGGAGCGATCCTCGTCACGGGCTACCTCGGCGGCGCCATCTGCGTGCACGTGGGCAAAGGCGAGCCTGCCGCGTTCATCCCGTTCGTGATCGGGGTGATGTTCTGGGGCGGCCTCTTTCTGCGCGACCGCCGCCTGCGCGCGCTCTTGCCGATCACGAAGAAGGACTAATCCTTGAAGGATTGAGCCCAAACGGCTCTTACGCGCACCCGGGCGACGCTCAAGAACAGTCGCTGCACACCCAAGTGCCGTCGAACCGCTGCTTCTCCAGTCATCCTCGCGGACGAGGAACCACAGTCGGCCCATACGGCGCACATTTTCCACCCTGGGGCGCAGCAAGCATCCCGCCCGATCGCGTCGCTACCGCCGGCACGCAAGATACGCGATGCGCGGCACACCGCCGGGGCGCGCCTTTCCGAACTTGCCATAGACAATCACCGGCGCATCCACCGTGCCGGACACCTCGGGATCTCGCGCGTTGTCGTCGTCCAGCGGGCTGACCATCACCGCGCCCGACGGGTGGCCCGCACGAGCCAGTGGACGCCGCGCAGCGAACACCGCGCCTTTGGCCCCGGCGTCGCCCTCCATCCAGGTGAAGATCGCTTCGGTGCCGTCGGTCAGCACTCCCGGAGCGAACGCGCTGCCCGTCGTGGGCAGGGTCTCCGGTTCCGGAAATGTCTTTGTGCCGTGCTCGAGGCTCATCCACTTGAGCGCGTAGGGCTCGTCCTTGCCCTTGCCACGGCGTGCCCACGCCACAAGCACGCGGTTGCCAGAGATAGCCAGGGCCGGCGCGCCCACGTCGCCCGCGTCGAAGCGCAGGCTCGCGCCCTCCGGGGTTCCCGCGGCGTCGAGCCAAAACAGGTACAGCGCGCCGCGGTCTCGATACGCGCCCACCCCATGCCCGTCGCCCATGGCGAGCGCGGGTACGGGCGACGGCGCCTCCCGCCCACGGCCCGCGAAACTGGCAATCTTGGACGCTTTGGCGCCCGTCCCGCCCAGCGGATACACCCACAGTGCCGGGGGTGCGGTATCGCGACATTCGCAGTACTCGTCGCAGCCAAGTTCGGACGTCGCCGCGAGCGCCACGCGCCGACTCGTCACGAAGGTCTGAATGTCCTGCCGTGGTGTGCCGACCCTCCGGGCGCCGCGGCTGTCCACCATGTCCGGCGTTTGCAGGTGCACCGGTCCGGGCAGGCCCTTCCAGCTCAGGAACGCGAGCCCGCCGTCCACGCCCCAGGTCACGAAGGGCTCATCCGCGGTGAGGGGGCTCACATGACCGTAGGCTCCGCAGGAAGTAGCGCTCGATTGGAATTGCCTTTGAACGAAGGGACCCGACCCATCGCGCAAGGCTAGTGTAGGCGTGCGTACATAGTCGCCCACGTCGAAGTCGTTGGAGCGCTCCCATGTGACGATGGTCTTGTCGCGTTCGGCGAGCACGCTCAGGTTCTCCAGCCGGGTGGTGCCGTGCTCGTGGGGTACGCCCATCTTGTCGTCGATGGTCTGCACCGCGCCGACGACGGTGCACCCGGAAGCCAACGGGCTGCCAACGGCTCCGACTCCGGAGTCCGGTTGCCGCGGGGCATCGCTCGCGGCCACCACGGTCACGCTCCCAGAGTGCGCCAAGGGGCTCGGCGAGGTATTCCCCGTGCGCCGGCAGGCACTGGCGCCCGCGAGCAAGAAGGGAGCGAGTCCCACGAGGAAAGACCAGCGCATGCGCCATGGTACGCGCGCCGGGCCACGCCGATTCCCAAAGCGCGGACGTCGTCGTTTCAAACGCACTTCCAGAGGCGCGACCGTACGAAGGCCTTCGGACAGTGGAGGAATGTCTCTTCGACCGTGAGAACGATTCCGTTCTCGTCACTTCGGGCCACCCCGTTCAAACGAAGAGTCTCTTCGATGCCAGGTGCCGAGAGTGCTGCTCGAGACGATCGAGGATCTTCAACCGTACCTTGGAAGAAGGCGCAAACGAGCTCGCGCAACCCTGCCTCGGTAGTGATCGCACCGGCCGAAAACGCGGACGGCTCCAACATGGGCGAAGAGTGGCACGTGCCGAGCGCCCGGGGAAAGGGAGCGCCCACCGCACGGATTCGCGAGCGCGTCAGAGCGGGTGGCGCTGGTAGAGCTGGCCGAGCGGCGTGAGGTTGCCGTCGTCGTCGAAGAGTGCGGCCGGCCCGCCGGGAAGGGAGCTTGGCGCGAAGGAGAACCACGAGTACCGCTCGACGTAAGTCGCCTCGTCCAGCAGGGGAAGCGCCCGGCGCATGAACGTCTCGATGTCGCCGGGGGTGTAGCGGTTGGGGCGCTCCGGCGTGGCGGCCCAATCGGCAGGCGCGAACTCCGTCAGCCACACCGGGCGTCCGTAGAGGGCATGCACCGACCGGAGCACGTTCATCAGGCTGTCGGGGTTGAGACCGCCGTACCAATGCACGGTCACGAAGTCGACACGGAGGCCCTGGGCGTCGACCGCGGCCATGAAGTCCTGCATCCACGCGTTCGTAGCGTTGACCGCAGCCGGGCTTCCGAGGCGGAGCCCCGTCGACTCGAGTGCGGGCCACGCCTGCAAGGCGCTGGCGACGGAGAGGTTGGCCTGGTGGACGCCGTCGGGCTCGTTCAGGCCGAGCAGCTCGGTGACGAAACCCTGCGTGCGCAGCTGCGTGAGCGTCGCGATCGTGGCTTGGAAGGTCGGGGTCGCCCCATAGTAGCCCCAAATCATCGGCGCGAACGGGACGCCTTGTGGCCTCGTTGGCTCTAGAGCGGCGCCCCACGAGTAGTGCCACGACGGCTCGAGCGAGCCCACCTTCGCCTCCCAGCCGGCGTTCTTCGTCGTGAGCGCCGCCCCCTTTTTCGCGGGCCACAACGTGAACCGCTGGCTCGCGCCCGCCGGGTCGGAGAGGGGCGCGCAGTTGCGCTGTTCGATGCCGACCCCCGGCACCTGGGTGAGGCACCGGCGGCTGCGTGCGTTGATGAGGCGGAACGTGTCGCCCGGAGCCGCGAGCACGTGGAACGCCGCGCCAGGGTCCGCTGCGCCCTGCAGCGCCGGGAGCCCCGACGCGGTGCCGCTGGTCTGGAGGAGCAAGCCGCTCGCTCCGTTGCGAATGGTGAACGTGCCGTCGGCCGCGGCGGTGAAGGTGAAGAGCTGCGCCGAGCGGCCGCTCTTGGCCACGGCGCGCGCGCGCGACGCCGGCGAGGTGCTCTCTATTTCCAGCGCGAGCCGCTCGGGCACCTGCAGGACGAGATACGGAACGTGCGCCTGCGGCACGAACGCCGCGCCGTCTTCGTAGGTCGGCGTGGGCTCGGTCGGCGGCGGCGGGGTCGTCGTCGTGGGCGTGGGCGTCGCCGTCGCCGTCGCGGTCGCCGGTGGCGCCGTGGGGGTTGGCGCGCTGGTCGTTGGTCCCGGAGGCGCAGTCGTCGAAGGCGCCGGCTCCCCGCCGCAGGCGCTCCCAAGCGCGATGAGCCCAGCGACGACGGCGAGGAGGAGAACCGGGCTTCTGTTTCGCACGATGGAAGCGTAGCTGACCGACCGGGCCCAGGACAGCTCAACAGGGCGACCGGTCCGCTCAGAGCGCCGTGGCGGCGGCGCAGTGCACGTCCTTTCGATCCGAAGCTGAACCGCAGGTGCACGCGGTGTTCCTCGAGGGCGCCGATCGGGACGAGGGCGACGAGCTCGACTTCCGTGCCGTTGGCGCGTGTACGACGACATGACGGCGATGCTCGAGCGTACGCGCGACCGGCTCACCTTTCCGTCGAACAGCCGTTGTTGCACGCCTGCTGCGACCGTCCACACGGTGTGCAGTCCCCGGAGCAAGCGCGCACGCACGCGTCGTACAGCCGGCCGCAGCTCTCGAGGCAAGAGCTCTCCAGCTTGTGGAGGGCGTCACGCCGCGCGTCGGCATCGCGCTCTTGCGCCTGCTTCGCTCGAAAACGGAGCTCGCTGAGGGCGTCGTCGGAGCGAAAGTGCGCAATGCGTTCGGGTGGCACGAACGCGAGGTTCGCCTCGAGGTCTGGGGGGGTACTGCACTGCGCGACAGAAACGATGATGGCCGATTGATCCTGGTACGTTGCGCGCGGCCAGGTCGCCTTCGCCAGGGCCACAAGGCTGGCGCAGGCCCCCTGCCGTTTGTGCGCAGGGACCAAGCCATACGTCACGATCGAGAAATCCACGGGACGGACACAACCTTTGACGTCCAGCGACCGCCAAAGCCGCACCACCCCCGCGTCGTCGCCCAAGTTCGAACGTTCGAGCGCGAGGAAGCGGAGATCCTTGCATGTGTCGGCTCGTTTCTCCGCGCGGTCGAGCGCGCCCGCGAGGCGAGGTTTCCAGTAGGCGCGGGACTGTTCGGTCGACGCCGGAAGTCTCTGCACGAGCTCAACGGCGCGCACTTGGGCTTGCAGATCGTCGGGCGTTGCTTCGGCGGCATCCATCGCGTGGACCGCTGCGTCGTGTCCACGAGGCGAGGCGGGGGCGGTCGCAGCGCATGCGGCAAGCGGGAGAATTGCGGCGGTCGCGAAGAAGAGCCATCGATCGTTCACGGGCGTGAGCGTAGAGGCTTCTCGCGGGTTCGCAATCGTCTCATAGGACCTCAGTGGAAGGACACAACGACCCTGCGTTCGAACGCGACGAAGGTGACGCCCAAACGCCGACGTCGCCTCAGCCAGGCGCGTAGGCGGAGACGAGGGGTTCGACGAGCCCGTAGTGGAGCTCTTCTCCAGCGCTCAGCATGGTTCGGAGCCCATGAGCCCGCACGCGGTTCTCACGCGATCGCGGAGGTTCCACTGGCGCTCGATCCGCTTCCTTGAGGGGCGCGCTGCCGCGGCGCGTAGTCCGCCAGCGGGAATGCGCTACCCTCGACGAATGCCGGCGCAACCAGAGGAACCGAACCCGTTCCACCCCGGGGGCTTCCTTGCGATCGTCTTCGCCGTGCTGCAGCTCGCAGTGGCGACTGCGACCGCCTACGTGTGCGGACTATGGGCGACGGCGTACATGGCGTGGGTATTTCCTGGCGTGATCGGGCTCGTCGTCACGGGGGCCCTCTTCCTCGCCGCGGTGGCTTCGTCGGTCACCACGTTCGCGGCGAAGCGCCGCGGGCGGTGGGTCGCCGCGCTCGGGCTCGTGCTCGCGTTCCTGGCGTTCGGGGGGCTCTACGGTGGGTGTCGCAAAGGCATCCACGACTTCGAATGCGACAACGCCCCCCAGGGGACCGCGAAGTGCGCGGCGTTTTGGTGCAGGCTGCGTGCGGTCGGCGTCCACGCCAAACCCGCCTCCTGCCGTTGCGCTCTCCTTAGTCCAATGCGTCCGGCGGGCTCGCCTGGCCGACATGAAGGACTGCCCAAATGGCCCACGGATCGAATTCTCGCGTCGGGCTGCGCGTTGCAGGGGCGCGCTCTTTGACGGCCTCCGTGAAGCTCGCGTCCGCGCCGGGCGTCGTGCTCCCGAGAATGGCATCGACCAACGCGTCGTACGCGCCAACGGATTCCGGTTCGCACTCGGGCAGCTTCGACCACCGCGTCGCCGCGGCCTCCCGTGTGGTCGCGGCTTCGCTACGCATGGCGGCGAGGTCGTCCATCTCCTGAGGCGAGAGATTGCCGCGCTCGGCTGCAAGCTCCCACCCCGAGAGCATCCCGCAGAGTTTGTTCGAGCGAGCGAGCAACGCAAAGATTTGGGACAGCTCGGTCGGGCTAGGCGTCGTCATGGCCGTGGGGAGTGTCCCATTTCTGCGACGAACCGCTTCATCGTTTTTCCACGGCCCCCGCCACCCTCAAACCCGCAAGCGCTCCACCTCCCGAACCAGCCTATCTTCCCGCCCATCGTGCGCATGTCCGCCAACGACCAACACCGAGCCATCCGGCAGCTCTACAGCCGCAGCATGGGCACGTACGTGCACAAGCTCGCCAATCCGTCGCCACTCCCGACTCGCGCCATCGTACCCATCCACGGACCCACGGAAGGCCTCCTCGTGAATCCCGCCAATGGCCAAAAGCCGACCATCGGCCAATGGGCACAATGCGGCCCACACGCGCGGCGACTCAGGCATCTCCACGGCCACGGGCGACTCCACCGCAGCCACCCACGCCGACCCATCGTCGCTTAGTCGCTCGGTAAAGGGTGTCGGCGTTCGGAGCTCCAAACCTCTCCAAACCTCGCCTCCAAAGACCACGAGCCTCCCCTCCCCGTCGACCCGCGCGCGACGGCGGAAGCGGCCGCCAAGGAGCTTTGGACCACGCCTCCAGGTCTCCGTCGCGACATCGAACAAATCCACCGAACGCGGCGAACCAGGGGACGTTCCCACGCCACCGACCACGACGACCGTTGGGCCATGGTCCGCGAAGGTCACGAGGGTCGCCGTGTGGTGAACACGCGCGAGCATGGATAGACGGGAGGCCACGTCCGAAGACTTCACCACGGCTACTGGCGCTCCGCCACGGGCGAAGGAGAAGCGCCTCCCTGCTCCAACGCCGGGGCCCGCTTCGAGAGCGGACCCCAGCCATTCTCACGGAGTCGCCGGCGTGAACGTGTTGTCCTCGTCTCCCGTCACCACGGCGCGGTGCTGGGGCTCCCAGTTCCTCATGATCTGCACGTAGGTCTGGGGGCGCTTCGTATCGATGAGCGCCTTCATGAGCTCCGCTGCGGCCGTGGGCAGCCAGGTCGGGTTCGCGGGGGTCACGTTCGTGATCATGTCGATGTACTTCGTGCCGCTCGGATCGTCCGGGTTCAGTCGCGCGCGCTCGGCCGCCATGTAACCGTCGACGTACGCGAACGAGTCGCAGCCCATCATCGATACGATGGTGTACTGCCCACGCACGAAGCTCCCTTTGCGGGTCAGCGCGCGGACGTTGTCGCCGAGGGCGGCGTGGCCGTTGTACACGATGAGATCGGCAGCGCCCGAGAGCTCGGCGTAGCGGCGATCGAACTTCGTGTTTTGGTCTCGGGGATTGTCCACGAGCATCACGGTCATCTCGACCCGACGGCCGTCGGACAGCACACCCGACCAGTTCACCTCGGGGCGATCCGCGCCAGGCGCA
>JAYUKI010000658.1:0-3798 GCA_043764595.1 Myxococcales bacterium | reverse complement strand
GTGCTCGTCCTTTGGGAAGGAAAGAAGCCCGTCTACGCGACCCTCGTTTCGACGGGGCAAGACGGCGCGGGCGATCCGAAGACCACGAAGTCCACGGTGCAAGGCACTTTCCGAATCAAGAACAAACACGTCACGGCCATGATGGACTCGAATGGCAAAGCCGGCGGCGGCGGCGAGAGCGATCCGAAGGTTCCGCACGACAAGGACGGCAAGCAGCTTCGTCGCGGCTCGGGAACGTTCGAGCTCCGCGACGTCCCGTGGGTGCAATACTTCGAGGGCGCCTATGCGCTCCACGCGTCCTACTGGCACGACGTGTTCGGCACTCCGCGGAGCCACGGCTGCGTGAACCTCGCGCCCATCGACGCGAGGCGTGTGTTCATGTGGAGCGATCCGCCGGTGCCCGAGGGCTGGCACGGCTCGATCTCGAACGACAACAAGGGCACCACGGTCAACGTCCGCTACTGAGCGGTCCAGGGCTCCGAGGACTCGACGGGCGCTTGAGGGACGCGCGCGACCCTGCGATGCTCGCGCGATGACCGAAATCGTCGCGTGCGAGCGTGTGCACCTTCTCCCGGACGGCGAGCTCACGCTCCTCGGCGCACACTGCACCGTGACCGGCGCGATGACGCGCGTTTCCGCAGGGAAAAAGAGCGTTCTCGTGGACTGCGGAGTGCCCCAAGGACGCGACGCCCACGCGTTCGTCTTCCCCGACGCGGCCCGCGACGTCGACGCCGTGGTGCTCACGCACGGACACAACGACCACGTGGGGAGCCTTCCGGCGCTGCTCGAGGGCGGCTTCGACGCGCCGATTTTCGGCACGCCGGCCACACTCGCGGTCACGCGGCTCTCGCTCGAGGACAGCCTCGAAATGCAGCGCGTGTCCCCAGCGGACGTTCGCGCCTTTTTGAAGCGATTCGACGCGCTCTCGAAGCCTTTTCCGTACGACACCTCGGTCGAGGCCTTGCCCGGGCTTTCGCTCGCCTTCCGAGAAGCGGGACACATCTTGGGCTCGGCCAGCGTCGAGATCGCGTCGGCCCGCTCACGCTCGCTCGTGTCGGGAGATTTGGGCCGGCCGGGCACTCCCATCTTGCGCGATCCGTGCACCACGTGGGACGGCGCTCGCCCGTTCGACGTGGTCGTGCTCGAGACCACCTACGGAAGCCGCGAGCACTCCCACGGCCACGACGACGTGCTCGCCGACCTCGAAAAAACCCTACTCTACGCCGCAGCAAACAAGTGCCGCGTGCTCGTGCCAAGCTTCGCCATTGGCCGCACCCAGACGCTTCTCTACTTCTTGAACGAGCTCGTCGAGAGCGGACGCGTCCCGGCGTTTCCAGTGGCCCTCGACACCCCGATGGGGCTCGCCGTGACCGACACGTACAAGCGTTTTTCGCGGCTCTTCGACAAGGAGAGCCTCGACAAGATGGCCCACGGCGACGAAGACGTCCTCGACTGGAAGTCCCTGTTCACGGTCACCCGCGGACGCGACTCGCAGCGCCTCGCGGACTTGCCCGGTCCTCTGCTCATCATTGCCGGAAGTGGCATGTGCACCGGCGGGCGCATCGTGCGGCACTTGCTCGACGGGCTCCCGGACCTGAGCACCATCGTGCTTTTCGTCGGCTACCAAGCCGAAGGCACGGCCGGGCGGCGCATTCAGGAAGCCGCCAAGAACGGGGGTCGCGTTCGGCTCGACGGCGAGGAGGTCCTCGTGCGGGCCCGCATCGACACCCTGCGCGGGCTCTCGGCCCATGCAGACCGCAAAGAGCTTCGGTCCTGGCTCTCGCACCTGCCGGCGCCGAAGCGTGTCGCCCTTCATCATGGCGACGCCGAAGCCCAAAAAAGCTTCGTCGCCTACATCCAAGAGCGGGGTCTCGGGAACGGCGCCTAGAGCGACCAACATGATGACGGACCGAGGATTTCGCTGGGTTAGCAAGCATCGCTAGAAGCGACGACGGAGACTCTCGTATCTGAGGAGGAGCGACAACGCGAGGTGACGCTAAACCGGCGAAAGCCGACGGGATTCAACCTGTTCGGTGCTCTAGCGCGTCAGTCTTTTGCGGGCCGCAGGAGCTTCGCGAGGGTGACCAAGTTCCAAATCGCGAACATCCCGAAAAGGAGCACGAGCGCCACGGCCCAACGTGCGTTGGCCGGACGCTCGCCTTCGGCGAGGAGCCATGCGCCGTCCGGGACGACCCGCCCCGTGGAATCGTGGATGGACCGCGCGAGACCACGATGCTTCGGGCCCGCTTTGGCGAAGGGCACAAGCCGCCCCGTGAATTCTTGGGAGGGAACGAAGCGCCCCGTCTCGGCCCCGGCGGGAACCTGCAGCTCGACCCAAATGTTCGGATGACCGACGACGGGCGCGAGCCGGTAGCTCACCGAGTCGAAAGGGCGTTCGTATCGAATGGCACCGCCAGCGCCCACCATGGCTCTGGCGTGCACGAGCTCGTTGCCTTCGACTTGGTCGAAGTGGACCTGGGAGAGGTCGCCGAGCTCGTGGGGGACTTCGGAAGCGAACGCGTAAGCGACATCCCGTCGAAGCGCGAAGGCCATGGCCACCGAAGCCAACGCCGTGAGCACCAAGAGAGACACCGTGGCCCAAAATCCCTGCTTTGGAGGGTCTGGAAGCGCCAAAAGCTCGGGATCGAGCTCGTCCTCGGACGTGCGCGGCCGCGACGGCCCGGAGGTCGGTCCTTCCGAAAGAGGCGGGTGGGACTGGGAAGCGGCAGGCACGGGATGGGAGGGGTGCGCGGAGCGAGGCTCTTTTTCGGGAGTGCGACTGAGGATGCGCGGAAAGTCGAGCGACGATGGCCTCTCAGGCCCCGCGGATAACATGAACCTACACCCTACCGACACCCGGTGCACGAGGAGGTTCCCGGAAAGACTTTGCGAAGAGGATGAGACCCCGTGTACGCTCCGGTCGATGGCGTCGAACAAGCTCGTCACGTGTCCGTCCTGCGGCTTCGAGAAGAACCCCGAGGGTTCCGAGCGTTGTGGCTCGTGCGGCGCGAAGATTGATTCGCTGGATAAGGCCGCAAAAACCCGTGAGGAAGAGGCCGAGCGCCGCTACCAACAGGATGGCCTGAGTGTCCAGTGGACTCTCATCGCGTTGGCGGTGCAGGCCCTTCTCACCGGAGCGGTCGTCTTCGGTCTTCCCTGGCTCATCCGCGCCCTCGACTTCGAGGGAGGCAACGGGATGATCGTTTGCATCCCGGTGTGGTTCCTCGGGGGCCTTCTGGTCGGGATGATCTCGCCAGGACGTACCTTCATCGAGCCGATGATCGCGAGCTTTTTGGTAGCGATCCCGTCCACTTACCTGCTCCACGCGAGCCAAACGGTCCGCGTCCTGCCGAGCTTTCTTTATGTGATCATGGGCGCCATCGGCGTCCTCTTCACGCTCATCGGGTCGTACCTTGGCGAGCGCTGGCAGCTCGTCGCGCCCCCGGCGAAGAAGGCCTAGTTTCCACGACTCAGCCTCGCACTCAGCCTCGCACTCGTTCGTCCAAACGCAGACGAACGGCGCAACGAAACCTTGGGGCTGGGCCTCCCTCCCGAAGACGAACGGACCCAAAAACATCGTGTGGGGGTCCATTGACATGGGTAGGGCCGGGTGATAACTCCGCGCCTCCCTAGCGAGCCCTCGCGAAAGCTTCCGGAGGCGGCAGCCTCTGGCCCAGACAGAAACGGATAAAGTTAAGTCATGAACACCCCCATCATCGCGGACCTCGAATCGCAGCAGCTCCGCCAGCTGCCCGAGTTTCGTGTCGGCGACACCGTGCGTGTCCACTACAAGATTGT
>JAYUKI010000657.1:0-3799 GCA_043764595.1 Myxococcales bacterium | reverse complement strand
ACGCTCTACGTCGTCGCGACTCCGATCGGAAACCTCGGCGACCTCACCCGTCGTGCCGCCGAGGTGCTCGGCAACGTGGAGCACGTGGCGGCCGAGGACACGCGTCGCACGCGGCAGCTCTTGTCGCACCTCGGCGTGGGCGGAAAAACGCTTCATCGCGTCGACGCGCACGCGAGCGCGACGGACCTCGACCGCGTGGTCGACGTGCTCGAGCAAGGGCACGACGTGGCGCTCGCTACGGATGCGGGGACTCCGGCGGTAAGCGATCCGGGCAGTGCCCTCGTGGCGCGGGCCGTAGCGCGTGGCCACACGGTCGTGCCCATTCCGGGAGCGAGCGCGGTGCTTGCGGCTCTCGTGGCGAGTGGCCTCTCGGGCGACCGTGGCTTTCGCTTCTTTGGCTTTTTGCCCCGCGAAGGTCCCGAGCGTTCGCGCGACCTCGCGCGCATCGCCGAGACCCCCGAGCCGGTCGTGCTGTTCGAGTCGCCTCATCGCACCAAAGAGACCCTCGAAGAGCTCGCCTTCGTGTCCCCGCAGCGGTCGTGCGCCGTGGCGCGTGAGCTCACGAAGCTCCACGAAGAGATCGTGCGCGGCACCCTGACCGAGCTTGCCGCGGACACACGCGAGTGGAAAGGCGAGGTCGTCCTCGTGCTCGGGGCGCACGCCACCGAGTCCCGTGAGACCGAAGTCGACGACGCCCAGCTCGACGCACGCATCGACGCCGGCCTTGCCGAGGGCCTCCACGCCAAGACCCTCGCCGAGCGGCTCTCCGCCTTCAGCGGACGCCCCAAGCGCGAGGTGTACGAGCGTGTGGTCATGCGAAAATCCAAACGACCCCGCGACTGAAAGCGACCGCGGGCTCGCCGAGGGGCGGATCGTCTGCCATTCTGGAGGGGCGCAGCGTGCGCACGCCCATGACCTCGCCCCTTCAGCCGTATCGAGTCTCGGCGCGCGACGACGAACGTTCGCACGAGGACCCGCCTGTGGACCTCATGGCCACACGAACGTTGGGCTGGCTTTCGGGCGGGTTCCACGCGTTCGGTATGCTGGGGCTCGTCACTAGCGCGTGGCTCGCGGCGTTCGCGGGCACGTCGCTGCTGGTGCGGTTCGGGGGCTCGAGCGACGAACCGGTCGGGTTCATGCCGTGGATGACGTTCGGCATCGCGCTTTCGGTCACGCTGCTGTCGCACGGCTCGGTGCGCGTCGGGGAGGACCTGACACGAGGCCATCGGCTGACACGTTGCCGGCTCGCGTGTGGGCTCGTGGCGCTGCTGGGGCCCTTCGGTCTCGTGCTCGGCGCCGCGGGGCTCATCGTGCTTTTCATGCCGCGCTTCGTGCGCCTGTTCGAGTCGTGAAGCTGGTGCTTTTCGCCAATACCTTCGCCAGGCCGTCGTCGGACGTCCTCGCCGACAGAAGTCGGCTCCGGGCGATCCTCCTAGGCCTGGCTCGGTCTTGACGAAAATCATCCAGCCTCTCTCCCCCAATTGACCCCTGGGGCCCGCGGCCGTCGAGGACCCGACACGGGCTTTGCACAAAACTGGGAATGCGGTGGAGAGCCGTGCATACCCGTTCCATGCTTGGAAACGCGCGTCGCCCGGTCTTTCGTGCGGTCGGTCGAACGGTCGCTTTGGCCACGCTTGTTTCACTCGTGGGATGCCACTCGGCCCGGAGCGAAAAACCGTCACCGGTAGCTATCTCGGCCACGGCGAGCTCGGCCGTATCGACCGCGCCGGCCTCCTCGCCTCCCAAAGCCGAACCCAGCGCGAGCGCCGAAGCTCCCAAAGCCGCAGTACCGAGCGATGTGCCCGCCAAGGACGCCAAGAACGACGGCGTGGTTCGGCTTTTGGTGGCCGGAGACGTCATTGCGCACCGTCCAGTTTTGGTCGGCGAAGGCGTGTTGGCGGCCGCGCTCGCTCCTCTCGACGCGCTTTTTTCGAGCGCGAATGGCGTACTTGTGAACCACGAGTCGTCGACGGGGGACACGCCGACGGGCAAGACCCATGACCTCGAATATGCGGCTCCGCCGTTCTGGGCGGGGGAGCTCGCTCGGGCCCACGTGACCGGCATCGGCCTCGCGAACAACCACGCGTGCGATCTGGGACGGGCCGGGCTTCTGGCGACCGTGAGCGGCGCCAAGAAGGAGCATTTGGCCGTCGTGGGTGCGGGCGAGGATCCTTGGAAGGCCGAGGTCGTCGCGTCGAGTGGTGGCCACGACGTGTGCGCCGTGGGCTGGAGCACGCTCACCAATGGCGATCCCATGGCGTGCGACAAGTCCCTCGCCTTCGCGCCCGAGAGCCCCACGGCCACGGCGCGGGTCGAGAAAGAGATTGCCGCGGCCAAGAAGCGCGGATGTGCGGCCGTGGTGGCCGTCGTGCACATTGGGGAAGAGTACAAAGACCAACCGCCCAGCGTGTACGTGCTCGGTGCGCGCTTGGCCGAGGCCGGCGCAGACGCCGTGGTGATGCATCACCCGCACGTGCCTTCGGCGCCCAAAGCCACGACCACGCGCGACGGGCGGGTCGTGCCCATTTTTGCTTCGCTCGGCAATCTGGTGTCGAACCAAGGGTATGCGTGGAAAGCGCCTCGCCCCGTGGTGCTCCCGAACCGCAAACAGGTCTCGGCCAATGCGTGGACGCGGATAGGGCTCGTGGCCGATTTGGCCTTTTCGTGGCCAACGGAAGGAAAACCGCCGACGGTGGCCTTCGGATACCACGTCGTTTGGAACGACAAACCGAAGCTCGAAAAGCGCGGCTCCGAGGACCTCGTCGTGCGGCTTCTGACACGAAACGATCGGGAGCTCTTGGAGCGTTTTGCGCTCGATCGGGACGGACCGAATGCCATCTTCACGTCGCGTTGCTGGCGCGAAGGCGTCGGAGCCGCGCCCACCGATGCAAGCTGCACCGAAAGTGCACCGAAGGCGAACGCACCGAAGACCGCGCGGAAGGCCCCGAAGCGAAACTGAGGACTACGGCTCCCTACACGCGATACGTTCGGAGAATGACCGTTCGGATCGTGGCCCGTGTCTGCCCTATCTGTGGAGCCCCACTTCCCCGCTCGAGCGACGACGCGACGCAGGTCACCTGCAGCTACTGCGGCGCAACGTCCGGTGTGCACGGAACCACGCGAGGCAGCCCCACCGCAGGCGTCGACGCTGCAGCCTCGAACCTCGCGCTCCAAACCATCGAGGCCTTCAAGGCGGCGCGTCAGGGCGGCGCGTCTCCGTTCGACGCGCTGATCTCCGCCGCACGGGCGCGGCTTGGGCCCCTTGGAGAGACCGAGACGTTCGCGCGGGTGGTCCATGCGCTCGGCACGGACTTCGACCAACAGAACGGCACTCGTGTCATCGACGATCCGGTCTGCATGGGCCGTTTGATCGAGACGTATTTGAAGGCCATGGACGCCCTGAGGCAGGCGCCGTCGTTCGACGTGAACATGCCCTTTTTCGCGGCCAACACGGAGGGCCCCTGCCACTTCGCGCGGAGGCTCACGGCGAGCGAGATTGCCGCGCTGGCCTCACGAGATCCCGTCGCGGCCGCGCCGAAGAAAAAGGGCTTCCTGGGTCTCTGGTAGCGAGCCTCGCGCCGCTCGAAGCGAACGCGAAAAACGGGCTCAGCTGCCTTTGGCGAGAGCGCGATCGATGGCGCCGGGATCGAAGCCGACCATGAGCTCGCCGCCCACGTCGATCACGGGAATGCCTTGGCTTTGGATTCCGGCTTTGGCGAGCTTGGCGCGCATTTCGCGGGCGGCGCTCGAGTCGTTGTCGATGTCCTTGTCGGCAAACGGGATGTGCTTGCTCTTGAGG
>JAYUKI010000656.1:0-13594 GCA_043764595.1 Myxococcales bacterium | reverse complement strand
TAAATCAGCGGTCATGATCTTCGATCAAGTCCCGCTGATTTAGACTGACTTGTCATCGGAGGACTCCGTCCTCCGCCGCAACTGGTGCGCGCAAAGCCGCGCGCGCGAGGGGCCCCACCTCCTGGTTTTGGGTCCCGAGCCCAAAACGACCGCGGCACCTGATTGAGAATCGTGAACGGTCATTTAGCGTTCGATCGGATACCCCTCGGCCGAGACCGCGCGTTTACAACCGCCCGGTCCACGAGCTCCAGGGCCGCTTCGTTCCTCCAAGAAGTCGAGAGCAGCTCCTGACGGTGTTGCCATCGTGAACGTGTTGGCCGAGGCGAGGTCAGGGTCGCGTTCGTGGCCGGATTGGGGTACCTCTAGCCCAGCTCTCGCGGACGCGATTCGGTCGGGCAGGCATGAAAAACACTGGGAAAAAGCTCGCGATCGGGTTTGTCGTGCTCGCCATTCAAGGCACCGTCTCGTCCCATGGCGAGGCGTTCCCGCACACCATCCAGCCGGGCGAAACTCTCGCGCAGCTCGCCATTGCCATGTACGGCAGCGCCCGCTTCGAAGCCGTGCTCGTGGGTGCGAATGGTCTCGACTCCCATGGCAGCACGACGGTCGCAGGCATGCGCATGGAGATTCCGGCACCGAGCCACCACCGCGTGGTCGAGGGCGAAACCTGGCTCGATCTGTCCGAGCGTTTCTTGGGCGACCGCCGTCGGGCCGATTCGATCGCCAAGATAAACCATGCCGTGGCTTGGATTCCGCCTTCGATCGCACAAGAAATCGAGGTCCCCGCGGTGCTCGTGCACCTCGGGGGCGACGACGAAAAAATGAGCACGATTGCGGCGCGCTATCTCGGCAATGCGAACCGCTATTGGGAGCTGAACAGCTACAACTTTCGCAAGAACGACGGCTCGAACAAGAGCGACCAGATCACCCACGGCGAGGTCATCCTCGTGCCGCTGTTCGATCTCGCGCTCACCGAAGAAGGCAAACGCGAAGCACGCAAAGCCGGACAGCGTGTCTTGAGCGAGGGCGGCGGCGAGGCCCACGAAGCGCAAAAACGCGGCGAAGTGGAGATTCCGCCCTTGCTCGCCGACGTGCGCGGCGGACGCTATGTGGACGCCGTGGCGCGCGGAAACCGCTTGCTTGGAAGTGGCGAGCTCACGCGGGCCCAATTGGCCATGATCCACCGCGCGCTCCTCGAGTCGTATGTCGCGCTGGACGCGTGGGGAGCCGCGGTCGGAGCGTGCACCGCGTGGCGCACGGCGCTCGAGGCCCCCACGCCGCCGAGAGACGGCCAAAAAGCCCCGCGATGGGAGCTCGATCCGCGCACCGTGTCGCCCAAGATTCGCGCGGCCTGTACGGCGAAGTGAAGAGTGGGCGCCGCAACGAGGCCTCGCGACGATTCGTTCCGTCTCCCGTGACCCGTCCACGCGGGTTTCGGCGCACGAGCACGGGCGCGAAGAGGGCCACCATGGCGCCGTTCGTCTTCCCACGTCGGGAATCGACCCGATCTCCGCGCGAAAAGGTATCCTAGCCGCCCTCATGGACCTCCCCGAGAGCACCTCCCCGAAGGAGCGCTTCGTCGCGGGGCAGCTCGTGCTCGGAAAATACGAGGTCACGGGCGTGCTCGGCGAGGGGGGTACGGGCGTCGTGTATTCTGCACGCACCAAGGAAACGTCCGAGGAAGTCGCGCTCAAGGTGATGCACCCGCACCTCGCGAGCGAAGAGCAAATCCGTGGGCGCTTTGCCCGCGAGGCGGCCATCTTGCGGAGGCTCGAGGGACCCCACGTGTGCCGCATCTTGGAGAGCGGCGAGGTCGAAAACCCCGGCGGTGGTGAGCCCCTGCTATGCCTCGTGCTTCCGCGGATCCACGGCAAATCGCTGGACGTCGTGCTTCGGGACGGTCCCCTCGCCGAAGCCCACGCCGGCCGGTTGATGCGCGAGATCCTGGACGCCCTGGAGGCTGCGCACGGTCAAGACATCATCCACCGCGACCTCAAGCCTCACAACGTGATCGTCGACGACGAAGGCCACGCAACCGTGGTCGACTTCGGCTTGTCGAAGATCTTGAACGGCGGCGGAGGCACCGGAACGACGAACCTCACCGCGCTGAACATGGTGTTCGGCACCCCGGAATACATGTCCCCGGAGCAGGCGCGTGGCGACGATCTCGACCACCGCTGCGATCTCTACGCATGCGGCGTGATGCTCTTCGAGATGCTGACGGGCGTCTTGCCCTTCCGCGGTCGCACGCCGCTCGCGGTGCTCACGGCCCACCTCACCGACGATCCGCCCCTCCCCGAAAGCGTCTTGCCCGAGGGCAAGATCTCGCCGGCCGCGTCGGCCATCGTTCTTCGGGCGCTCTCGAAGGATCCCAAGAATCGCTATTCTTCCGCCGGCGCCATGCGAAGCGCGCTCGAGCGCTCGGAGGTCTTCCCGGACGAGCCCGACGACGTCCCCGAGCGCCCCGTGCCCAAGCCCATCGTCATCGAGGAAGTCGCCGTCGAAGCGCCCCCGGTGACCATGCGCACGCCGGAGCACGCGACGCCCAAGCCGAAACAAAAAGACCCGAAGCTCGAAGAGCTCGTGCACGGCGCGACCGAGCTCTCCCTCACGCCAAAGCCTGCAAGCTCGCGGCGCATCTCGGACACGGGCTCCCGCAGCGACACCGGAAGTCGCACGCGAACGTCGAAACCGCCCAATTCAAAAAAGGATCTCGAGCCAAAACGAGACTCCAAATGGCTGGTAGCATGGGTGCTCGTCGTCGCCCTGAGCATCGCGATCGGCGTGACTCTCGGCCTTCGCTGAGGCTCAGCCTGGATTTCGCTCTGCCGCTGGTCGTCACGGAAAAAAACATCCGAAGCGTGCGACACCTCGAAAGTCCTGTCTCTAGCCCTCGACGACGCCTCACCGAAGTTCGGGAGGCATCCTCGAAGGGACTTTCATGCACACCGCACGCATTCTCGGATTTTCATCGATTTTCGCCACATTCTTCGTCACGGGCTGCGCCTCGATGGGGTTCGGAACCGACACCCCGAAGCTCGTCGGCACGGCCTCGTTCGACCACACCTGCCCGAAGGAGAACATCAAGGTCGTCTCCGAGGAGCCCGGCTCGATGGGCATTACGATGTACGTGCTCGACGTGTGCGGCACGAAGAAGAAGTACAAGCGCGCCGGCACCATGTACTACGACGCCGAAAAGGGAAGTCCGATGCCGCAGTGAGCCCGCGGCCTATCCGGCGGCTTCGGCCCGTGATTGGGTAGGCGGGTGAACGGGCTCTTTACGGTAGGATGTTCGCTTCTCGTCGTTGGCACGGCGCTCGAGTGCGTGCTCTATGGAATCGCGCCTCGAGTGCTCGGTCATGCCGCGTTCCTCCCTATCCGGGAGCAGGCGACCCTCGACGTGGGGCCGGAAGGACAAGAGCTTTTGTCCGGGCGAAAGGCCGCCTCGCTCGACGCCGAGGGTCTCCCGCGTGAGGCGCGCGGCTACCGCGATGCGCCGCTGGCTCCGGTCGCCATTCCCCAAAGCATCGTCACGTGCACCCATCTTGCACCTGTCGAGACCACGAATGCCTACGTGACGTATGCCGTGGCCAAGGCCGACGAGGTGTTGCTCTGCCTCGCGCTCGACAAGCGAAATGCGTTCGGTCTGGTGCGTACGCGCCTCTCGTTCGACGGCCACGCCGTCACCCTGAAGAGCGCTTTTTTGCCCGTCGGCGCGCTGAGCTTCGGCGTCTCGACGGTCTTCTTCGTGCTCGCGTCGCTCGGAGCGATGGGCAACGACGCGCTCGTCCTGCCCGTGATGTTCTTTTTGGTGTTGATCGCCACGGGAACGAGCTCGTGGCGGAGGCTTCGACCTCTCGTCGCCGTGCTGCGTGGGCGTATCCAAGACTCCATTCGAGAGATGGGCTGAAGCCCGCTCATCCAAGATCACAATGGCGTGTTCGGGGCAGCGGGCCCGTCAAGCTCTCCCTTGCACGTGGTCGCACTCTTCGATTTGTCGCACGAGCTCCCGCACGAGGAGGTCCCATAAGTCGTGCCCTTTTTCGTGCAAAAGCCTCCGGTCAGCCCTTCGTTCGAGCTTCCAATCGAACCGGAGAGCTGGGTGCACTCGAACCCATCGGCGCAAGCGCAATAGTTGGCGCCGTCATCGGTTCGGCCAGCCGTGTTCGAACAACGGCACGAGCAATACACCGCGCGATCCGCGGTACGGTCGAGGCACTGTGCCTCCACTTTGGCTCCCTTTGGCGCACCGGGCTCGCCCGTGACACGCTCGTTCGTTCCTGGGACGAGGCAGGGGCCCGAAGAGCCACTCACCCCTTTTTCGTCTTGCCCGTAAGGGCATGTCACGCGACCACGAAAGTGGTTTACGAGGCATAGCCGAGTTTGGCACTGGAAGCTCTTCGACTCGAAGAGCACCTGGTCGAGATCGAAGCCGCGAAAGTCCTTTTGGTACTCGAGCTCCGGCGTGCACGGATCACCTATGCCGGTGGCACTGCATCCGGTTGCCGAGAGCGCGATACCGAGGCTCGTGAAAAGGAGCGCTCCCACGAAGGCGTTTCGTCGATTCATGGCGGTTCCTCACTCTCGTGGGTCGGACACGCGTCTCGTGCGGGCGAGCGCGGACGTCTCGTTCTGCGGACGAGTCTCGGGGGGGCGCCTCCGAGAGTCTCTCGGCGCTACTCGGAGCTTGGCCGCAGCGGCCGTCGCCCATTCGAAAAACCTCGCCGCGAAGAAAACCCAGCTTGGCGACCGGGAATTTCCCTCGGCAGGTCGACATCATTCGCTGCCTCGCGCTCCTGAGTGAGGTACCCTCGGGCCCTCATGTCCGGTCGTACCGTCGAGGCCACGGCGCCCACTTTTGGAGGGCATGGGGACCTTGGACCAACCAAGGGCTCCCCGGTGGACGTTCTGTATCTGGTGCTCGAAGGGCAACGTCCGCTCGCGGCGGGCGCACGGATGTCGCTTCGTGAAGTGGACGAAATTCGCGTCGGCCGGGGGCCCTCGTTTGCAGCTCAGCACCAAGGCGCCACGCTGTCCGTCACGCTACCGGACGATCGCGTGTCCACGCGCCACGCTCGGCTCGTACGCACGGGCCACGATTGGACACTCGTCGACGAGGGCTCGCGCAACGGCACCTTCGTGCTTCATGCCAAACACACCGAAGGGCCCCTCCCGAGGGACACCCCTTTTTCGTTCGGAAGCTGCCTTTTCCTGCTGTCGCGAGCCACCATGGTCAACGATGAACCCTGCACTTTGGGCGCACGTTTGGCCGGGCGCGCGCAGGGGCTCGCTTCGCTGGTTCCTTCGGTCGCCGAGGGCCTCGGTCGATTGGCAAGAATCGCGGCGTCGAACCTCCCCGTGCTTCTCCTCGGAGAGAGCGGAACGGGCAAAGAGGTCCTCGCGCGAGCCACGCATTCCCTGTCGGCCCGCGCAGACGGCCCATTCGTGGCGGTAAACTCCGGCGCGCTCACCGCGAGTCTGCTCGAGGCCCAGCTCTTCGGTCACACAAAAGGCGCATTCTCGGGCGCAGTTCGCGACGAACCCGGGTACTTCCGCGAGGCTTCGGGAGGGACTCTGTTTCTGGATGAAATTGGGGACTTGCCCGAAGGCTCGCAGGCCGTCCTCTTGCGCGCCCTCGAGACCTCGGAGGTCGTGCCCGTCGGTGCGACACGTCCGGTTCGGGTCGACGTCCGCGTCGTCGCGGCAACGCTTCGTCCGGTCGAGAGCCTGCGCGAGGACCTTCGAATGCGGCTCTCCGGGTATTCGCACACTCTCGTTCCCCTCCGCGATCGGCTGGCGGATCTGGGGCTCATCGTCGCGGAGCTTTTGCCCCGCGCCGCGCCGACGTCGGCCGCACGCATCCGACTTTCCCCGGAGGCCGTACGCGCCATGGGTGCCCACGCGTGGCGCCTCAACGTGCGCGAGCTGCTTCAAGCGCTGTCGAGCGCCGTCGTGCTCGC
The DNA here is from genome assembly GCA_043764595.1 of Myxococcales bacterium. GTDB lineage: Bacteria > Myxococcota_A > Polyangia > Polyangiales > Polyangiaceae > JAAFHV01. The sequence goes on along the minus strand of JAYUKI010000656.1, from coordinate 7,634 downwards.
TGGAGACGCGTCGATCGTTCGCACTCCCGACTTGCCCGCCGGACTCGGCACGAAAATCACAACCGTGACTGAAGTCCCGCAAAGCCCGCAAAGCCCGCGGGTGGCCTCGCGCCCGGATGGCGCGCCGAAGCCCGTCGTACCCGCGGACGAACGAAAGCGAACGTTGCTCGCGCTCCTCGGCGAGACACGCGGAAACCTCAGCGAGGTCGCGCGGCGAATGAGCACGACCCGCGTGCAAGTGCACCGGTGGATCGAAAAATTCGCGATCGACGTGGACGACTTCCGGAAGGACGAGCCTTCCCAGTAGGCCATCGAACGAATTGGTGCGATTCGGGCTATCCTTCCCCCGAACGTGCGCCCACCGACCGAAGGAGATCGCGTCACACCTCAGGTTCGATTGCTCCGCAGGCTAGGCGCGGGCGGAATGGGGACCGTTTGGGTGGCGCGGCACGAGGCGCTCGCGACCGACGTGGCCGTCAAGCTCGTGACCTCGGTCGGCAGTGCCGACGACCGCGCCCTTCGCCGGTTCGAGCGCGAAGCCGCACTGCTTGCCAAGGTTCGCAGCCCACACGTGGTCTCGGTGCTCGACGCCGGCACGTCGGAAGAGCTCGGACCGTACATCGTGATGGAGCTCTTGGACGGGCACGATCTGGCGGTCGAGCTCGAAGCCCGCGGGCGCCTCGATTCGAGTGAAGTCCTCACGATCGTCGAGCAGACATGTGCCGGCTTGAAGCGCGCGCACGACGCGGGCCTCGTGCACCGAGACCTCAAACCGGCAAACCTCTTTTTGTGCGACGGAATGGGCCTTAGGCCATACGTCAAAGTGCTCGACTTCGGAGTGGCACTCGCGAGCGAAGAAGAGACCAAGCTCACCGAAGCCGGAGCGGCCATCGGCACTCGCTCGACGATGAGCCCGGAACAGGCCGCGGGCAAAGCCGTCGACCACCGTAGCGACCTCTACTCGCTCGCACTCGTTGTATTCCGCATGCTGACCGGGACGAATGCCATTGCGCGCGCGTCCCTCGATGCCCTTGGGCTCGCCGCCTACCGCGCCGAGCTCCCACGCCCGTCGACGCTGGCACCGAACGTTCCAAATGGCCTCGACGCGTGGTTCGCGAAGGCTACGGCCTACGACGTCGAAAAGCGGTTTCAAGACGTCGGCTCGATGCTCGAGGCGATGCAAGCCGCACTCGCGAATTTGGACCGCTCGAGCTCCCGGGTCAACGACACGATCGACACGGGGACCGTCGACGACGAACCGGTCCTCGATACCAAAGAAACGTCCCTGGTAGCGCCCATTCCGGCAGCCGACATTTCAGCATCTGCTGCACCCGTCGACGTACCGGACGCGCACGGAACCGCGAAAACGGAAGGGCACAAGGGCAACGGGAACCTTCGGGCCTCGTTCGCTTTTTCCGTCATTGGGCTCGTCGCTGCAGGCGTAGTTCTCCTCTCACGCAGCAGGATGCCCGACACCGTAGCCCTTTTGGATGGTGACACGACCGTCGAAACAACCGCGCCAAACGTGCCAACCGAGCTCCATCTTTCGCTTTTGATGGACCTCTCGGGCGACAACCGACGTCGAGGTACGGAGCTCGAGCGCGCGGCTCGCGTGGCCACTCAGCTTTTGGTGACCGAAGGTGGCATTCGGGGTCGAAAGGTGGTGCTCCATGTGGTCGACGACCAAGGGGCAACAGGGCCCTTCTTGCTCGCGCGCGCCGAAGACGCCATGCGTGCGTCGAGCGTCCCCGTCCTGCTGGGTCCCCTGCTCAGTCCACAAGCCACGGAGGTTCTCCCTTTCGTGGCCAAAAAGTCGTTCGTCGACCTCTCCGCAACGGCCACCGCCGAGGGGCTCGCACCGAGCGATGCGCAGCGCACGTTCGTGGGCCTATCTCCCTCGGACCACGAACAAGCCATAGCGCTTGGCCAAATGGCCAAACGAGCCGCGCCAACACGTTCGACGGGCGCCCAAGCGTGCAAGCGCGTCGCCATCTTCGCCACCAAAGACGCACACGGAGAGCCTTTCGCGCGCGCGCTCGAAGCAGAGCTCTTGCGCTCTCCTCGTCTCGATGTGGGGCTCCTCTTCGTGGAATCCGAAGCGCGACGAAGCTACGAAGACCTGACGGGTCAGCTTATCGAAACGAAAACCGATTGCCTCGCGCTGATCGTTTCGCCAAAGCTTGGGGGCCGCATTCTCGACTCGATAAAACCCGGTTTGCGGAAGACGCTCCGCGTGCTCGCGGGAGACTCGCTTGCCTCTCGGGACTTCGTCGAGTTCGGTCGTGGAGACGTGGACGACACTACGGCCACCTCCGTCGCCGAGGGCGTCGAAGGGATCGCCGTCGCGTCCGCCTCGGCCACACGGCCTGAGTACGCGGCGTTTCGGCGCCATTTTCGCACGATCACCGGGACCGACACCGAAGAACCTTTTGCTCCCCACCAGTTCGACGCCGTGATTCTGCTCGCCCTCGCCATCGAAGCCCAAGGCTTCGATGCGACCTCTACGGAGTTGCGCGAAGCCATGGTGCGCATCAGCAAAGGGAAGACCGGCTATGGGCCCGGGGAGCTCGGCAGGCTGCTGCGGGCGGTCGCCCGCGGGGAGGACGTCCGCTACGAAGGCGCCTCGGGAGACCTTCACTTGCTGCCGAATGGACGCGTCAAGGGCACGTTCGAGTCGTGGCACGTCCGCGAAGGAAAAATCGTGCGCCGCGGCGCACGCTGAACCGCATCCCCACGCACGATTCGGCAACCTTTTCGGGATTTGACCCGGCCTTTGTGATGAAGTTTCGGGATGGAGCTCTTCAGCGTAGGCATCGCGATGCTCGTGTTCGGTAGTGGCGTCGAGACACTGCTCTACTTTTTTGCGACGCCCATCCTCGCGAGGTTCGCATTCTTGCCAATGGGCCAGAGCACCCCCATCGACGTGGGTCCCGCAGGCCAAGAGGTCTTGTCGGGGAGAAAGACCGCGTCCCTCGCCACCGATGGCCTCCCGCGCGAAGCCGCAGGGTACCGCGAAGCCCCCGCCGCACCGCTCGCCGTCGCCGAGAGCATCGTGGGGCATTTGCGCATTCCCGAGAAGGAAGAGAGCGACTCGCACTTCGTGTACGGCATACCTTCCCGCGAAGAAATCGTGATGCGGTTGCCGTTCAAGTTCTTCGGCTCCCGCACCTATGGATTGGTGCGCATGAAGCTCGCGTTCGATGGCCACAAGGTCACCGTGAAAAGCGCGTTCTTGCCCGTACCGAGCGTGAGCTACGGGGTCTCGTCCTTGTTCTTCGTGCTCGCGGCCATGGGCGACGGAATGGGGGCCGAAGCGCTCACGTTCCCGGGAATCTTCCTGATAGCGATGCTCATCAACGGCGCCATCTCGTGGTTTCGCCTGCGCGGGCCCATGCAGATGTTGCGCATGCGCATCGAGGGCGGCGTGTATTCGCTCAGGTGAGCGGCAGCGTAATCCCACGCATTTCGTCCGATTGCGCTTTTGGACATTCGCGCGTCGGCGGCCTGCGCCCCTGGACGGTTTCTTGATTTGGACTCTACACCGTTTTGGCGGGCAGGGACGGAAATAGCCAAAAGGAGCCGAAACAGGAATTCGGCATTCGCGGCGTCGATTTCCTGAGCCTTGGATTTCGCCACCTTTCGCTATCTCCCGATCATTGGCGCTCGGGACACTCGAATGGCAACGAAAGGGCCCGAATCGAGGAGGAATCGCGGTTTCCGTCGAACGATTTCGGGCCGATTCGATGCGCGCCCGGCGGTCGCGTAGACGGCCTTGCGTCGGCGGACGTCACGTTGCGCGAGGCGGGGCGAGTCTTAGTGTGAGCCGACTCTGGTGGCACGGAACGTCTTTGTTCTTCCGCACCAAGGAGATTCATCCAATGCTTCGACTTTCTTATTTTGAACGGCTCCCACGCTCGGCCACGCTCGCAACCTTGGTGCTCGGAAGCGTGTTCTTCACGGCCTGCTCATCGGACGAGGGGGTCAACGACGGCGGTGGCACGGATGGCGGCGGTGGCACGGACGGCGGCGGTGGCACGGATGGCGGCGGTGGCACGGACGGCAACGTCGCAACCGACACCACGCCCCCCACGGTCCTCTCGACCTTTCCGGCGAGCGCTGCCACCGATGCCCCGATCGTCGGAGAAGTGATCGCCACGTTCAGCGAAGCGATGCTCGCGGGTACGCTCAGTGCGGCATCTTTCACGGTGAAACAAGGAGATGTTCCGCTTGCTGGCACAGTCGCCTACTTCAACAACGCGGCCATCTTCACACCGTCGACGCGCCTCGCGCTCAATACCGTCTACACAGGAACCGTCACGACCGCTGCGACGGACTTGGCCGGAAATCCGCTTCGCACCGCATACAGTTGGAGCTTCACGACGGATCCGAAGGGCCCCGTTGGTCCGGCGCCAGTCCTCCTTGGAGCGGCTGGGCGTTATGCCATTCTTGCCAAATCGGCCGTTTCCAACGTGCCCACGTCGAAGATCGTCGGTAACGTTGGGCTGAGCCCGGCCGCGGCAAGCTACTTCACGGGCTTCTCCCTCACGAAGGCGGGCACGCAGTGGTCCTCTCCTCAGGTGACCGGCGCCTTGTTTGCAGCGGACAATGACCCGCCCACGCCGAGCACGTTGACGACCTCCGTTGGCAATATGGAAGCCGCCTACACGGACGCGGCCACGCGTCCCACACCGGACTATCTGGATCTCGGCGCGGGCTCGATCGGTGGACTGACGCTGAAGCCTGGTCTCTACACGTGGTCTTCGACCGTGACCATTCCGACCGACATCACGCTCGACGGCGCGCCAAACGATGTCTGGATATTCCAGATTTCCGGGGACCTCACCATGAGCGCAGCCAAGAACATGATTCTCCGGGGCGGCGCCCGGCCGAAGAACATTTTCTGGCAAGTTGCGGGGGCCGTGACGGTCGGCACGACCTCTCACGCAGAGGGCATCATGCTCGGCAAGACCGCGATCAACTTCGCCACGGGAGCGTCGATCAACGGCCGACTGCTCGCGCAGACCGCGGTAAGCCTCGACAGTACGACCGTGACGGCGCCCTGAACAGCAACGCGCCTTCGTAGTCAATCGTACACGAGCTCATTTCGACTACGAAGTCGGAATGGGCTCGTCGGCATTCCAAAGGTCGCTTGTCCCGGACTGGCCGTACATTCCGCGGGCTTGGACGATTTCGCCGCATTCGTCTCACTGGGAGCTCGAGCCCCATCCTTCGGGAACCCTCGCCACGCGCGGAACCGCGAGCAAATGCTCGAGCGCTCGCGCCTCTTCGATGGATTGAGCCAAATCTCGCGGCGAAGCGTCCACGAACAAGCCCGCCGCGTGCCCCAAGAAGCCGAACAGCACTTCCTTCGATAGGCCCGTCGAAAGAAGCTCCCTCACGGTCGTGCCATGGGTTCGCTTCGCCACACGTTCCCCATTTGGCGCGACCACGAGGGGCAAATGCCAATACCGAGGAACGTGCGTTTCACGGGCCAAGCTCGCGAGCATGATTTGCCTCGCCGTCGAGGCATGCAGGTCACTCCCTCGGGCGACGAGGTCGATGCGCATGGCCGAGTCGTCGAGGGCACACACCCATTGATACGAGAACACGCCGTCCCCGCGCCGTAGGACGAAGTCACCCACTTCGAGGTCCACACGCTGGACGCTCGGCCCGAGGGCGAGATCGTGGAAGGACACCTCTTTTCCTTCCGGAACACGAAGACGCCACGAAGGCTCGCGCTTCATCTCCCGCGTGTGGGGCTTTTCGCGGCACGTTCCGGGATAGACGACCTCTTCGCCCGCGTGTGGCGCGCTCGCCGCGCGGGCGACTTCGGCACGCGAGCAGTCGCACGGATACACCGCGTCGCCCAGCCGCGCGAGCCGCTCCTCGTAGAATGCCGTTCGGAGCGACTGGGTGTAGGGGCCGTAGGGGACGCCTTTTCCGCCGCGATCGAGCTCGTCGCCAACGAGCCCGAGCATCTCGAGATCGTCGAGAATGCGATCCGCGCTTCCTTTCACCACACGTGGAGTGTCGATGTCCTCCACGCGTACGACGAAGGCGCCGCCCGTCCGGCGCGCGACCACGTACGAGACGAAGGCACACAGGAGGCCTCCGAGGTGGAGGTCGCCCGTGGGTGACGGCGCAAAACGTGTGCGAAGTGGAAGCACGGGTTCGTTTCAGATTACGCCGAATCGAAGGCGAGCCGCGACAGGCTCGTTCGCCCCGGCACCTCACCCAGAAAACCGAAGCTCGCCACCATCATGGGCCGAGCGACGGTTCCTTCGCCACGGCGCAGCCCTGAGGCTCGCAACCTGCGACAGGCGCGTCCATCGCCCCTCGGGTTTTTGAATGGGCCTCTCTTTCGGCCTCGATCAGGAGGGCCCGGAGCTCCGATCCCAGCACCAAGTCATCGAGCTTTCCGAAGACGTGATGGCGCAATTCGCCGCAGCTATCGAAGACGAGGGTGCTCGGCGTACCCCGCATGGCATACGCCTCCATGGTGCGTGGAATGCCCGCTTTCGAGGATCCCGGAGCGTCGATGCCAACGGGGAATGCGATACGGTATTCGTGAAGAAAGGCCTTCAGCGAAATGGGTCCCATGGCCTCGTGGTGCTCGAATACACAATGGAGTCCGACGACCGTGAGCTTGGTTCCGGCGAATACTTCAGCGGCACGTTTGGCCTGGGGCAGCCCATGGGCAACGCATCCGGGGCAAAGCATTTGAAAGGCATGAACCAGGACGACCCGCCCTCGAAGTGCGGCGAGGGAGAGAGGTTCGGACGTGTTGAGCCACTCGGTCGTTTGCCATTCGGGGGCGGGTCGTATTTCCATCAGAAGTCTCCGTCTTTGACGTAGGGGTGGCTCCACAAGGTCACTTGCAGCAAACACGATTTGACCCACGCCTGGGCCATGGCTTCCACCTCGGATTGCGGAAGCCCCGTTTTCGCCAGAAACGGCCTCAGCGTGAAAGTAATCGGGAAAATGAGCGCAAACAGGTCGCGGAAGGGCACGATGGGCGTGGAGGAGGCTCCGTCGGTTCGGTTCTTTTTCGCGCGGTGATGCCGGAGCCCAATCTCGTGCTGGTAGTCGAGCCAGTTTTGGTCGTACTCGGCCCGAGCCGTGTCCATTATCCAGAGCCCGAAGCGCTTCCTTACCGCCCCGAGGTAGTCGGCCAGCGGCTTTCCGTCGGTATGCCCGGAAAACGAGGCCAACAAGTGAGGATTCTGGCCAACGAACCCATACCACACGTCCAAAATGGCTTCGACTTCGCCTTTCAAGATCGGAAGCGAGCGTCGTAGAGCGGTAATGTCGTCCTCGCCGAAGAGGGCACTCTTTTTGAGGATTTCGAAGTCCGAAAGTGAGACGGGCGAGCGCGCGACGGCGCTCGTTCCTGCGGTGTAGCCGGGAACGTTCATGGGTTTTGCTCTTCTGCGGAGACGAAGCTCCGCCGTTCTCCCGGATCGTGATGATCCGGAAAGTCTTATGGCGCCCCGAGGCCCGTTCGTGAGGCGCCCGGTCGAAATGGGTGTGTCAGCTCCGTCGAGACCGACGCGAGGCTTTTGCGCGAGGAGCGAGCAGCGAGCACCGGAAGCCTACTCCCGTAGTCTGAGGAGCGGAGCGACGAGGCCACCTGC
>JAYUKI010000655.1:0-3800 GCA_043764595.1 Myxococcales bacterium | reverse complement strand
CAAGCGGAAAAACCCACTTTGCGGGGCCTTGATGGGCTGGCGCCCTTTTGGGAGGCGCACCCTGCGCCTTCGCGCAGGTGTTGTCAAGCGATTCTCCGGAGCGGTCTCGGAACCGGTCACGGCTCCTCCCATGGGCCAAAAACCTCGACCTCGACCCCAGGGGAGTAGTGCACGGCCGCTGGAGGCCCGCTAGGGACCGGAAGGCCCGCGGCATGAAGCAAGCCGTCCACGCCGTCGTCGTGGCGCAGGAGCTCGGCAAGGTGGGCGGGATAGGGCGTGTGGTGAACGTGGCCCTTCGAGACGCGCCCGTCCTGAGCGGTGAACAGATAATAGCGCTCGAGCAAGAAGTGCTCGAGGGTGCCAGGCTCGGACGGCCCAAGGCGCTTGCCCACGCGGTACTCGAACACCGATCGCGCCGGAACCGCCGTTCCCCGACGGATGGTCGAGTAGATCACGCGGTCCCCTTCCTCTCGGAGGGACATGTCGGCGTGAAAGTAGGGCAGGCCCCATCCAAAGCGGGCCGCTTCCACGGCCAAGAGCGAGCTCGCTTCGAGGGAGAAAAAGAAGACGCCTGGCTCGTCTTTCCGCGACACGTAGGTGCGGAGGTTCGTCTCGAAAAAATCGAGCCCAACTGGGACGAATGCGGGACGAATGCCCTTCATTTCGAAAGGTACGAGGCCCACCCACGCAAGGCCGTCCTCCCAAAGGTCGAGCTCGAGCTCCTCCGGAACCAATGGCCTCACGACCTCCGGCGGGAAGGCGTAGTGCACGAACAGGAGCTTTTCCCAGGTCTGGTGGCCAGAAGGGCGAGCGTTCGGACGAAGGGTCGGCGCGATGCGATCCATGGAGTCGTCCGAGAATAGACGGATCTCCGGCTTCTGCGTTTCGCCTTTCGCGAGCCAGAGTCCGAGGGTTTCGCTACACTTTGTCAACGGAGCCGTCGTTCGGCCCGAGGAGCTTCTAGAAAATGCGCTTTCTTCTCGCGGCTGTGGTGGTCGCGCTCGTGTCTTCGACGGCCGCTACGGCGGGCGCTTTCTGTCGCACGACGACGGTCGCCACCGACCCGAGCTACTCCCCCACCGAAGGAAACTGCTGGAACCAGGGGATCTTCGTCTACCACTCACGCAAATGCGTCGGGTACTCGGTCGAGTCGCCCGGTTCCAAGAAGCTCGACATGACGCGGTTCAAGGCCATCGCGGCCATGGCATTCGATACATGGGAGACCGCGAGCTGCACGACTGGCGGTAGCCCCACCATCGACGCCCAGTTCGTCGGCGACACGGCACGAAGTGCGCTCGGCTACGACACGACCGGTGGCAAGAACGCGAGCGCCATCGTCTTTTGGGACGACAAGTGGCCGAACGACTCGACCAACGAGGTCATCTTGACCACCCTCACGTTCAACAAGGAGACCGGCGAGATCCTCGACGCGGACATGGAAGTGAACACCGCGGACATCGACTTCTCGCTCGAGGATCCGGTGCCCTCGAACGGGACGGATTTGGCGAGCGCGCTCACCCATGAGGTGGGTCATTTCTTCGGGCTCGCTCACTCGTCGAATCGAACGGCCACGATGTTCGCGCGGTACACGCCGGGGTCCACGTTCTTCCGCGACCTCACCGACGACGACGTCGGGGGACTGTGCTCGATCTACCTCGCCGACGGCCAGCGGCAGACCTCGAAGGCAAAGGTGGCGGCAGGCGCGTGCGATCCGTCGGCGCCCCCACCGCCCACGAGCAGCGGCGGCAGCGGCGGATGCAACCAAACCGGCACGAGCGGAGCGTCTTTCGTGCTGCCCGCGCTCGCCGTGTTGGCGTTCGCCGCTCGCCGACGTCTCGGCCGGAACGCACGGCAAAACGCGACAAAATACAGTTAAGTATCAAACGCTTAGCTAGAGCGACGAGCGGGTTGAAGGACCGAGTCGCCGGCTCGCCGCCGACCGACTCATTCCGTGCAGCGAGCGCGCTGGTCCTGACGCTCAGGCGTGGGAGGGCGCCGCGACGGTCGACTCGAAAGACCGCGCGACGTCGCCCGATTGCGCCACCGCGAGCATGCGGCCGCCGCCGGGAGACTTCGGGATCTCGCCGACAAGGGCTCCACGAACGAGCTCCCTTGCGTGGGCTTCGCCTTCGGGGGCTTGCACGACCACGAGGCCCAGCTCGAACACTCCCGCGTTTTCGACGAGGGCTGCCGGGAAGGCCGCCGCGATCACCGTCCCGGGCTTCACGCGGGTCTCTCCGCGGCGCACGGGAGACGCGAGAAGCGGAGCCGAGAGGCCGAGCTCTTCGATGCGAAGGACGTCGAGGTGCTCTTCGTAGACGGCGATGGCAAAGAGGCCATTTCGGTCGACGGCGAGGACCGCACGGACGTGGCGAGCGTCGAGCCCGGGCCCCTCCGCCTCCGGGAGCACGGCGCCCGAGCCCCACGGCACCGTGACCATGGCACGGCCGTCGCCCCATGGGACGGACGTGAGCCGCTCGACCGACACCGAGATGTCCTCGAGGTCCTCCCGAGAGAGCACGCCTCCAGCGACGCGATTGGCCGCGTGGAAAAGCTCCGAACCGAGCGTTCCCTCGCTCATCGCGCGGGCACCGACCCTCGCGATGTGGGAAAGGACGTCTTTTCGTGGGGAGCCCTTCGCGAGCTCGATCGCCGGTCCGCAAATTTGAGTGAGCGTCGATTGTCCGGCGGTGGCCACGGCGGCCACGAGCGCTGCGGGCAACGCAGGAACGGCCACACGTGCGGCGTCGGGGATGTGGTCACCCTCGCGGAAGCCGCGTGGACGATCCTGGCCTTTGCCGCCCTGAAGGAGCCGGCCCGACACGGCTTGGAGACCTGCGCCGCCACCACCGAAGAGAAGCTGGACTGGCCCCAGAAGGACCGAGGGCTCGATGGCGGCGGCTGCAAAAACGCCCGCCACTACGGCGTCCACGGCGTTCCCTTTGAGAAGGAGCGCCTCGGCGGCGTCGCGTGCGTGGGTGACGTTGGCGTGGGTCGCCCGCGCCCGCTTCAACGACGAGGCTTGCGAATCGGCCATTTTCTCACTCCTGCTCGTCGTCGCGGACCTTGAACGTGGTCGTGTTGCGCGGACGCAGCACTCGCCCCTTGCCGCCTTCTTTTGCGCCACGACTTCGCTGAGCGACGCTTCGCAGACGCTTGCACTCGGTGAGCGCCGTGGGCGAATCGATGACGACGTAGGCTTCGCGGCGCTCGCCGATGGCGTCCGCGACGCGCTCGAGCGCCGCGGGACCGAACGAGCGCGACTCGCCGAGCGCACGTAGGCGGCCATAGGCAATGGGCCCCGTGGGGATGGGGTCGCGCGTCGGATCGACCACGAGCGCAATGCCGGCCTTCTTGGCAAAGACGGCGGCGTCATCGACTTCCCATACGCCACGCGGCTCCCAGGCGACCTGGGTCACGTCGCGCGGAAGGCGCTCGAGGAGGCGCACGATTCGGTCGCGCGAGAGCTGCGTCGGCGTGACCTCGGCCGGCGTGGGCAAGAGCACCATGCGCGACTGGAGGATGGTGATGGCCTCGAGGGCCGTCGCTAGGTCGGTCTCGAGCTCTGGAGACGGACGGAGCTTCCCGACCGAGGCGCCGAGGACCACGACGAACTCGAAGTGCGGCGGGACCGCCTTTCGCCATTTCCGCAGCGTGGCGGGCGTGGGCCCGAGCTTCGGATGTTCGGCGGTAGGAAGCTTGACCTCGAGGAGATCGAAACGCTTCGCGTAGGCATCGATCGCCCCGCGGAGATCTTTTGCACCGATGTGATAGCGCGTGGCCATGGGGGGCGGTCCTAC
>JAYUKI010000654.1:0-1130 GCA_043764595.1 Myxococcales bacterium | reverse complement strand
ATCCCCATTGCCCGCCTTCGAAATATTGGAATCATGGCCCACATCGACGCCGGAAAGACCACCTGCGCCGAACGAATCCTCTTTTTCACGGGGCGCCTTCGCGTCCCGGGCGAAGTGCACCAAGGCACGGCCAAGCTCGATCATTTGCCCGAAGAGCAGCGGCGCGGAATCACCATTACCGCTGCGGCGACCACGGTCTCGTGGACTCCCCATTGGGGCACCTTCGAGGGCGTTCCGCATCGTGTCCAGCTCGTGGACACTCCCGGGCATATCGACTTCACCATCGAAGTCGAGCGGTCGCTCCGTGTCTTGGACGGAGCGGTCTTCGTGCTCGACGCCGCCAGCGGAGTCGAGTGCCAATCCGAGACCGTCTGGCGGCAGGCGGAGCGGCATGGCGTCCCACGGCTTTGTTTCGTCAACAAGGTGGACAAAGCCGGGGCCGATCTCGAGATGTGCCTCCGCGAGCTCGAAGAGCGTCTCGGAGCACGCCCCGTGCTCGTGAACATTCCGGTCGACGGTGGCCGGATCTTGCTCGACGTCGTGCGCGAAGTGGCGATCGTGTTCGACGAACGCGCCTTCCACGTCGAGCCTCTCCCCGAGGAATTCGTCGCGCGGGTCGCTCTCGCCCGCGCCCGTGTCGTCGAAGCCTGCGCCGAAGTGGACGAGCTCGTGCTCGCTCGCTTCTGCGAGGGAAATCCAGTGCCCGCGGTGGAGCTCGAGCGCGCGTTGCGCAAAGGCACCCTCGCCGGCAAGCTCCACGTGGTCGCGTGCGGCTCGGCCCTCAAGAACCGCGGAATCGAACAGCTCCTCGACGCCATCGTGGCCTATCTCCCGTCGCCGGCGGACCTTCCGCCGATCGCGGGAACGGACGATTCGGGCGTCGTCCACCGTCACGCACGTGACGACGAACCGCTCGCCGCCTTGGCCTTCAAGACGACGAGCGACAAAAGCGCAGGCTTCGTGACCTTCGTGCGGGTCTATTCGGGCACTCTCGTGGCGGGCCAGTCCGTCCTGGTGAATCCGAGAGGGACGCGCGAGCGCGTGGCGCGGATGTTCCTCATTCACGCCGACGAGCGCGAAGAAATCGAAGAAGCCCACGCGGGGGCCATCGTGGCCGTCACGGGACTACG
>JAYUKI010000653.1:0-1130 GCA_043764595.1 Myxococcales bacterium | reverse complement strand
TGCGTGATTTGCCGAAGATCGTCGGCGAGCTCGTCGAAATAGGTCGCGAGCTCGTTCGCGTACTGCGGATTCTCGGCGTCGGCCTCTCCGTGGGTGAGGACCACCGCAGACACCCATGGAACGCGTAAAGCGGCCTTGGAGAGCTCGACATACGCGCGCGTCTCGAAGAGCCCCGCCGCGTAAGCGTTGCTCTTTCCGCCACGCCTCAGGTCCGCGAGCGACCTCGCGCCTTCGCAGACGTTCGCGTGGACGGTGTGGACTTCACCCAGACCCAACGCTTTGGCGCGCGCGCTGATGCCGTTGGCCATCGCGCCGTGGAAGGTCTCGCCTTTGACGTTGTTCGGATATGCGAAACGCGGATAGCCGGCGTCGACCGAGAGCTCGGGGCGAATGGGCTCGACCAGGGGAACGAAGACGAGGCGATCCGCGCCACCGTCGAGCGAGAACTTCGGGTCCGGCCCCGGGTCCCACATGGTGGCGTTGCCTGCGGTCTGAGTCGTGGTCAGCGGCGGACGTCCTGCCACCCCCGCACAAAGGCTCTGCCCGACTCCGAGTACGAGGGGGTAGTCGAAAGCCACGACGTCCGATCGCGTTCCGCCGGCTCCCGCCTCTGCCGCCTCTGCAACCCGAAGTGGCTCTTTTGGAGTAGCCGGGATCCCCTTTCGCGGGGCTGGGTCACACCCCGCGCACATGAGTGTCGTGGCGAAGCAAAGGAGGAATCGGTCCGTGCGTATGCCACTCACGGAATCGGAAGCTCGAATGCGACGGCGTAGTTGTGTTGGTTCGAGTGTACTCGCACGACAGCCTTGCCCGAGGCGCCAGGCCACGGCGAAGAGAGCGTCGCGCTCGTCGCGTCGCGGGCCAAAATGGACGTCTCGCTCGGGAGCCCCGGTCCGACGACGATCTCGTACCGGCCGTGCTTCGAGAAGTCGCCAAGTACGGTATCCATCCCGGTTTGGACGTCGACCTCGAGCGGCTCGTCGTCGATGCCTACGAGTGGATCGGAGTCGCGCAAGAGACCCATACGGCCATCGCCTTCGCCAGCGCGTGCTCCCGCCGGACCGGTGGCGTCCATCGTCATGGCGTAGCGAACCACTGGGGTGGTTCCAGTGGGCTCGTCGACGAGGGTG
>JAYUKI010000652.1:0-3801 GCA_043764595.1 Myxococcales bacterium | reverse complement strand
TTTCCACGAACGAGGCCCGAGCCCGTGCCGGACAGCTGCATGAGTCGCGCAATACCGAAATCGGCGAGGCGCGCAACACCGTCGGTTCCGACGATGACATTGTGCGGCGAAACGTCTCGATGGATGAGCCCAAGGGGGTTACCGGACGCGTCCCGCGCTTCGTGCGCGGCATGCAATCCGCGCAAGGCATCCACTACGATTCGGCACGCAATGGCGACTGGGATTCGGCTCGCCATCCCCCCCACCATGCCTTCAGTGAGGAGGTCCAGCAGCGAACCGCCTTCGACGTACTCCATCACGATGTAGGGCCCTTGAGCGCCATCCTCGACCTCGAACACCCGAACGACGTTCGGATGAGCAATGCTCGTGCCGCACTGCGCTTCCCGAAGCGCTTCCTTCCATTGCGCAGTGCGACTTATCTCGCCGTGGCTCTGCTTGAGAGCGACCAGGGAGGGCTCGGTCGGCGACGCGTCGCGGCGAAGGGCGAGGTAGACCGTCGCCATGCCGCCCGCGCCCAAGGACTGAATCGCCATATAGCGACCGAACCGGACAGCAGTAGGCTCGTCGTTGGACTTCGGCTTCACGTTGCGACCGCTGGGCTTCGGCGATGGTGCGCGAAGCGAGCGCTGAAAGGTTCGCACATCTCGGCCTGGCGCGTCGACTTCCCTGCAGCCCCCAAGGACGCGGCGCGGGGGCGCCGTCCGGCACGGGCGAAGCTACGACGCGCACGCGACCATTCAGACGGAAACTCCACAGCCGAGACGCGCAGCAGAATGCTGACGCAACCCAGGTGGCCGTGGCTACGGCTTGGTCAAGTAGACCGCATTGAGGGAGCGTCGGACATCGTCGGTCTCGTTCAATGTTCTCTGCGACACACCCATCTCGAAGCCCGGGCCGTATCCAAAGTTCCGAAGATTGAAGAGCCCACGGGAGGCCTGGTCGAACGCTGGCCAAAAGGGGACCTTTGCGTACGCCCCCGAGGTGCTAGGAACTACCCCCTTGTTGACGAGCTCGGCGCGCGTCTGAGGCACCATATGACAGGACACGCAGTTGGTCGCCCCTTGTCCAACCCGACCGGGGTGCTCGATCTTCGCGAGGTCTTCGCTAGCTTTCTGCGCATTGGCCCTCGCGAGAGGCGTGAGCTCCGCACGGCTCATCAAGAGATTCGCATCGAAGAAGCGAGCCGTGTGGGGGAACGTTGCGCTCCGAAGGCTCGCGTTGAACGGGGAACCGGAGCCAAAGTTGAAGAGATCCCCACTGAAGTTGTCGAAGACGTCGCCGGAAGCCGTGCGAATCGGAGCAAACTGACCACCGTTGAACGCCATGGCTCCGAACGACCACTGAACTTGCGCCGTAGAGCTCGTCATGAAGGCGACTTGGCGCAAGAGATTGGACCTCGTGTGCTTGCCGAGAAAGGCTCGGTAGGCGGTCGACACCGGTCCTCGGCAGCCATCCATCTCGGCGCGCAGGCCAGGATGCGGTCGCAGGACGTCTGCAGCGGTATCGTAATTGTCCCAACGAACGCTTTTGGTCGCAGCGGTCGTCGTTTCCGCCAGCTTGAAGAGATCGTCCACGAGCGCATCCGGCGACGGGACTCGGTAGATGAGGTGAAGGGCGACGTCGTCTGGAAAGGGTGTTCCTTCGGTGTTCCATGGCTGCGCAACGAGACGCGCCTCCGGTGTGCATCCCACGAGGTCTTCTTTACGCTGAACGGTTCGTCCCGGACGCTCGAAACACGGCTCGTACCGAAATCCCACGACGCGCCACGACTGGTACGAGCACGCACGCCCTGGAAGCCCGCGTCGTCGTGCGAGGTGCTCGGATGGCTGACTCGCAAGAACCTCGGCGTCCCCCCCCTTGCTAGGGCCTTCCAAAGGCAGCTCGTTGCATTGGCCATTTCTCCCCCGTCCGAAAACGGAGGCCGCAAACGCGTCAAACTGGTCTTTTCCAAAGATAGAAGGCTCGGTTTCGTCGAACTTCAAAGCATTGCATAGCCCAGTGCCGGCCATTTTGAATACGTCATCGACGCGATCGGAAGCCTTGAGCGGCACCAGAATGGAAACATCACTGCTGCCGAGCGGTGCCCTGCCCGCGGCATCGGCATGCCCCCTCGAAAGAGCCAGGGCAGCCACTGCAGCAAGCAGTACGGAAAGGATTGGACGGCGTCGTTCCATGAGGGTCTTGCGTGCCACGATGTCACCTACACGCGTTGGGTGTTTTGCCATCGAGCTCCGCTTTCAAGCGCGCAAAGTTGCACGCCCCGGGATTCTTGACGCGAACACGGGCGCCCGCCGTGATGCTCCGTGCGACGTCGTCACAGCGCTGGATGTTCGGCATAGCCTTCGAGTCGAAGAAGCACCGCACGTAGGTCTTCTCCTTCGCCGGATCGACCCCGGGCACGTTGACATCTTGGCCTGCCGCCGTCCGTTGGGACTTGTAGAAGCAGTTTTTCTCGAGGTTCCGCGGAATCTGAAGCTGCACGGCGACGATCGGCTGACGCTCCTGACCTCCCACTGGACGTCCTGCCGTCACCTGGGAAAAGGCCGCGACCTCGGGCGCACATTTGTTCCGTGCGAACGAGCCAAGGACGGCGCATATCTGCGGGTCGGACTTTCGTCCACAGACGCAATCCGGCGCAATACAAGCGCCCTGCTGCGCGACGCAAGAGGGCACGATGCCAACCCTGGTTGCGCCTGACGGCTCCGTCCCACCGACCAGGAACTGCTGGCTATTGGCGAATGTCTCAGGGTAGCTCGAGTTTCCTTCGTTCTGAGTGAGAAAGTATGGGCGGGTCGCGTCGAAGTTCGAGTTGAAGTCGCACTGGAGGGCCCCGCCTGGATTCCGACTTCGTCGAGTCCACTCGCAGTACTCCTCTTGTGAATTCAAACCGCTGACATCTGGCCTGTTGCTCGCGCAGGCCCACGTGATGTCGACGGACTTGTCCGCGTCGTTTACCCGTGTGAGGTCGGACTCCGAGGCCTCGCCCTCCTCGACAGGGACCTCTTCGGCCGAGCATGCGCCAAGGAGCACGCAAGACGCAAACGCGACGGTCGTTCCGACCGCGCGAAGACCCGACCAACCTGGGCGAAAAGACGTATTCATGGGCTTTGGAGCTTTCGTTGATGCCGGTTATTAACGGCCGGCAAGGCCAAGCTAAGCAACGCTCATGCCGGCGCACAGTCGCCCAAGGTGACGCGATTCCCGCGCAGATTCGATGTGCTGATTTGACCCCAGCGGCACGCACACACCATCCAATGAACGTTTTGTTCCGCTGCGCGACTGGCAAGAAAAGAGGGTTCCAGCTCTGAAGGGCGCGATTCGTGCCGACAGCTTCAACGCCGTCCCATCTCCTACGCAGCAGACCGCACGACGTCCCTAGCGCGAAGCGGGCAAGTCCCTTTTCCCATGGGCGAGGGGCGCACGAAGGACCGCGAAGAATAGGAGAATCGCGGTGAACGAGAATGCGCTCGAAGGGCTTGACGGGGCGCCGACGTTGCATCCTTCAGCGGGCGCCGATGGGCCGGGCGGCTCGATTGGTTCAGCTTTGGAGGAGGATGGGCTTGCCGGAGGACTGGCATCCGGGACCTCTCGCGCCGCGGTACGGCAGGTGCTGGGGCACGCGTCTCCGTCGAGGGTATTGCCGTCGTCGCAGGTCTCCCCGGCCTGCACGATTCCATCGCCACAGCGGGGCAACGTGCACGTGTTCGAGCAACCGTCCGTCGCGATTTTGTTCCCGTCGTCGCACTGCTCCTCGGCCTGCACTATCCCGTCGCCGCAGCGCAGTTTGCAGGTGTTGGAGCA
>JAYUKI010000651.1:0-3802 GCA_043764595.1 Myxococcales bacterium | reverse complement strand
CCGGGCGAGAGCGCGATCGAAGCCAAATACCGACTCGCCATCGATGCAGAGTGCCGCAACGATCTCGCGATGACGCGCAAGCTCCAGTTCGAAATCGTGCAGAGTGCACCGAATTCTCGCTTGGTGCCGTATGCGTACCTCGCGTTCGGCGAGCTCTTCTTTCACGAAGCCGACGGCGACGCAGGAAGGCTTCCTCTTGCCGAGCAAGCGTTCAAGAAGGTGGCCGAGTGGCCGGCGTCGCCGATTGCGCGTCTCGCTCGAACGCGTCTCGACGAGGTTCGTCTACGGATGAAAGGTCAGTAGCCCCACACGTACTCGGCCCGTAGCTGCGCGAGCGTGTACGTCGGGTACGTGGAGAGCTCGGACGCGATGAAGCTCTGGCGGATGGCGAGACCGACGGCAAAATGCCGGGTGAACTGGTAGTCGAGCCCTGCGGCGAGCGCGACGCCCACGGCGACTTTCGACGACTCGAGGGTACCACCCGAGAGCACGTAAGTTTGTCCGAGTAGCCCGAAGTAGGGGACCCAGCGAAGCACGTCGAGAACGTATCCGATGCCCACCCCGGCGTGATCCACACGGGCAGGAAAGGTGCGCGGAGTCTCGCGCGTGTCGAGCTGTTGATCCAGCGCGACCACGTGGCTTCCACCCTCGACCATGAAGTTCCACTGGTCGGTGAGCCCGTAGGCATAGTGGAGGGAAAGACCCGCGCCCACGCTCGACGTCGACTTGTTCGCCACGTTCAAGACGGCAAGCGCCGGCGAGAGGCCGAGGTGGTGTTGCTTCTCGAACGCACCCGCGCTGGCTTCGTACGACGAGACGAGCCCAAAGGCCGCCACCGCCGACAGAGCGGAAACCATGCGCAACGAACGCGAAATACCGGCCGATCCGAGCTTCACGACTTCTCGACTAGCACGAGCGAGGCCTCACGTCTTGACCTAGGGATGTCCCGAGAGGGCGGCTTCCACCGCCCGACGGAACTTTCGGTAAGGCTGGGCACCCGACAGGAACGTGCCATTCACGACGAATCCGGGCGTTCCGGAGATGCCCGCGGCCTGGGCCACGGCTTGGTCGGCTTTGATCGACGGGAGGTGCACGTGGTGGTCGAGCGCCGCTCCGAACTTCGCCATGTCGAGTCCCATGGTTCGTGCGTTCGCTTCGAGCGCCGCGCGCTTGAGGCCATCGGCCTTGCCGTGCCCGTCGAAGATGAGCCCGTGCATCTTGAAGAACCCGGCCGAGCCCTTCTGCGCCTTGGCTTCGAGCGCAGCCTCGGCGGCGAGCTCCGCGTCGGCGTGGAACGAGAGAGGAAGGTTGCGCCACTCGACGCGAACGTCGCGCGGATAGGCCTTCAAGACCTCGTCCAGCGCGGGCTCGACACGCTTGCAGAATGGGCACTGGAAGTCCGAAAACTGCACGATGGTGACCTTCGCGTTGGCAGGCCCGCGCGAGGGAGCCTTCGGATCGAGCGCGACGACCTTGCGCACGGGAGGCTGGGCCTTCGTGGTCGCCGTCTTTTGGATCTCGTCGTAGACGCTCGCGGCGGGCGTGCCGGCCGCCACTAGGGCCTCCGCTTTTTTCAGCTCGCCGTCGACGAGCTCACGGAATTTTTCGATGGGCTGCGAGCCGACGAGCCGACGCCCGTTGATGAAAAAGTGAGGAGTTCCAGAGGCTTCCACGTCGTCGCCGTCGTTCTCGTCCTGGGCGATGGCTTTCGTGTGGGTGCCCTGGGCGAGCGCCCGTTTCATCTTGGCTTCGTCGAGCCCTGCGAGCTTTGCGGCGCCGAGGAGGTCCTTGTCTTCGAGGCTTCCCTGGATGTCGAAAAGGCGATCGTGCATGTCCCAGAAGCCCGCTTCGCCTTTTTGCGCCCGCGCCTCACGTGCGGCGATGGCGGCGGGAATCGCGCGCTTGTGGAAGGGGAGGGGCATGTCCTTCCAGACCACGCGGACCTTGTCCCCATACTCGCTTCGCAGCTGGGAAAGTGTGGGCTCGACGCGTTTGCAGTACGGGCACTGGAAGTCCGAAAACTCCACGACGGTGACGAGCGCGGTCTTTGGTCCGCGGGACGGCGACTTGTCGACCGGTACCTTGTAGACCGTGACGTCCGGCGGCGGCTCCTCGTCCTTTTCTTCTTTCGGTTCTTTGAAGGAGGCCTTGCTCGCGGTCACGTAGATGCGATCGCGGGGCGTTCCGGCGGCCGCGAGGGCCTTGGCTTTCGCGAGCTCCTCGCCGACGACCGCCTTGAATTTCTCGAGGGGTTGCGCTCCCGAGAGCATGACTCCGTTCACGAAAAACGCAGGCGTTCCCTCGACGCCCAGGCGCCGCCCGAGGGTGATGTCGCGTTCCACGCGGTCGGCCCAACGCTTGTCGCGCAGGCCGTCCTCGATCACGCGCCCGTCGACGCCCACGGCCTCCGCGAACCGGCGTGGGGAGTCTTCGGTGAAGCCTCCCATGGCCGCGCGTCGACCGTGCGAATCGAAGACCGCCCTCTCGTAGCGGAAGAACGCGATCGAGCCTGCGAGCTCGAACACACCCGCGCCAGCCTCGGCGAGGGGACGAGCGCTTGCGTGAAACGCGAGCGGGAAGTGCTTCCAAACGATGCGCAGCTCGCTTGGTCCGAACGATTCGCGGAGGGCATCCAGGGTCTGGGCTCCTCGCGAGCAGAACGGGCACTCGAGGTCGGAGAACTCGACGATGGTCACGAGAGCCGTGCGTTCGCCGTCTTGAGGATCGTTCGCGTAGACCGGAACCGCCGCGTCGCCGTCGTCCGAGCCGGTTGCCTTCACGGCGTCGCCTTTCGAAGGGTCGACCGCGAGCTCGCTGCCAGGCTTTTTGTCGCTCTCGAGGGTGACGGCGGGGGTCTGCGGCCGCCCGAGACACGCCGTGAGAACGAGTGCCAAGAGGACGACGAGGGAGCGACGGAATGCGATCGGCATGCTTCTACAAAATGCGACAACGCCCCCGCGGTTTCCCACGGAGGCGTCGCACGGTGCTTTTTTTGGTCTCCCCTGAGCGAGCGGCTTTGCGCTCGCGACCTCAGTCGTACAGGGAGACCGCGGGCGAGGAGGCTGCCCCCTCTCGTGGGTAGCAGCCGAGCACCCGCGGTGGGGCACCTATCCCGGTTTCACTTCGCTTCGGAGAGCGCGCGGTCGATGAGCTTCTTGAACTTGGGGTACGGCTGCGCGCCGCTGATGAAGTACCCGTTGATCACGAAGGCAGGCGTGCCGCTGATTCCGGCTTCGGTGCCGGCTTTGTCGTCCGCGTCGACCTTCGCTTTGTGCGTGTGGTTGTCGAGGGCGGCCTTGAACTTGGCCATGTCGAGGCCTTGCTCCTGGGCGTACTTGTCGAGCGCCTCGCGCTTCAAGCCGTCTTTTTCGGCCTGATTCGCGAAGAGCTTGTCGTGCATTTTCCAGAAGCCTTCGTTGCCCTTTTGCTTCAAGGCCTCTTCCGTGGCCTCGCTGGCGAGGGGCGCGTCAGGGTGCATCGGGAGGGGCTTGTGGCGCCAAACGAACTTCACCTTGTCGCCGTAGTTCTTCATGATTTCGTTTACCTGCGGCTCGACGCGCGAGCAGAAGGGGCACTGGAAATCCGAGAACTCCTGGATGATGACCTTCGCGTCCGCCTTGCCCTTGAAGGCCGAGCCCGCGGGGGGAGCCGCGAGGTTCTTCTTCTCGGGATCGGGCGCGCCTTTTCCGTCCTTGATGATCGTGTCGTAGAGGTCCTTCGCCGCGGTGCCCTTCTTGAGCATCTCGTCGGTCTTCTTGATCTCTTCGTCGATGATCTTCTCGAACTTGTCGAACGGCTGCGC
>JAYUKI010000650.1:0-3804 GCA_043764595.1 Myxococcales bacterium | reverse complement strand
GTGGCCCCGGCATCGCGGGAGTGCGGACGTCTTTCGGTGTCTCGACCACGGGCCGCGGCGGCTCGTCGTTGAACGAGGTGCACCCGACTCCGAGGGTTAGAGCCGCTCCGAGGCAGGATGTGCGTGCAGGGAACGATCTCATGTCGGTCTTCGACCCGGCGCGGCTCCTCGAGGAATTTGGTGCGGCACCTGGGCCTGACCATGGCACCGTTTGCCCAACCAGGTCATTACGATTTCGAAGAAATTCCGCTGATCAGGTCGCGCGGCATTCCGAAACGCTTGGCGCCGAAAGGTAGGCGCGCTTGGGCGGGGAGAGCCGTGCGGAGCACGAGACCGTGGATGGAGGCGTCGCCGAGTGTGAGGTGCAGCCGTTGCGGGAAACGTTCACGTTCTTCGTACGCCGCTTGCGGCCAGGATGGGGCCGTTCTTTTCACTGAACAACCCAGTCGAGTCGTCGGGCCTGTGTGCTATCAGGGGGCCATGCGTGAAAAGCTCCTATCGCTGCTCGTCGAACCGGGCACTTACGCCGCGCTCCGCCCCGAGAACATCGTGCGCGAGGGCAAGGAAATCGTCTCTGGAAACCTCGTCTCGGAGGCGACCGGGAAAGCTTACCCAATCGTGCGGGGCATACCGCGCTTCGTGCCGAGCAAGGTCTACGCGGACAACTTCGGCAAACAGTGGAACATGTTCCGCGAAGTCCAGGTCGACAGCGAGACGCGTGCCGGGCACTCCCGGTCCCGCTTCGACGACGAAGTCGGTTGGACGGCCGATGACGTGAAGGGCAAGTGGGTGCTCGATGCGGGATGCGGCGCAGGCCGCTTCGCCGAAGTTGCGGCCGAGCGCGGTGGCGACTTCGTGGGGCTCGACCTCTCGTCCGCCGTCGAAGCCACGAAGAAGACCCTCGAGCGCTTCCCGAACGTCGACGTCGTGCAGGCGAGCATGCTCGACATGCCCTTCCGCCCCAGCAGCTTCGACTTCGCGTACTCCATCGGTGTGCTCCAGCACACTCCCGATCCCCAGGGCGCTTGCACTTCGGTGGCTCGGGTCACGAAGGAAAACGGCGGGCGCTTCGCGATGACGGCCTACGCGCGCCGACCGTGGAGCAAGCTCAACACGAAGTACCTGATCCGCCCGTTCACGAAGCGGTTGCCCGACGAGCTTTTGCTCGCGGCCATCAAGCTGGCGATGCCGGTCGCGTTCCCCGTTACGGACGCACTTTATCGCCTTCCGGTCATCGGTCAGATCGCACGCTTCACCATTCCCGTGGCCTGTTATCCGGAGCGAACCGAGTACACACGCGACCAGCGCTACGCCGAGTCCGTGCTCGATACGTTCGACATGCTGGCTCCGACGTACGACTCGCCCATGACCTGGCAAGAGATTGAACGCGCGCTGCGCAAAGCAGGCGCCCGTGAGTGGTCGTTTCGCACCAAAGTTCCCATCAACGTGTATGGCACACGCTGACCGTCGCTCGTTCCTCTTTCCGCGGAGCTTTGGAGCTCCGCTCGTTTCGAACGCCATGTCCGTTTCGCGGACCAAGTAAAGAAGATTGACCATGTCGGACCTTCTCTCGCTCGTCGAAAGCAAACAAGCCAAGATTGCCGTCATCGGGCTCGGCTACGTGGGGCTGCCGGTGGCGGCGTGCCTCGCGGATGCTGGGTTCCATGTCACGGGTGTGGACCTCAAAGCGGAGCGCCTTGCTCGCATTGCAGCCGGCGAATGCCCCATCGAGGGGGAAGAGCCTGGGCTAGCTCCGATGATCGTCAAAGTGGTCGCCGACAAGCGTCTCACGGTCACGTCCGACTACGCGAAGCTCGCCGACGTGGACATCGTGCTCATCGACGTGGACACTCCGGTCGAAGCAGACAACCGTCCGGCCTACAAGGCGCTACGTGGCGCGTGCGAAGCTCTCGGCGCCGTGATGAAGAATGGCGTGCTCGTGATCGTCGAGTCGACCATCGCGCCCGGGACGGTGGACCACGTGGTGGCTCCGCTCCTCGAAAAGGTTTCGGGAAAGAAGCGCAACGTAGGCTTCTTTCTCGGACATTGCCCCGAGCGCGTGATGCCCGGTCGCCTGCTCCAAAACCTCACCCAGCTTTCCCGCGTGTGTGGGGGAAGCACGCCCGAGACCGCGCAGGCCATGGCTGCGCTCTACCGCACGATCGTCAAGGGCGACCTCGACTGCGCCGACTGCGTGACGGCCGAGCTCGTCAAGACGGCCGAAAACACCTACCGCGACGTGAACATCGCGTTCGCGAACGAGCTCGCGATGATCTGCGAGGCCTCGGGCGGGAAGTTCCTTCGCGTGCGCGAGCTCGTGAACAAGTCCCCTGGACGCAACGTGTTGCTCTCGGGGGCCGGTGTCGGCGGTCATTGCATCACGAAGGATCCGTGGCTCCTGGCGCACGGAGCACCTTCGCTGGATGCGAAGGTCATCGCGGCCGCGCGCGCGCGGAACGACGCGATGCCGCGGCACGTGCTCTCGCTCGTGGAATCTGGCCTTGCCGAAGCGGGCAAAGCGCTGCGCGGCTCCAAGCTCGCCGTGCTCGGGTTCTCGTACCTCGAGGACAGCGACGACACGCGCCACAGCCCCTCGGAGACGTTCATTGGCCACGCGAAGGCCGAAGGCGCCGAGTGCGTGGTCCACGATCCCTACGTGGAGGAGTACAAAGGTGACCTCTGGAAGGTCCTCGAAGGTGCGGACGCAGCCGTCTTGCTCGTGGCCCACACGGCCTACAAGACGCTCGACTTGACCGCGCTCCAAAGCAAGCTTCGCACGAAGGTTTTCGTGGACGCCCGGCACGTATTCGACGTTTCGGCGGCCCAAGCGGCTGGTCTCGTGGTGAGAAGCCTCGGCAACGACGCTGCAAAGTCCCCAAAGCGGGACGCGGCAAAGGATGGAGCAAGCGCATGAGCATCGAGGGAGCGAAGATCTTCATCACTGGCGGGGCGGGCTTCATTGGCTCGACGCTCATTGGTCGTCTCGTCGAGAAGAACCAGATCGTGGCGTACGACAACCTCGCGCGCGATTCGCTGAAGGACAAATCCTTCAAGGATCACAAGAACTTGACGCTCATCAAGGGCGACGTCATGGACGCCGATCACGTGCGTCGCTCGATGGAGGGCTCGGACCTCGTCGTGCATTGCGCCGCCATCGCAGGCATCGACACGGTCTCGAAGAGCCCCTGCACCACGCTCCGCGTGAACATGATCGGCTCGTCGAACGTGCTCGAGGCCGCGCACAAGCTCGCGAGCGCGAGCCGCGTGAGCCGCGTCGTCTGCTTCTCCACCAGCGAGGTCTTCGGGGTGCACGCGTTCCGCTCGAAAGAGACCGACTCCACGGTCATCGGCGCCGTCGGCGAGCCCCGCTGGACCTACGCGGTCGGCAAGCTCGCCGAAGAGCACCTCGCGATCGCGTACCACAAGGAGCACGGGCTCCCCACGTCGGTGGTGCGGCCGTTCAACGTGTACGGTCCGGGTCAAGTGGGCGAAGGCGCTCTGCGCAACTTCATCCAGCGTGCCATCAAGAACGAGCCCATCGAGGTGCACGGCGACGGAAGCCAAATCCGTGCGTGGTGCTTCGTCGACGACATGGTCGACGCGGTGCTGCTCACGATGGAGCATCCCAAGGCCGTGGGGGAGACCTTCAACATCGGCAACTCGCGTGCGATCTGCACCATTCTGGGCCTCGCGGAGCAGACCGTACGGGTGCTCGGATCCAAGAGCAAAATCACGTTGGTGCCGCGCGACATGGCCGACGTGGCCATGCGCATTCCGGACGTGAAGAAGTCGAGCGAGCTCATC
>JAYUKI010000649.1:0-1132 GCA_043764595.1 Myxococcales bacterium | reverse complement strand
TACTACTTCGACCAGCGCGGGCTTCGTGCACGCGTCGAGTCGCTGTCGAAGGGCAAGCGTGTCCTCGATGCCTACGGGTACGTGGGCTCGTTCGCGCTTGCGGCCGCTCGAGGCGGCGCGACCGAGGTCCACTCGGTCGACGACAGCGCGATCGCGATCGAGGTGGGGGCCACGATTGCGCGTGAAAACAAGCTCTCGGACGTTATCTCGTTCACCAAGCACGACGCGCGAAACACCCTCCGGGATGCCCACGGCTCGTACGACATCGTGGTGTGCGATCCGCCCAAGCTCGCCGCGTCACGTGCCTCGCGCGATCAAGCCCAGAAGGCGTACGCCCAGCTCGCCCAGCACGCCACGAGCGCGGTGCGCCCGGGTGGCCTATTGGTGTTCTGTTCTTGCTCGGCCGCGGTCGATTTGAACGCCCTCACTCGAGCGCTCGCGCTCGGCGCGCAACGCTCGAACACGACCGCCGTGGTGCTCGAACGCCACTTCCAGGGCTTCGATCACCCCGTAGGCGCGGCGTTCCCCGAAGGGCTTTACTTGAAGGCTCTCATCGCCGAGGTCACCCACCGATGAAGCCGCTCGCGTCTCTCTCGAAGGACGAGGCTTCGCGGCTGTCCGGGCTCTTGTTCGATCTCGACGACACCCTTCTGTCGCACGGGCACCTCGAAGAAGCCGCGTATGCGAGCCTCTTTGCGATGAAGCGCGCGGGCCTCCGCCTGGTCGCGGTGACCGGACGACCGAGCGGTTGGGGCGAGGTGATCGCCCGTCAATGGCCCATCGACGGCGTGGTCACCGAGAATGGCCCGGTGTGCGTGTTTCGCGAGGGAAATCACGTCGTTCGCACCGAGTCGTGCTCGTCGGACGAGCGTCGCTCGAGGCGCATTCGGCTCGCTCGAATCGTCGAGCGCGTGCGTGAGGTCGTGCCCGAAGCGAGGCTCTCGGACGATGTAGACGCCCGCGTGTCCGACGTCACGTGGGACGTCGGCGAGCGCGTGCGTCTGCCCGAAGACCGCATCGCGGGGATCGTGGACGAAATCGTCGCGGCGGGTGCGCGAACCACACGGTCGAGCGTGCACGTTCACGCCACGTTCGACGTGGAAGACAAAGCGAGCGGAGTGGTCGGGTTCTT
>JAYUKI010000648.1:0-3808 GCA_043764595.1 Myxococcales bacterium | reverse complement strand
ACGAAACCGCGCCTCTTCGCGCCTGTGCACCACGTCGCCGCGCTTTTGGCTCGCACGAAACCGCGCCGCAAGAAGCTCCGTGTGCGCTTTTGCCTCTTGGTCTCCGACGGCAGCTTCGGCGATGGCGAGACGCAAGAGGAGCATGTCGTTTTCCTCTTTTCCGCGAAGCCGCGGGAGCACGTCGCTCGCGTGGCCCGTGTCCAAATCCAGGTCGGAGAGGGCCGCGAGCACGTACGCATCCGAAGGGTCCACGGCGAGCGCGCGTTGGAAATGGGCGCGGCCTTCGTCCGGTTTTCCGTCACGTACCGCGAGCTCGCCCAAGGTGGACGATACCCACGCGAGCTCCTCCGGCGAGAGGCGCACCGCACGTTTCGTGGCCTCGGTGAGGCGCTCGTAGGCGAGGCTCGCTTCCCCCGTGAGACTCGCAATGGTCTCGGTGCACACCGAAGCGACCACGTGGGGCGCACGCTTCGCGACTTCCGTGCAGTTTGCACGTGCCTCGTCGTAGCGCGCGAGCACTGTGAGAACCACCGCGCGGGTGAGCCACGCCTGCACGTCGTCCGGTGTGGAGCGAACGACCCGGTCGAGATCGGCGAGCGCGCCGTCGAAGTCGTGCTGGCTCTGACGGACCGTCGCGCGAAGCGTCAGGGTCACGGCCGGTGGATCAGCCGAAGCCCAGAAGGGCAAAAGAGCCGCCTCGGCCTGACCCAAATACCGAGGGTCGGAGCGCGCGCGTCCGAGCTCGATCGCGGCCTGCGCCGTACGAACGGCGAGCGACAGATTCGTTGGATCTTTGGCCAACGCTTCCCGCATGAGGCGCAGGTCTTTGGCGCGCTTTCCCTCCGAAAAGGCCGGCAAACGCTCGAGTACGGTATCGTCCTTGGTGGGAACAAAGACTACATCTCCGGACGGCTTGGGCTCACGAAAGAGGAGCACCATTCCTCCGACCAAGACGAGGCCCACGAGGGCCACGCCATACCGTTTCCACGCGCTCTCGGAGGTGGCTGCGGACATGGCCCGTTCGTCGCACGGGAAGGACGTGGTCGCCAAGATTGAAGTTTGCGAGAGACCCTTGGTGGAACCCATCTCGCTTTTGCTATCGTTTGAGAAGTGATGCACCGAAGGAGGCTCAGCCCGTGAAACGTGACTTGCGTCTGAAGACTGGCATGCTCGCCATGTTCGCCATGTTGTCGGTGCTGATGCTGTTCCCGAGCCTCGCGCTCGCGGCAGAAGGCTCCGACACCTCTGCGTTCGAGAAGTACGCGTCGCAGAGCCCGCTGGTTGCAGCTGGCATGTCGTTCGCTTTCGGCTTCATCAGCGCGCTCACCCCGTGCGTGTTCCCGATGGTGCCCATCACGGTGGCCATCTTCGGTGCGACCGAGTCGGCGTCCCGCGTTCGTGGCGCGGCGCTTTCGGCCACGTTCGTGCTGGGAATTGCGTGTTTGTTCACGCCGCTCGGCGTCGGTGCGGCGCTCTCGGGCAAGCTCATGGGCTCGGCCCTGTCGAACCCGTGGGTCGTGGGCGTGCTCGCCCTCGTCTTCATTGCGCTCGCTTCGTCGATGTTCGGCGCGTTCGAGATGGCGCTCCCCGCGAGCATGAACAACAAGCTCTCGACCGTCGGCGGCGTCGGCTTCAAGGGCGCCTTCGTGCTCGGCCTCGTCATGGGCCTCATCGCGGCTCCCTGCACCGGCCCCTTCATGACCGGCATGGTCACCTGGATCGCGACGACCAAGAACGTCGCACTGGGTGCAATCTGCATGTTCTCGTTCGCCTTGGGTCTGGGCATCCTCTTCTTCATCGCGGGCACCTTCGCGGTGAACCTGCCGAAGGGTGGCGCTTGGATGATGGGCATCAAGTGGGCGAGCGGTGTCGGCCTCGCGTACATGGCCTTCGCCTACATCCGCGACTCGAACCCCGCGATCGCCAAGAAGATCATCCTGCCGTCGAACGTGTTCGGCGTCGGTGTCGGCGTGCTCTTCCTCGTGGGCATCGTGTTGGGCACGGTCCACGTGCTCGCCGAGCGTCGCAAGTCGCCGATCGCGCACTTGTCCAAGCCCATGAAGCTCGCCTCGATCATTCCGGCCGTGGCCGGTGCGTTCCTCTTCATTTCCTGGCTCAACGCGCCCAAGGCCATTGCGGCGGACCCGAACGCCCCGAAGATCGCCTGGTCTCAAAAAGAGACGGCGGAGAAGATCGTCGCCCAATCCGCGACCGACAAGAAGCCCGTGCTCATCGACTTCGGCGCCACGTGGTGCAAGGCCTGCATGGAGCTCGAAGAACAAACGTTCCCGGATGCACGCGTGCGGACCGAAGCGGCCCGCTTTGCCACCGTTCACGTCGACGCAACGGACGACGAAGACGCAACGGTCAAGAAGCTCCAGGGCCAATACAAGATCGTCGGTCTGCCCGTGCTCATCCTGATCGACAGCACCGGCAAAGAGGTCACGCGCTTCAACGAGTTCGTCCCGCCGGAGAAGTTCGTCGAGGCCTTGAAGAAGGTCAACTGAGGCACTGTCGACGACCGTCGACCTGAACGCCGATCGAACGGGCGAGCCCCTTGGGACTCGCCCGTTTCCTTTTGTGCCACCGCGCCACCGTCCCGTGATCCATCCGTCGTGCACGCCGAGTCAAGGGCGCTAGAACCCCTCGAAATCGCCAGACAATCCAGCCATTTTCCGAAGCGGCACGGAGGGTGCTAGGGAGGCAATGATGACTCTCTCCCGGCGCACGTGCAGAACCTTGTTGGCGTGTGGTCTCGTGGGCGTCGCGCTTGGGTGCTCTTCCCCAGAGCCTGTCACCTCCTCGCTCGTGGTGGGCATTTCGGCCGAGGACCTCCGCACGGCGTTCCAAGAGGTGAAGGTGACGGCCAAAGTGGATGGCCAACTCGCCAAAGAACAGAGCATCGTGCGTGACGCGAACGGAGTGCTCCCCTTCCCCTCCGAGGTCGTGGTCGAAGGGATCGCGGGCGCTGCCGTGGACGTCACCGTGTTGGGCCTTGGTACGTCGACGGGCGGCGGCGGAAACGTGCTGCTCACACGTCGCGCCACGACCACCATGCCCGCTGAAAAGCGCCTGCTGCGCCTCCCTCTCGACTCGAGCTGCGTGGCGTTTGGCGGTCCACCCATCGTGTGCGACGCCAACGCGGGCGAGACGTGCCAGCGCGGTCGTTGCGCGCCTTCGGCGATGCCCACCAGCGCGCTCGAGCCCTACGCGCCCGACTGGGCCGTCAACACGCCCGACGCATGCCGTCCCATGAACGCAGGTCCTCCCGAGGTCATCTTGGGCAAGGGCCAAACCGACTACGGGACACTGACGCCCAACGAAACCTTGAGGCTCGAGCGTGGCCCGCAAGGCGGTCACCATCTGTGGATCGCGCTTCGCATGAAGAACTTGAAACAAGCCGGCTCGCGCACCGCCATCAGCGCCGTGCAGCCAGGGACGGGCCTGAAGGCCACGCCCACCGCGTTCGTCTTCACGTTCGACACGGACGAAGGCGGCTACTGCAAGCTCTATGGGTTGCGCTTCCAAGTCGACGCCGGTGGCGCTCTTGGCGAGGCCCACAAGCCCTTCCTGGGAAAGCCGCTCGACATCACCGTCGAGGTCACCGACATCGCCGGAAAAAAAGCTTCGGCCATGCAGCGCGTGCAGATCGCCGACAAGCTCCTCTGCCCCGACGGCACCGAAAAATGCAATCTTTGAAAGGACTTAGCTAGAGCGCCGAACCGCTTGATGACCGAGGATTTTCGCCGAGTTGCGAGCCGTGCGAGGCGCGACGACGAGTCCTACTGCTGCTAGCCGAGGAGGAGCA
>JAYUKI010000647.1:0-13638 GCA_043764595.1 Myxococcales bacterium | reverse complement strand
AATCCGCGGTGCTACGTCGTACGCCGGCGCCTCGCCTTCGTGCCGCACAGAGCACTTCGCGTACCGACCTACTTCGACCAGCGATGCGCCGGGCGCGCCTGCGATCCCGCGAGCACATGCTACCGCGGCTCGTGTGTGGACGCCGAGGCGAGCTGCGAGGGCGCCGACTGCCTGACCGCCGCCGAGCGGGCAGGTGGCACAGGGTTCGATCCGACCTTCCCGAAGCCAGACGCGGACGCGGCATCCGAGGGCGGTCCTGGGGTCCCCGATGCGAGCCTCGATGCCCCAACGGATTCGCCGACCACGGACGCGGGCTCGGACGCGCGGACGGGCACAACGGGTGCGAGCCCCCTCGCGGTCATGAATAGTCGGAACAGGTGCTCGTTTGTGCCGGGCACACCGACTGCCTGCTGCAACAACTCAAGCCCACTCGCCGCGCCGCTCGACCAAGCAGCGGGCTGCACGGGCGAAGACTCGGAACGCCTCTGCCAAACCGCGAGCGACTGCCCGAGCGGCGCCGACTGTGTGGACGTCATCAGTGGCGGGTCGGGGTTTCCAGGGGCGTACCCGAGCCCGCGTGCCGCGTGCGTTCAACGCGGGTGTACAAGCCAGAACGGCATTTGGGGACGCGAGGGGGCGATCGGAAACCGTTGCGAGGGCAATGTGTGCTGTCGGTCCACCAGTTGCAACGCGGGCACTTGCAATTAATGAATCCGGCGCGACATGAGAGGCCCACTTGCTCTCCCGCAGGGCGCTAGAAGCTTGGCTCGCGGACGTGCCCCAGGTCACATCGATCCTCGCGATCCAAACAGCGTTCCAGCGTGAACGGCGGCAATGAGGAGGTTGCTTATCACGACCGGGTTGCGCAGTGTCTTCACGGTGAACGGGGTCGTACCTTTGTAGAGGACCTGGACCGCGAGCAACGGCAGGGCAAGCCTAGGGTCTTTCGCAAAGAGGAGGCCCGCGGACGCGATGCCGATTGCCAAATAGATCGAGAGCAAAATCCCTCGTGCGGGGCTCTCGGGACCGAATGCGCCATCGACCCAGGAAGCTCGGACCAAAAGCGAAAAACAAACAGGAACGAGCACGAGGAGGTTGAGGACCAGGGAAAGGGTGACCATGGGTTCGCAAATGGTAGCGCGCCACGTGAAACTCTCGAGCTCATCCGATTCAATCCACGGCTATCGAAGAAGGCCGAGCTTAGAACTTCCGCCCTTCGCTGGGCGATACTGAAGCCATGCGCGCGTATCTCGTTTCGCTGGTTCTGCTCCTTGGTGCGTGTGGCCCCGTGCACCAGGCAGGTTCCGCCGGATCTGCGGCCGTCGTCGACGATGCTGCGTGGGTCATTGGGACGTGGACGACGAGCACCACGTCGTCGGCCGACGCAGAAAAGAGCAACGATGCGACGCGGTTCGGCAAGGACGGAGCGATCGAGCACGGCACGTGGGCCGGTGGAAAACTCGTGCTCTTGCCCTCGTCCGGCCCCTCCGGCCCCTCGTTCGTCGCGCGTTATGCCCTCGACCAAAAGGCACACACCATCTCGTTCCAGCTCGACGGCGCGGAAGAGCAGGCAAGCTACTCGGTCGAGGGGCTCAATCGCTGGAAGACGGTCTCGAGCGACCCGGAGCACGTTACGGTGTTTTATTCGCGGCGGCACTGACCGCACTTCGCCTTGCTTCGCGTGCTCACGACCTGTGAATGCTGGTCCGCCCAGGGCCTTCTGTAAGGAATCGTGGCTCGCGAAGTGGCCTCTCGTGGTACGAGCTTCGCTACGTGACGGTGCGACGCGCCCTCGGGCCTTCCGTTCTCTTGGGCACGTTCCTGCTGAGCGGGGCAGCTCGCGCGCAGAACGCCGACTCTTTCTACTACTCCAACGAAGCCGCGATCACCGCGGGGGCCATGGTCGCGGTGCCAGCGGATGATGGGGCGGCCTGGTACAATCCGGCCGGTCTAGGCACCCTGCGCCGCACACGGGTCAACGCGAACGGTTCGGTGTTCGGCGTCCGAATAAGACCGATTGCAGGAGGACTCCGGTCCTCGCTCGGCGGCCTTTCGAGCTCGGTGGATTATGGCGGGACCGACTTCGTGGCAACGCCCACGACGGCCTCGGCCAGCTTCGCGCTGTTGCCCAATCTCACCTTGAGCGGCGGCCTGTTTCACACTGGGCAAGACGTTCGCTCCGCGGTCGGGGTGGAGAAGGTCCAAGGCAGCGACGGTCGCACGCTCTCCCAAAAAATCGACACCCTCGTCCACCAGCGCAAAATGCATATGGGCGGCGCCTACGGGTTCGACGCAGGACACGGGTTGCGCGTCGGCGGCGGAATGTTTCTCGTCTATTCCGTTCGCGACGGCGCCCTCGACTACATCGTCGGTCTCGACGACGGGCGTGGTCGACCGGACATTATTTCGCTCTCGGCCAGCAGCGGCATGACCTCGTGGGGGCTTCAACCGACCCAAGGCGTGCAGTGGGACGTGAGCAAACGTCTTCACCTCGGTGCGGTGTTCCGGTTTCCGGAGCTCAGGCTACTCGCCTCCGGAAGGGCTGCAACCACCCAAGTCGTGAGTGGCACGGATGCCACCGTCTTCGCCCTCACAGACACCAAAGAGTCCTCGAGCCGCATGCGATGGAGCGATCCCGCGCGCGTATTCGTGGGCGTAGCCTACGAGCCTACGGACAAGGTGCGCCTCGCGTTCGACGGCGACGTTGCGTTTGCACTCGAGCGGGACACCTGGGGTGCGGCGCACGATGCGAGGGTTCGTTTCCGCGCGGGCGTGTTGCTCAAGCCCGTGGATGCGTTCCACTTCGGGTTCGGTGCCTTCGTCGACCCTGCCTCGGAGCGCGTGCTCCCGGGAGACCTCGGCGCCCTCCGGGTCGACTACTACGGTGGCACGTTTGGGTTCATTCTTCGCACACGCCTCGGCCCGGATACGGGCCCGAACGCTCCCGTGCTCACGCTCTCGTCCGCCGTGCGCTACGCGGTAGGACTCGGCGCCGCACGAACGGCGGTGATTTTGGAGCAGGCAGCCACTGTCGGAACGCAGACCATCACGGTCCACGACGTCATGCCGTACATTGGCTCATCGGTCGCATTCTGAACCCGATTTCCCCGTATGGCCCTCCGGACCCGATGGCCTGGCCGGGACGATCTTCGCGAGCCGCCCGAAGTCGTCGAGGCGTACTTCGCACTCGCCCGCTGATTCGCTCCCGCCCATTCACCCACGTCAACGCGGTACGTTCGTCGCGGGCTTGCGCCGTTCGCGCAGGCAAGAAACCGTGCCGTCGTGAGCAACGAGGTGCTGGCACGCGTTCGCGTCGAGCGTCGTCTTGGTGAACGTCGAACCCGTTCCTCGGTAGATGCCGTCCACACCGAGCGCGTAAACGTCATGCCCGCTTCCGGTGAGTCCGAAGATACGCGTGGACGGAACCTCGACTCTGGACCATCGGCCATCGCCGCGCGAGAAAATTAGGTCGATCGTGGCCGCGTGGACCTCCTTCTCCGAGGTCGCCCACAATTGGAAGATCGTCCCTCCCGCTTGGCGGCGCTCCTCCTTCCACTTGCCTTCGGGGGTGCGTCGGAGGACGAGCCCACAGTCGCCTCCGGCCCAAACAGCCGTTCCCGCTCCGTGAATGGCGCGTAGAAAACACGACGACGTGGTCGTCTCCTGCTTCCACGCGCCGTCCTTGTGGCGCACGAAGATGTGGCCGTCGTTTCCCTCGTTCGTAACGAGGAATAGGTCGCTCTCGTGGGCGTAAATGCCCAGGATGGATCCAAGGACTCCTTCGGTCGGCACGTCGGTCCAGGCCTGTCCGTCCCAATGCACGAGAACGTCCTTGCCGCCGGCGTAAACGTCGTTCGCGGTCCGGCCGAACACGTCCGCGAGCTCCTTCGCAGGCTTCGTGTAGCCGATCCGAAACGTTCCCTTCACGTCGCGGTGGTAGACCGCGCCAGTGTCCGGTCCTGGCACGCCGGTGAACATGAAGCCCGCTGCGAAGAGCGCACCGTCGGGAGCCACCCAAGCCCCACCGATGCTCTCGCCGTGTTTGTGGATCGCGGCTGGGAAGGGAGAGGTCGTGACCTTTCCTTCGCGGTTGGTACTGACGAGATCGATTCCGTCCGGCGAGTAGAAACCGGAGAGATCCCCGCTCTGCACCTTGGCCTCGAGCGCGGCCACGATCGCCCGTGCGTCCTCTTGGTCGGCACGAGCAGGCAAGACGGTTGCGGCTGGCGTTGGCGTCAAGGTGGCGCGCTTCGTATCTTCTTCGGTCGAGTCGGTCTTCGTTCGTTGGCACGCGACGGAGGCCACGAAGAGGGGAAGAGCGGCCGCCATCAGTACCCAGTGGGATCGCATCCGAATCTCTTACGCGAGCGGGACCAAAGCCTTCCCCCGCCGACCCGGGATTGCGCCCGGGCCTGGATCGCCGCTCGAACCGGACCGGAAACGAGCAGGTGGCCGTGCTACGCAAGAGCGAACGCCGATGACCGACCCCTTCCAGCGCAGCGACGAGGCGACCCCGGCCGCGGCGGAGAGCGAGCGGCTTCGCGCCTTCACCAAGGCGCTCTGGGACGCGCTGGTTCCGCCCTCGGGCGAGTGTCTTTCGGTGCAAGGCGAGCTTGTTCGGGCGAACGAGCGTTTGCAGAGTGAGCTCTTTCGGAATGGCCTAGGCAATTATTACTATTGCCAAGAAGGTCCCGGCACCGAAGGCACCGTGGCCGACAATCACTACGGAAAGCTTCTTTTGTTCCTATTGGGGACTCTCGTCGCGAATCGCAACGGTGCGATCGACGCCGAGGACGTGGCCTACTTCGAGGCCGTGCGTCGCCTAGTGGAGCCCGACTGGAAGCGGAACGTTCGCATCGGCGCGCTCACGAGCAAGCTCGAAGAGAGCGAGCTCGAAGGCACCGAGGGCCTCTCGGAAGCCGAGCGCGCGGAGCTCGAGGCGTTGGAAACCGGCGGCGGAGGTCCGCCATGGGAGGAGCTCTTTTCGCGCGCCGCGAGGTGCCTCGCCAACTGGTGCCTCGCCAACCCCGAGCTCGTCGATAGGCGCGGAAACCCCGTCGAAGAGCGAGGCGTCCGCGACGTGAGGCACGTGCTCGAGCCACCCCCTCCGCCGCCCCCATGCCGCCTATGCAACGGCAGAGGCTGGGTCGCCGCCGCCGATCCCACGGGCTTCGCGGAGCCATGCGCGTGCAAGCCCACGGGGTAGCTTGGTGGGAAAGAGAGCCGTCGAGAGAGCGCGAGAACTGCGGCTTCCCGATTCGGTTGGCGCATCTCCGAACGACCCTTTACCCTCGCTCGTTACGACCGGAGAAGTGATGGCGGCCAAAGAAAAGTCCCAGAAGAACGCGCTCGAGAGCCAAACCCCGAACGCTTCCCCGAAGCCGGTCCCGTCCGTCGTGGAGTTGCTCGGCGCAGAGAACGCCTCGACGGGAGAGCCGAAGGCCAAAAAGACCAAGCAGGAGAAGAGGGAAAAGAAGGAAAAGAAGGCTGCACGAGCCGCAAAACGCGAAGTCCGCGAAAGCCGCGACCAGACGACCGCGCCCACCGGCTCGACAGTCGACATTCATTCCTTCGCGTGCGACTCCGAGGTGCAAGCGGCGCTCGTGGCCGTAGCCAAAGTGAAGCCGCCCGAGATTCCCGTTCACAGGCTCGTCTCGGAGGCCCGAGACGTCGTGTTTGCAGCCAAAAAAGACGCCGCGGAGCTCGAGCGCATTCGCTTCGATCTGGCTCTCGTGCCGCTTATTTCGGCGCTCGCGAGCGCCCTCGAGCACGTCCAATCCCGAATCGAGAAAGCGCGGGACGCGGGCCGGAGCGAAGCCGATATCAAAGTCGAGTCGGATGCCCGAACCTTCCGCGAACGCACCCTCGAGAGCCTGGAGTACGCACTTCGGGGTGACGAATCGGCGCGCGAGCGCATCTCCGATGTTCGCGAGGGACATGGTCTCGACGACCTGCTCGACGACGTCGGCGTCGTGGTCGACTTCGTGGAAGAAGCCTCGGTTGCGCTCACCAACATTGGAGCGGACCCGCTGGCTCTTGCCTCCGAAGGGCGCACCCACCAAGCGCTTCTCGCCAAGGTCGTTCACCCGAATCGCACTCCATCGATCGACGCCGCACTCGACGCCGAGCGCGACCGCATCGCCACGGCGCTCTCGGCCGCCGTCGCAAAGCTCTACGCGGCCGGACGCTATGCCTTTCGCGATCATCCAAAAAGGGCGCGCAAGTATGCCAGCGCCCACACGCGGGTCCGCGGCGTGGCCCACGTCGCACCGACCCAACGC
Organism: Myxococcales bacterium; assembly: GCA_043764595.1. GTDB lineage: Bacteria > Myxococcota_A > Polyangia > Polyangiales > Polyangiaceae > JAAFHV01. The sequence continues at coordinate 7,357 of JAYUKI010000647.1, read as the reverse complement.
GAAAAGAAAAAGGCCCTCACGACCGGTCGGCGCCGTTCGGGAGAGAGCCGGTCCCCGCCAAAACCAAAAGCCCAAGTGGGTAAAGCGATGGACCACCCGCCCGCCGAAGTAGAGTGAGCGCTTCGTCAGCTCGGCTGCAAACCCGGAGATCGGGTCGGTGTCGTGGGCCTCGGAGGGCTCGGTCACGTCCTTCGCGTCTCGCTCTAGTCGCGGTCGCATTAGGTATCCCTTTTGGCCTGCTCGTTCCCGCATGCGGACCGAACACGGACCAAGCTCCCGATGCGGGCAGTCGTGGCGCGGCCGACGGCGCCGTCGAAGTGGAGCCCGGAGTCCCACGTGCCGTCGCGGTCTTGCCGGGTCGTGCCGTCGCTTCGACGACCTTTCACGGGTCGATTCTGGTGGTCGATTCTACGAGTGCCGTTTGGGACGTTGCCGGCGATCGTGTGCTCCGTTATGGAACGGCTCGTGGGTTTTCCGAAGCGGCGGCTAGCCTTCGCGTGTTCGGCGACCGCCTCGTGTACGCGGCTGGCGCAGAGATCCGCGACGCGAAAGACGGATCCCGCGTTGCCGCCACGGGGGAGGGCGAGATCGCCTCGTTTGCCGTGGTCGGCGACGCGATTGCGGTCTCCACACGGAGCGGTAAAGTCACGAAGATTCACCGTGATGGATCCGAGACCCTCGTTCATGCCAACACGGTCGGGGGGCTCGGGGGCGTCGATTCATCGAATGCGGCGGTCTTTGCGGCGAAGGATGGAGACCTCACCCAGATTTTCCAAATGGGTAGAGGGTACGTGTCCGTCTCCTACAATCTCTTCGACTTCGTTCCGACGCGGTTCATTGGGATGGTCCCCGTTTCGGGAACGGGAGAGTTCCTTGTCAAGGGCAACGTCTATGGAACGGGTGAGTCAAAGCTCTACCCGGGTGCGGACGTGGAAAAGTACTTCCTCTATGCAACGCCTCGTGCCCCAGGAGACCGAATTTCCTCGATAAAGAGGCTCAATACCAAGACGCAGTTCGTTCGCACTCTGGCGCTCACGTCGGAGACGGTCCGCGTCGTCGGATATTCGATCAACCAGGGAGCGTATTGGCTCACCTCCACCGACGAGGGGCCGTCCACGCTTCATACGACGGGTTTGATCTCGCTTGACTGGGTCCCGTGATGCCCGCTCGTGGCACTGGACGAGTACAGGGTATGGCGTCATCGTGTGGCATGCGTAGAATTGGGCGGCGGCCTTTCCTGCTAGGGAGTTTGCTTGCTGCGGCGTGCGGCGAGACGGTCAAGCCTGCTTCGCCGCAGCCGACCAACGATGCCGGACTCGACGAAGGCCTCCCCGAGCCGTACGTGCTGGACGCCTCCCCACGGTCGGGAATCCCCGACTGCGTCGACCGAGCGCCGTCGAGCGCTCTCCGTGCGCTCACGGGAATCGAACAGCGAGCCCCGCACTTGCCGCGGCTCTATTCGTTCACCACGGCGGACCAGGCCGCGGCGATCCGTGCTGGCGCGCCCATTTTCACCAAGGCCACGACCGACGCCGGACATCGTGGCTACGTCTTCGACGTGCTCGAGCTGCATTCCAGGCAAGGGTTCGAGCCGGAGATCGCCAAAGAGCTCGCAGGGCCGAGGTTCGAGCTCGGGAGATTCGCGTGGCCATTCCTTGCCGGAACACGGGTCTCGCCCGAGCGCTACGGGGACGAGATTTTGTCGTTTGCGTTCAAGCCCGAGTCGCTCTTTGTCGCGTTCTCAGCGCGCCCTTCTTCGGGATTTTCATTTTTCGATGCGAATGGCGCGTCGGTCAAGTCGGCTTTGGCGATGCAAACCCCGGAGCGCATTGCGGCGTTCCTCTTTTTCAACGACCTCAATACCTCGTTCACCACTTCAGGGTCTGTGGGCGCGTGTGAGGGGGCGTTCGCGGTTGGCCTCGTGTACCGAGAGTTCTACTTGGGCAACGCTGCCATGCTGGCCGAGTACAGCCTGGGTACACAAGCCATCGTCGATCGCATCGACGCCGAGGTCGCCGACCTTCGTTCGCTCGCCCGCGATCTCGACTGCACACGCGCCCGCATCGGGCCCGATTGCACCGCCGTCCTCCAGAAGTGGTTTTCCTTGGAGCCCACCAGCCGCTCGGATCGGTTCCTCGCTTCGATGGCGTTTGCGACGCCCTTTGGCACCGCCGGCTTTGTCCCGGCCGACCTCGTCCGACTCGCCGACGACCTCGAGAAGCTCCGTTTCGTTCCGAATCCCTTCGTCCGCCCGTGAGTCTCGTTTGGTCTTGTTGCGGTGGGAAGGTCGCGCCCGCGTCGGGCGATCGGGTCGCTCAAAGCGCTGCGATCGCCTCGCGTACGTCGTCGGGAACGCGCACCTTCTGCATCGACCGGTAGTCGATCAGCACGGCGACGGACGAGGCACGCGCGTACACGATGGAGGGCGTCGCGGCGTCCCTTACTTCGTACTCCATGACGATGCTCGTCTCGCCGACCTTCGAGACGCGCACGCCCACTTCTACCCTGGCGGGAAAGACCACCGGCCGCGCAAAGTCGCACGTGGTGGTGGCCAAGATGGGACCAATCGTGGGTGCGCCGCTGGTCGCGACGCCAATGCGCTGGAAGAGCGCGATGCGCGCCGACTCGAGCCACGTGAAGTAGCGTGCATTGTTCACGTGACCGAGGGCGTCCATCTCGCCCCACTGCACGTCGATGGTCGTCACGAGGGGAAAGGGCGCAGCGGTCGCGGTCATCGACGCATCGTACCCGCTGGAGTGGCACGCGTCCCGAACCGGTGCTCTACGCGTCCGGAATCATGTCGACGCCGAGGCGCTCGATGCCGCCACCCTCCCGCCAGTGGAGGGATACGTTGCAGGCGTTTGCGGCGAGTGCAACCGTGCGTGAAGCCTGCCGTTCCAGCACGAAGCCACTCTTCTCCAGACCTCGCTCGACGCACGCGCGGATGTCGGCCATGACCAGGGGCTGGAAGTCGAGAAGCTGTCTCGGCCAGGTGGCGACATGCAGCTCCGAGAGGGCGCCGCTGCATGCGGTATGCACCAAAAAATAGACCTCCGCGTCGCCGCTCTGCCCGATGTAGAGCGGCTTTCCGCCTGCAAGCTCGCCGCACACGAACCCGAGCTCCAAACTTGGGACCCAGCCTGCGGCGATCTTCGGCTCCACGAACACGGCGAGGCCCGGTTGCTGCGTGGCGTGGTGCTCGAGACTGCGCGCGAAGGCCAACACGTCGGCCGACCACTTCGCTGCGTCCGGGTTCGCCCACGACCAGAGGAAAGTGTCGGAGCCCTTCGAGAACGTGCCGAGCAGATCCACACGAAACGTCCCCAGACCGGTGACGCTCAGAGTGCCGGCGACGAGATCGCAGTGCCACGCCTTCCCACGCGCCGCCTCGGCGAACACTTGCTGCCTGACATAGCCGGTAAACGCATGTTCGACGACGAGAGGATCGTAGGCAGTGAGGTCCAGGTCAGCCATCGAATAGCCCACTAGCATACCGGCCGCCGAAGTGCTGCGGCGCGAGCGCCGCACTCCTATTCGTAGCTGATTTCACCCGAAGGATGCACCTTGCGACCCTTCATCATGGTGTAGGCCGGGACTGGGTCTTCGATGCTACTTCGCCCCGAGGCTACGAGCGTTCCCTCGCATCGCACGACTCCGGCGGAGTCCGCGCGGCACAGCGAGGCCGTCTTTTCACGGGTGTTCGAACCCGGAGTGGGCTCGAGATCGCCGTTCGGAAGCACCCGCGGAAACGGGTTCTCGTAGCGCGTGAAGACGTGCTGAATCTCGAGCGCCGGCCCGAGCGCCGTGGGCACGAGCTCGACCTTTTCGAACGACGCCCCCACGTGCCCGGCGCACCCCGGATTCCGCATTTCGTTCACCCCAACAAGGATCTTCGTGACGAACACGCCGGCTTTGGTGCGGAGCGCGACACGGGTCTCTTCTTGGTCGTACTCCATGACGTTCACGAGGGTGGCTTCGAGGAATGGCTCGCCAAGAGTGCCCTTCAGCGGCCCGAGTGGATTGCAATACGGCGGCGAAAAGTACTCCGGATAGTCGTCTTTGCCTGCCAGGAAACGCGGCGCGATGGCCTTCGTGTGGGCCTTGCAGAATGCATCGACCGAAGGGTAGGGCCCCTGTGCGACGGCGCCCGTGTCGGCCCCGAGCTTCGGTGGCGGCGCGCTCGAGAGATCGCCCACCACGACGACCGGCAGCACCGCCTGCATCGAGCGCTCTTTTCCAGGCGAGCCGAGCACTGCGAGCTCACTCAGCGCGAGCTCTTTCCACGCCACCTTCGTGCCGGGCACCACCTTTTCGACCACGATGCGGTAGTCACCCCCGGGGCCGTCGATGCGCAGCACCTGGGGCGTTCGCACCGAAGGATCGAGAGGGAAGCTCTTCACGAGCTGGCCGTCGCGTTCGACCTTCACCTGCGTGACTCGGTGATTCGCGAGGAAGAGATCCTCGCCCGCCTTCGACGTCGCATCGAAGCCCGCCGAGAGGGTCACATGATCCACGTGAGCGTCCTTCGGGACCCGAAACGCGACGAACCCGCCGACGAGGTCCCCGGTCTTCCCGTTCCACGCCGTGGCCGGCTTTCCGTCGACCAGGTGCTCTGGAAAGTCTTTCGGATTCGCCACCTTGGACGATACGGCCACCTTCGAGGGCGTGAAGTAGAGAAGGTTCACCAGGCCCTCGCGAGGGACCGCGGCATCGGCCGCGCTCGTCCCGCCCACGGCGCTCGCGGCGCTCTTGCCCGCGCTGCTGGTGCCCGGGGCAGGGGAGGGGGAGCTTCCCGTGCCGCGGCAACCGACGAGAGCGAGGGAGATGGCGACGGCAACGACGGCGTTGTTCATGCTGCTAAGAGAGTACCTTCGATTCACGATCGCGGATCGGCGCAGGTTCGAGCGGCTCGGCATGAACGAGGAACGCTCGAACCGTGAGGGATGCTTCCGTCGTGGCGTGGTTCCTTCGCCGAGCCCTTCTTCGCACCCACTCGACCACGAACGTGGGCTCGTGTCGGGCGGAACGTAAGCGAATCACGCCGCGCTAAATGACCGTTCACGATTCTCGATCAGGTGACGCGGTCGTTTTGGGCTCGGGACCCAAAACCAGGAGGTGGGGCCCCATCGGGCTTTGCCCGTGGGGCGGAGGACGGAGTCCTCCGATGACAAGTCAGTCTAAATCAGCGGGACTTGATCGAAGATCATGACCGCTGATTTAGACGGGACGAATGAAGCAGAGCTTGGCTATCGGACTCGTGCTCTTTCTCTCGGGTTGCCACGGACCGAAGAGCCCAGAAACCCTGCGAAAAGAGCAGTGCGAGCACCATCCGGAATCCGTCGAGGTCTACCTCGGCGGCAGCCGAGCGACGAGGCCCTACCGCGTTCTCACCGAGGTCGACGCGTTGTGGTTTGCATCGAAAGCCGCCCGGACGCGGACGCTGCAAGTAAAGGCCTGCCAACTTCGGGCCGACGCCGTCATCGATGTCACCGAGCAACCCTATTCGGTGCGGGAGAAGCTCGCCATCACCCCCTGGGGAGCCTTCGCGGTACGCGAAGTCACGCCGGGCCCGCAGCAGCCGGGCCTCGGCCTCGCCATTCGCTACGACCATGACGTCCCGTCGCCCGCAGACAAGAGCTCGACGCCGCCGAGCACCGAGCCAACCCCCACACCGCCCGCGCCAGCTCCAATCGACACGAATGCCGTTCCACCACACGTTCCGCGCTGGTGAATCCCGCCGAGAGAAGAGGCGGGGCGAGCTTGCCGGCGGTTTTACGTGTTGTCAGTGCGGTTTTACGTGTTCGCGAACCCAGCCGATGATCGTCTCGAGGCGCGTGCCCGGCGTGAACACGCCTTGGACTCCGGCTTCGCGAAGGCGCTTCACGTCGTCGTCAGGGATGATGCCACCGCCGAAGAGGATGACGTCATCAGCGCCTTTGGCCTTGAGGGCGGCCATGACGGCGGGAAAAAGCGTGTTGTGCGCTCCACTCATGATCGAGAGGCCGACGGCGTCCACGTCTTCTTGGACGGCTGCGTTGGCGATCATCTCGGGGGTTTGGTGGAGGCCCGTGTAGACGACCTCGAATCCGGCATCGCGGAGGGCTCGCGCCACCACTTTGGCCCCGCGATCGTGGCCATCGAGGCCCGGCTTCGCGACGAGGATGCGGACTTTGCGTTCGGCTTGGGCAGATTCCGACATGGGCGCTGTACGCGTTTATGCGGGCAAGTGCGTCCGCTGTCAATTTCGTTGGCGCTTTCCAGGGTTGCCAGCCTCACGGCGCTGCATCGGCGCCGGTGGGAATCTCCACGGTGACGTCGATCTCCTCGCCGTCACGAAGCACGGTTCCGGAGACGTGGGTGTGGCCCGCAAAGAGAGCGGCGGTCACGATGCTCGAGATTTCTCGAACCGAATGCACCGGAGCGCGCCCGACTCGCACCACGATGTCCCCGTCCACGAGACCCGTACCCGCTGGAACGCCTCGCAAGACCACCCCCCGCGGCCCATCGCCTGCAGGGATCGTCCCACGCTTGGCGTACGCGACCACCACGGAGGCGGGCACGTACACGCCTCGAGTTCGCGGGGGAGACTTCGGTGCAATCGGTGGACCCAGATCGTGCAGGTGCTCGGGCGGGCTGACCCGAGGAGTCAAGGGCGCGGTCGGCTCGTGGGTGTGCCCTTCCGGCAACCCGCTCGCAGGGACTCCGTAGACGTCCCGTACATGCCGCTTGGACGGCGCGGCGAGGCGTCCGAGAGACTCGCCAAGGGCTTCGCCCAAAAGAGGTGCGCCCCGATGGCTCGCGAACGACGCGAGCACCACCAGGGCGCCAAAAGAGAAAAACAGCCGTACGGGACGTGAGGCTTTGAGGGCCGTCACGTCCATCGGGAGAAGGTCAGCCTTCTTTGGCTTCGGGGGCGGGGGCGTCTTTTCCGTCGCCTTCGCCTTCGTCTTCGTCGTCTTCGTCATCATCGTCGTCGTCGTCATCCTCGAGATCCGGGAGCGAGGGCTCGGACGGGAGCTCGCGGCCTTCTTTCGCGGCGACCTGGCGATCCTTCTCGCGCTGGGCCTTGAGCTGCGCCACACGCTGCATGATGGCGGGCTTGGGCGCCACCATGACGGTCATCGTGCGGGCTTCCATCATGGCGCGCGTTTCCACGTTGGCCAGATCTTCGGTGCCCTGGATGACCAGAGTGAGCTGCTCTTGCGCCTTCTCGGGGTGGGTAATTTCGCGGCCGCGGAAGCGCACCGTGAACTTTACCTTGTGCCCGGCTTCGAGGAAGCGGCGTGCGGCTTTGATCTTGAAGGCGATGTCGTGGTCGTCCGTCTTTGGACGGAGCTTCACTTCCTTCACCTCGACG
>JAYUKI010000646.1:0-1135 GCA_043764595.1 Myxococcales bacterium | reverse complement strand
CCTGATCCGAGCCGTAGGCCTTCATGAGCGGAACGAGGAGGTCGACCTGGCCTTGGTTGTACGCGGCCTTGGCGTCGTCCACGCCCTTGTTGAACGTGACCTGATCTTGGTGGTGCGTGAGCTTGATGGCGAGCGCACGGAGACCTTCGACCTTGCCCTTCATGTCGAGAAGCATGCGGCGAACGTCGGCGTGCTCGATGATGGACACGCGCGGCGCCGTGGGGTCTTTCCAGTGCGTCATGCTGGCGCCTTGCTTGCGATCTTTCGCGTATTCGAGGGCGTTCAGATACGCCGCCGAGGCCACCGAGAGGCCCTGCACGCCGACCGAGATGCGCGCGGCGTTCATCATCACGAACATCTGCGGCATGCCCTGGTTGATCTTTGCCTCGCCGCCGACGGGGATACCGACGCAGGCGTCGTTGTCCCCGAACGTGAGCACGCATGTGGCGGAGCCGTTGATGCCCATCTTGTGCTCGAGCGCCGTCACTTGGACGTCGTTCTCTTTGCCGAGGCCGCCGCTCTCGTCGTGACGAATGCGCGGCACGACGAAGAGCGTGAGGCCCTTGGTTCCGGCGGGCGCGCCGTCGACGCGGGCAAGCACGAGGTGGATCACGTTCTCGGCGAGGTCGTGGTCACCGCCCGAGATGTAGATCTTCGTGCCCTTGATGCTGTAGGTGCCGTCGTCGTTGCGCTTGGCGGTGGTCTTCGCCGAGCCCACGTCGCTTCCGGCGTGGGGCTCCGTGAGGCACATGGTGCCGCCCCATTTGCCGCCGAACATGCGCTCCACATAGAGCTTCTTCTGCTCGGGCGTGCCGAAGTGCGCGATCACCTCGGCCGCGCCGTACGCAAGACCGGGGTACATGTTGAAGGCCGCGTTCGCGCCGCTCATCAGCTCTTCGAGAATGATCTGCACACTGAAGGGCGATCCGGCTCCGCCGAACTCGGGGGAGATGCTCATGGTCTTCCACCCCGCGGCGAAGAGCTTGTCCCAGGCGTCCTTGAAGCCCTTCGGCGTGATGACTCGGCCGTTCTCGAGCTTGCAGCCCTCGATGTCGCCGACCACGTTGAGCGGTCCGAGGACCTCGCGGACGAAGCGGTAGCCTTCCGAAATGGACGAGCGAACTTCTTCCTCGCC